>JAEEUZ010000081.1 GCA_016290725.1 Bacteroidales bacterium | reverse complement strand
ACCGCATCGACGCCATGGACAAGGCAGCTGAGATGAACATGATCAAAGTGTTCAACATGATTGTATTGGGTGGCTTCCTTAAGGTTCACCCCATCGTGTCCATCGAAGGCGTGCTGAAGGCTTTGAGGAAAACCCTCCCGGAGCGCCACCACCACCTCATCCCCATGAACGAGGAGGCCATCCGTCTGGGCATGGATATCATCAAGGAGCAGTAAAACGTGCGTAGGGGTCCATACTCTGGCACCCCTACGCTCACTTTTCCGGTAAAAACGTATGCAGGGGTCCATTCCAGTGGACCCCTGCGCACGTTTAGTTTATTCCCTGTACTCCAGCAGGTCTCCCGGCTGGCATTCCAGGGCCTGGCACAATGCGTCCAGGGTAGATAGTCGTACGGCTTTGGCTTTGCCGCACTTCAGGATTGAAAGGTTGGCGGGGGTGATGCCGACTTTCTGGGCCAGCTCGCCGGAGGACATTTTCCGGCGCGCGAGCATTACGTCTACGTTAACAATTATCGGCATAGGACCTCCTTATTCTGCTTTTTCCTGAGGCTGCTCTTCCGCTACCTTGCCCTTCAGATAGGAAGGCAGTTCCATACCGGCCATCTTGAACAGGTCCTCCAGCGGGGGAACGCTCTTCATCATACCGGAGATGAAGTTGGAAGTGGCGGTTTTGCCGTTCTCTCCGCTACCGGTGTCCCATACGGTCACCTTGTCGATGTTGATGCCCTTGACGGCCTCCACCTGGGTCTTCACCAGTTCGGGGAGTTTGTCGGCAATCATCATCAGGACGGCCTTCTGGGCGTCGCCTTCCGCAGCACCGACCAGGTTCTTGAAACCGTCGGCCTGCTTGGTGAGGATTTCGAACATACCGCGGGCCTGTGCATCCATCTTGGCGTAGATGGCGTCGGCTTCACCCTTTGCCTTTCGGCGTGCCTGCTCGGCCTCTGCTTCGGCCTCGATGATCTTCTTCTCCTTGTCAATTTCGGCTGCCACAACGATGTTGGCCTGCTGGGTTGCCTTCTCACGTTCGGCACGGGCCATTTCAGCGTCGCGCTCGCTCTGGTATGCCTCCTGGAGAGCCTTAGCGGCCTGAACCTTTTCGGCGGCAACTGCAACGCGGTCTGCCTCTGCAGTCTTCTGACGGCGAAGGGCGTCGGAGTTGGCGATTTCGATCTTGGCGTTGTTTTCACCCTTGACGGCATCGGCATCGGCCGCGGCAACATTCACACGGGTGTCCTTATCGGCCTGGGCCTTACCGGTTTCACCGTAACGGTTCTGTTCTGCAACGCTCTTCTTGGCGTCGTTGATGGCCTTTGCGGCGGCTTCCTTACCGAGAGCCTCGATATAGCCGGACTCGTCGCGGATATCGGTGACGTTCACGTTGATGAGCTTGAGGCCGATCTTGCGGAGTTCAGCCTCCACGTTCGCGGAAACGCTCGCCAGGAACTTGTCGCGGTCCGAGTTGATTTCCTCGATGTCCATCGTGGCGATGACAAGACGCAGCTGACCGAAGAGGATATCGGTGGCGATGCTCTGGATGCTGTCCGTGGAAAGGCCGAGGAGACGCTCGGCGGCGTTGGTCATAACCTCGGGCTCGGTGCTGATACCCACGGTGAAGCGGCAGGGAACGTCCACGCGGATGTTCTGCTTGGAAAGTGCGTTCTGAAGGTTGCACTCGATGGAGATGGGCTTGAGGTCCAGGTAGGAGAAATCCTGGAACACGGGCCAGATGAAGGCAGCACCGCCGTGGATGCACTTTGCCGATGATTTGCGGCCTGTTTTACCGTAGATTACGAGAATCTTGTCGGAGGGGCAGCGGCGATAGCGCTTGAGGATTGCGGAAAGGGTTACGAACACTACCGCAACGATGATGATGATAAGATAAACTGGATTCATACCTTTATACTATATAGTTGTTGATTTCTTCCACAAGGAGTGTATTCGAGTCGATGGCCTCCACCACGCGGATGGGCGAGCCGGTCTTGAGTTCTTCGTCCTCGGTAACGGCATCGTACTCGCGCACCGCACCGTTGATGCTGATCTGAACCTTGCCGGAGCCCTGCCTCTTTGCGGGGATGGTGAGATAGACCTTGCCCTCGCATCCCACGGCCGATGTCTTCACGTCGATATTGCCGCTGGCCTGCATGGACGACAGCCATTTGAAGAGGTACATCACCAGGGCCACAAGGGCGACGGCCACCACCACCGACACCAGGATGAGCACCGCGGTAGACTTGATGCTATCCTTCAGGATGATGATGCTCCAGCCGAATCCCATGAAGAAGTTCACGAAATTGCGGAGGGTGTAGAGATTGGTACCGGTGTCGATGTTGGACAGGTCGCTGCCGTCGGCCGAAAGGTCCACATCAGTGTCGAAGTCCGCATCCACATCCGCACCAATGAAAGTCATAACGCTCTGGATGATGAACACCAGCGTGGCAACCAGTGTAACTATCCAGACGATTCCCATAATCGGGCTAAGGGAAGCCCACCAATTTGCAATCATATCTCGTTAGATTTGGTTTCTTGTCGCAAATATATACATTTTTTCTGAAAAACAATAATTTTTTGCGAAATTTTTGATTTTTTTATCGAAATCGCGGACTTAGGCCTCTAGTCATAGCTAACCAGGCATCCGTTATTCATTTAAAGGAAATAAGAGCACGCCCCGTGCTGGCGTTCTGACGATTCCTCTGACATACAGGACCTTCGGCCCAACGGCTTCACGGAGCCGACCGTCGTGTCAGACTTTCCGGCAAAGGGCAAATTATAGTGGATTCGAGCGTGAAATGTAACCCACTCAGTGTGAGTTGATTGTGAGAATCGTCTCCGGCGTTTTGCCGGAGACGATTTGCGTAATATAATGATTCTCAATTATTTGCATTTTACGCTTGCATAACAGGCACATTATTATTATATTTGGAATTCTAAAAAGACGTGATACTATGAAAAGAGCCACCGTTATCTTCATCACTGCGGCGATACTCGCCGCTTGCTGCCCCAGGCAGAGCAGCACCCCCGTTTATCTGGACCCCACCAAGCCTCTGGAAGAGAGGGTGGAAGATGCCCTGCAGCGGATGACGCTGGAGGAAAAAGTGGCCATTACGCACGCTCAGTCAAAGTTTTCCAGCGCAGGCGTCCCGCGCCTGGGCATTCCGGAGCTGTGGCACACGGACGGCCCTCACGGCATCCGTCCGGAGGTGCTGTGGGACGAATGGGACCAGGCAGGATGGACGAACGACTCCTGCACGGCGTATCCCGCGCTGGTGAACCTGGCCGCAACCTGGGACCGCGAGCTAAGCGCCCTGTACGGGAAGTGCATCGGCGAGGAGGCCCGCTACCGCGAAAAGGATATTCTGCTGGGCCCTGGTGTGAACATGGGCCGCACCCCGCTTAACGGGCGCACCTTCGAGTATATGGGCGAAGATCCGTATCTGGCGGCACAGCTTGTAGTACCTTATATTAAAGGCGTGCAGGAACAGGGCGTTGCCGCCTGCGTGAAGCATTTCGCGGTTAACAACCAGGAGACGCGCCGCACCAAAACCAACTCGAATGTAGACGACCGCACCCTGTACGAGATATACTTCCCCGCCTTCAAGGCAGCCGTGCAGGAAGGCGGCGCATGGGCGATCATGGGCTCATACAACCTTTGGAACGGCCAGTACAACTGCCACAACAAGCGCCTGCTCCAGGATATCCTCAAGGATGAATGGGGTTTCGACGGCGTTGTTATAAGCGACTGGGGCGGCTGCAGGGACGATGACGAAGCGGCCGCCAACGGCCTTGACATCGAAATGGGCACATGGACCAACGGCCTTCAGGGCGCAGCGTCCAACACCTACGACATGTACCACCTGGCAAACCCCTATCTGGAGCGCCTGCGTGACGGCCGAGCCACCGAAGAAGGCCTCGACGACAAGGCCCGCCGCGTTCTTCGCACAATCTTCCGCACAGCCATGAATCCGGTTCAGAACTTCGGCAGCTTCACCTCTCCGGAACACTTCGCCGCATCGCGCAAGATTGCCGCGGAAGGAATCGTGCTGCTGAAGAACGGCGGCGCCCTGCCGCTTCGAGTCGATGAGATCTCTCCACGCGCTTCGCTTGGCCGAGATGACAAGCCTACAATCCTCCTCGTGGGCGAAAACGCCTACAAGATGATGGTCGTGGGCGGCGGCTCCTCCAACCTCAAGGCAAAATACGAAGTCATCCCTCTGGATGCCCTCAGGGAAGCTTTTGAAGGCAAGGCCGATGTCGTGTGGGAGCGCGGCTACGTGGGAGACACCCGCACAGACTACAACGCCGTGGTAACCGGCCAGGACCTTTCCGAAAGCCGCAGCCCCGAGCAGCTTAAGGCCGATGCCGTAGCGGCGGCAAAGGAGGCCGATATCGTCATCTTCATCGGCGGCCTGAACAAGAGCAAATTCCAGGACAACGAAGGCACGGACCGCGTGGACATCGTCCTCCCCTATGGCCAGGATGAACTTATCGAGGCCCTTGCCGAAGTAACCCCCAACCTCATAGTGGTTAACATCTCCGGTTCCCCGGTAGCCATGCCTTGGGCCGATAAGGTCAACGCCATCGTCCAGGCCTGGTACGGCGGATCGGAAAGCGGTCATGCCCTTGCCGATGTTCTCACCGGCGCGGTGAACCCCTCCGGAAAACTGCCCTTCACAATGCCCAAGGCCCTTGCCGACGGCCCCATCAAGACGGAGCGCCAGTATCCCGGAATCGAGGTTGAAGGCGTTCCCTACTGGGAAGAGTACTACGACGAAGGCGTGTTCATCGGCTACCGCTGGTACTCCTCAAAGGACATCCCCGTCCAGTACCCCTTCGGCTACGGCCTCAGTTACACCAGCTTTGAGCTTAGCGGAGCCTTCCTCACAAAGAAAGTCGTGAAGGCAGGAAGCAACGTAACGGCTAAAGTTACCGTAAAGAACACCGGAGACAAGGCCGGTGCAGAAGTTGTTCAGCTATACGTTAACGATGCGGAAGCCTCAGTTGAGCGCCCCGTGCGCGAACTCAAGGGCTTCCAGAAAGTATATCTGGCCCCCGGAGAAGCCCGCACTCTCTCGTTCACCCTCAATCCGGAAGACCTGAGTTTCTTCGATGCCGATGCGCACGAGTGGAAACTCGAACCCGGCGACTTCCACATCCTCATCGGCACTTCTTCGGAAGACCTCCCCATCGACCTTCTCCTCACCGTAAAATAAAAACCCATGAGCATCAGAACAATCTTAGCGACATCGGCCCTGCTGGTAGCCATCACCGTATCGGCCCAGGAAAATCCCTCCTGGATTCGCCGCAACGCCATTTCCCCGGACGGCAAAACCATCGCCTTCAGCTATAAAGGCGACATCTACACAGTTGCCGCAACCGGCGGGCAGGCCCTCCAGATAACCACCAACAGCGCATACGAGAGCGAGCCCATCTGGTCGCCGGACGGCCAGTGGATAGTCTTCTGCTCATACAGGGAAGGTTCAAAGGACGTATATGCCACATCCCCTAAGGGCGGCACGCCGAAAAGGCTCACAACCATGCCCGGCAACGAGACTCCCCTGGCGGTTTCACCCGAGGGAGACGTCCTTTTCAATTGGAGCTACGCGGCCCTAACAAACCCGTCCTACGACGGTTTCCCCGGCGACTCCCAGCTTTACAAGACTCCCATCACTGGAGGGGATCCGGTGCAGGTTACCTGCCTCCCGGTGAGCGCCCTTTCCATCGGCAAGGACGGAAAGATCCTGTACGAGGATTACAAGGGCTATGAAGATCCGCTCCGTAAGCACCACACATCGTCGGTCACCCGCGACATTTGGCTGTACGACGGCGGCGCTTTCACCAAACTCTCCACCTATAAGGGCGAGGACCGTAACCCCGTGTTCGCCTCCGACGGCAATACCTTCTATTACCTGAGCGAGCAGGACGGAAAAACCTCCAACGTGTACCGCAGCTCACTTTCCAATCCGTCCGAGAGCAAACAGCTCACTTTCTACGACAAGAACCCCGTGCGTTTCCTGTCCGTATCCCAGGACGGCATAATCGCCTATTCATATAACGGAGACCTTTATACCCTTCGTGAAGGCTCGGAGCCCGTGAAGGTGGAAATCACCCTCTACAGGGACGATGTGAACAGCGAGATGTACCGCTTGAATTTCTCCTCCGGAATAACTGCGATGGCGGTCTCTCCCGGAGAAAAAGAAATAGCCGTTGTGGTGAGGGGCGAAGTATTCGTAACCTCCGTGGATTACAAGACCACTCGCCGCATCACCAACACTCCCACCCAGGAAAGGGGCGTGAGCTTCTCCAAAGACGGACGCAGCCTCTATTACGCCGCGGAAAGGGACGGGTGCTGGAGCATCTGGTGCACCTCTCTCGTGAACAAGGACGACAAGCTTTTCACCTACGCCTCCCAGTTCAAGGAAGAACGCATAACAAAGGAAGGTGAAACCTGCTTCCAGCCCTCCGTATCGCCGGACGGCAAATGGATCGCCTATCTACGCAACCGCACCGAGTTGATGGTGAAAAACCTCAAGACGGGCAAGGAGCAGTCGCTTCACAAAGACGTGAACTATTCCTACTCGGACGGCGACCAGAGCTTCGAATGGAGCCCGGATAGCCGATACATCCTCTGTAACTGGCAGGCCGATGGAGGCTGGAACAACAGCGACATCGCCATGATCGAGGTTGACGGCGGGGAAACCGTGAACATTACGCGCAGCGGCTATTCCGACGGCGATTTCCGCTGGGCTCTCGGCGGCAAGGCGATGATCTGGCAGTCGGACAAGATGGGCTACCGCAGCCATGGCAGCTGGGGCGCCGAATCGGACATCTTCATCATGTTCTTCGACGGCAAGGCCTATACGGATTTCCGCAGGGGCAAGGAGGAAGAAGACCTGGACAATCTGCTCAACCCGGAAAAACCCAAATCGGAGAAAGCAGACAGCACGGACACGCCCAAACCTGATAAGATAAAACCCGACCTGGAGCACAGGGACGACCGCATCATCCGTCTCACCCCCCACTCCAACCGCATCGGCGACTGCTATCTCACCCCGGACGGCAAGAAACTCTATTTCGTGCAGCTTCTGGAAAACGGCATGGACCTCTGCGTAAGGGACCGCGAAGGAAACATCACGGTTGTCAAGCGCAGGGTTGGCGGATCAATCACCCCAGGTGCCGATGGCAAGAACATCTACATCGCCGGACGTAACTCCATCCTCCGCGTAAACACATCCAACAACAAGGTAACGGACATAAGTTTCAGCGGCGATTTTGAATTCCGTCCCATGGAAGAAAGGGCATACATCTTCGAGCATGTGTGGAAACAGGTGCTGGAGAAGTTCTACGACCCCGCCCTTCACGGCTGCGACTGGAACTACTACCATGAGAACTACGCCCGCTTCCTCCCCCATATCGACAATTACTTCGATTTCCAGGACTTCCTCTCCGAACTCCTTGGCGAGCTTAACGGCTCCCACACCGGCGGCAGGTACCGCCCCACCAGCAGCCTTAGCATGGGCCACCTGGGCTTCATCGCCGATCCGGAGTACAGCGGAAAGGGAATCAAGATCAAGGAGCTTCTCCCCGGCGGCGTGCTTTCCAACGTGAGCAGCGAAATCGAGGAGGGCGATGTAATAATTGCCATCGAAGGGCACGAAATCGAGAAGGGAGAAAACTGGCTGCCGCTTCTGTACAACAAGGCGGGCAAACGGATCGTAATCCGTGTAAAGCACAAATGCAAGGAGCACGACTACACGGTGGTCCCCTCCTCCTCGGATTCCAACGGGCTATACCGCCGCTGGGTTCGCCAGAGGGAGGATATGGTGGAACGTCTCTCCGGAGGAAAAGTGGGCTACGTGCACATCCAGGGCATGAACTCTCCCAGCTTCCGGGAACTGTACTCCAAAGCACTGGGCAGGTACCGTGCCTGCGAGGCTCTAATCGTGGACACCCGTCACAACGGCGGCGGATGGCTGCACGACGATCTGGTAACCTTCCTGGGCGGAAAGGAATACTGCCTGTTCACTCCCCGCGGCCAGTACATCGGCCACGAGCCGTTCAACAAATGGACGAAGCCCTCATGCGTTCTGATCGGCGAGGATAATTATTCCGACGCTTCCGGCTTCCCCCTGGCCTACAGGGAGCTGGGAATCGGCAAGCTCATCGGCGCACCCGTCCCGGGAACAATGACCGCAGTGTGGTGGGAAACCCAGATCAATCCCCAGATTGTATTCGGCATCCCCCAGGTCGGCAACTGGGACACCAAGGAGCAGAGATACATCGAGAACAACCAGATAGAACCGGACATCCTGGTTTACAACGACCCCGCATCCGTCCTCGGCGGCCGTGACCTCCAGCTGGAGGCGGCCGTGGAAGAGATGCTTAAGGCTATAGGAAAGTAATATGGACGCAAAACTTGTCATAATCCCCACCTACAACGAGATAGAGAACATCGAGGCCATCATCCGCAAGGTGTTCTCCCTTGAAGGCGGATTCCACATACTGGTAATCGACGACGGTTCCCCGGACGGCACCGCCGCAGCCGTGAAGGCCCTCATGGCGGAATTCCCCGCGAGGCTGCACATTATCGAGCGCAGCGGCAAGCAGGGTCTGGGAACCGCATATCTCACAGGCTTCAAATGGGCCCTTGAGAGGGACTATGGCTTCATTTTCGAGATGGATGCGGACTTCTCGCACAACCCGGACGACCTTCTTCGCCTCTGGAAGGCCTGCGCGGAAGACGGGGCCGATGTCGCCATCGGCTCGCGCTACTGCCACGGCATTTCGGTGGTGGACTGGCCTCTTCGCCGGATTATGATGTCCTATTTCGCATCGGCCTATGTGAGATTCATCCTGGGAATAAAGATTTTCGACACCACCGCCGGTTTCGTGTGCTACACCCGGAAAGTGCTGGAGAGGATGAACCTGGACGACGTGCGCATGAAGGGCTACGGCTTCCAGATAGAGATGAAATACACCGCCTACAGGCTTGGCTTCTCTCTTCAGGAGGTTCCGATTATTTTCGTCAACCGCCAGAAAGGCACTTCCAAGATGAGCAGCGGCATATTCGGCGAGGCGTTCTGGGGAGTGCTTAAACTCAAGGGCAGAAGGTTCAGATAGCATGGCTTCGGCAGAGATGATTCCCACTTCCGTGAAGGAGGTGAAAGAGCTCGGCTGGGATTATATCGACATTATAATCTTCAGCGGAGACGCCTTTGTGGATCATCCCTCGTTCGGCACGGCGGTCATAGCCCGATGGCTACAGAAATACGGCTACCGCGTGGCGGTTGTCCCCCAGCCAAACTGGAGGGACGATCTTCGCGACTTCCGCAAACTTGGCGCCCCGCGGCTGTACTTCGGCGTGAATGCCGGCGCCATGGACTCCATGGTTAACCACTACACGGCCTCCAAGCGCCTCCGCTCCGACGACGCCTACACCCCGGACGGCAAGGCGGGAGCCCGGCCGGACTATGCCGTCACCGTGTACACCAAGATACTCAAGCAGCTGTATCCGGACATTCCGGTTGTCATAGGCGGCATCGAGGCATCCCTCCGGCGTCTCACCCACTACGACTACTGGCAGGACCGCCTCCTCCCCTCCGTCCTCGTCTCCTCCGGGGCCGACTGGCTCTGCTACGGCATGGGCGAACGCCCCATGCTGGAACTCACCCGCGGCATCGAAAAGCGCTGGCCCCTGCGCCGTATGCGACAAATCCCCCAAATCGCCTTTTTCGCAAAAGGCCCAGTTCCGGAGGGTCCCGGAGGAACGCCAGGCCTTTTGATTCTTCATAGTTATGAAGAGTGCTGTAAGAGTAAGAGGGCGTTTGCGGAGAATTTTCACGAGATAGAGATACATGCGAATCTGGCATGCCCGGATACGATTGTGGAGCCGGTGGGCGACGGGTACGTGCAGATCAATCCCACGTTCCCCACGGCCACCACTGCGGAGATGGACTCCTTCTGGGACCTGCCGTTCACGAAGCTGCCGCACCCGCGCTACAAGGGAAAGAGGATTCCCGCGTACGACATGATCAAGTTCTCCGTAAATACCCACAGGGGCTGTTTCGGGGGGTGCAACTTCTGCACGATCGCGGCGCATCAGGGCAAGTTCATATCGTCCCGTAGCGAAGAG
>JAEEUZ010000080.1 GCA_016290725.1 Bacteroidales bacterium | reverse complement strand
AAACTTGTTCAACACTACCCACTTGCATCAAAAACCCATATGGAGCTTCTTCAGTGATACCGGAGCAAATAATATCCCCAACTTTTGGGACTTGATCTTCAGGAACGGTTATCTGGAGCATGCCAGACTCATAATCATACTCAATGACCTCTACCCCCGATTCCGGAGAATCAGCATCTGAAAAATCGAATACAGTTGGCTTTTCCACCTCCGGTTTAGGCTTCACCGGTTCCTCTTTATTGCACGAACAGCTGGACAGGAATGCAGTGGCGCCAATCAGCACTGCTGCTATCGGGATAATAAAACTCTTAAGTCTCATATAGTTATGTATACCCGTTCGGTTATTAGATTTTAAAACTATGCAATTTAGCATTTTTTGCGACAAAATGCAAAAGAGGGAACCCCCAATGGTAGGTTCCCTCTCCCCCGGATGGGTAAATGGACTCCGGCATCAAGCCGGGCGGGATCTACGTCTTTTTACGGACATGAGACCTTATGGTTTCCTTGACAACTCGCAAGACTTTTGAGATGGTCTTGGTGGTCTCCTTGACGCGCTCGGAGTCGAGTTTCACATCAAAGGAGAGTTTGGTTGAGAATTTCACCATTGCATATTATCCCGTTTTCAGATTAGCATACATTTCATTGGATTAGTATGAGGACCATTACCTCAGGGAAGTACGCATCCGGGGATAAAAAGAAGAGCATTCTCCGTTTCAGGGAAAATGCTCTGTTTCTTTATTTTGCCCTTTCTCAAGGGGCGGGATAATATGCTTTGCAAAGATAGAGCATTTTTTTCATTTCCCAAATCTTTTTCGGAATTGTTTTAGCCGTCTCGTATCATAATCATTCAACATTTACGGCCGCAAGGTACGGATACTTATCCGTGTACAAAAGTGTGAACACGGATAAGTTACAATGAATATTGATTATCAGGATATTAACCCACATCATAATCGGGCTTTTCATGTTTTTTTGCAAACAAAATCATCTTATAGGGACCGCTCGTACTGCCCCAAGCCACCGGAATCTCTTGCCAGTAGCGGGAAATATGTGTACATTTGCACAGACTTATCAGGCAATGAGAACAAGAAGAAATTTCTGCGAGATATCTCCACTGACCTATTTCATCTCTAAGGAGAAGGAAATACAGAAACGGCATCTGCAGGACCTGGTGCGCGGGACGAAGTTCGCCAGGGCCACTCAGGAGGAGAAACTGCCGTTCCCGGTATACAAGCATAACTCCCTCATCAGAAGGAGGCTTGGGAACGTGGACATGCAGCTGCAGGAGAACAAGGCAACCAACCTTGCACTGGCAACAGCTCACATGCACGGAGTGCTCATCCGCCCCGGAGAGACGTTCTCCGTGTGGAAGCTGGTGGGCCGGACATCGGCACGGAAAGGATATAAGGAAGGGCTCATAGTGTCAAAGGCATCCACAGGGAAAGACATTGGCGGAGGGCTGTGCCAGCTGTCAAATCTCATCCACTGGATGGTGCTGCATTCGGAGCTCACAATCGTGGAGCACCATCACCATGACGGGGTGGACCTGTTCCCGGATTTCAACAGGCAGGTGCCGTTCGGAACGGGAACCAGCATTTCCTATAATTATGTAGACTACCGCGTGAAGAACAATACGGACAGCACCTATCAGCTTTTCGTGTATGTGGACGATGAGTACCTGCGCGGCGAGCTATACTCTTCCAAAGAGCCCCAGCATTCCTACCATATCCATACGGAGGATGAATTCTTTTCCAAGGAGGCCGATGGGAACATCTACCGCAACGGCACCGTAGTGCGGGAGACGGTGGATAAAAGAAGCGGGAATACCGTTGAGCGGCAGATCATCCGCACCAACCACGCAAGGATCTTGTACGACATTGCCCCGGAGATGGTGCGGGAGGTGTGATATTTCCTAAAAAATGAGTATCTTTGTGGATACGAAAACTAAACCACTTAAGAATATGAAAAGAATCGTACTTGTTCGCCACGGCGAAAGTGTTTGGAATCAGGAAAACCGTTTCACGGGATGGACGGATGTAGACCTCAGCCCCAAGGGCGTGAACGAGGCCATCGAGGCCGGTAAGCTCCTCAAGGCGGAGGGCTTCACCTTCGGCAAGGCATATACCTCATACCTGAAGAGGGCCGTAAAAACCCTTAACAACATCCTCGACAAGATGGATCTGGACTGGATTCCCGTGGAGAAGAGCTGGAGGCTGAACGAGAAGCACTACGGCAACCTGCAGGGCCTTAACAAGGCGGAAACCGCAGAGAAGTTCGGCGAGGCCCAGGTAAAGATTTGGCGCCGCAGCTACGACATCGCCCCCCTGCCCCTGGCGGAAGACGACAAGCGCAATCCCAAATACGATCCCCGTTATGCGGCTCTTGCAGATAGCGAGATTCCCCGCACAGAGGCTCTGAAGGACACCATCGCCCGCGCAGTCCCCTACTGGAAGGAAGTTATCTTCCCCAACCTCCAGACAGAGGACAATCTGATCGTGGTTGCCCATGGCAATTCGCTCCGCGGCATCATCAAGTATCTGAAGAACATTTCCGACGAAGATATCATCGGCCTTAACCTGCCCACCGCAGTTCCCTATGTGTTCGAATTCGACGAGAAGGGAAATCTTGTGAAGGACTACTTCCTGGGCGACCAGGAGGCTATCGCCGCCAAGATGAACGCCGTGGCAAACCAGGGCAAGGCAAAATAAAGGCAGCTTATGAAAAAGGCACTTCAAGTCCTTGGAGTCCTGTTCATATTGGTGCTGGGTGGTCTTGGAGTCTTTCTCTTTACCAAGAAAGGGCCGGAGAACCAGCAGGTAGTAAAAACTGAGGAAGGGGTGAAGGTGGCAACCGAGCCCCTCAGTTTCTACATAAAGGACAGGGTTATCAACGGGCAGGTATATCACCTTGACAGGGACACTACCTCGAAGAAGAAAACGGCGGTGGTGTACTGCCAAAGCATGGAACACGGTGCATCCTGGTGCAAGGAACTTGCCTCCCAGGGCCTTGTGGCATATTGTTTCGACTTCACCGCCACGGATCTTAAGACCAAGGTGAAAGAACTGAAAGAGGTGGTGAAACAGGTGGGGAACCTCCGCTACGTGGATTCATCCAAAGTGTATGTGCTGGGCGAGGGCGACGGCTGCCACACGGCCTGCTCCTATACCTTCAACAATCCCGGCAAGCCTGCCGGCCTGATGCTCCTCTCCCCCGGCTTCAATCCCCTGGAAATCTCCTTCAGGGCCAAACACTACAGGGGCCAGATTCTGGTAATCGACGAAACCCTCGGCCACAAATCGGCCATCTCCGAAATCCTGGAGTATATCGAAAAGTAACGACCTCCGATTTACTTTTCGGGTTCCATGTGAATGATAATGTGAGACTCCGCTCCGAAACGCTCCCGGAAGCGGCGCTCCACTTCGCTGGCTTTTTCGTGGGCCTGTTCCAGGGTCATCTGCCCGTCCAGGCGGATGTGCACCTCGGCGGCAATCAGTTTGCCGATGCGGCGGGTGCGCAGGTTGTGGGGGTCTGAGACGCCGGGAACATCGGCAATGAGGCGGAGCATTTCTTTCTCCGTATCAGCCGGAAGGGAACTGTCTGTGAGTTCGCCGAAACTTGGCCCAAGCAGGTCCCAGGCCACTTTCACCAGCATGGCGCCGACAACGATTGAGGCCAGAGGATCAAGAACCGTCCAGCGGTTTCCCAGGAGGATGGCGCCGCCTATGCCGATGGCCGCGCCAATGGAGCTGAGCGCATCCGAGCGGTGATGCCAGGCGTTGGCCCGCAGTGCCGGCGAGTCGAGGCGCTTGCCTTTAATACGCGTGTATTGATACAGTAGTTCTTTAGTGACGATGGAAACCAGTGCGGCCCAAAGGGCAAACTTGCCCGGAGCAGGAAGATCTTCTCCTTGCAGCCACGTCGCAAGTTTTATTGCTCCCGAGACCACGATACCAACTGCGGCGGCAGCCAGGGCCAGGCCGATAAACAGCGTTGCCACTGTCTCGTACTTGCCGTGCCCATAGTCGTGGCCTTCGTCCTGGGGACGGCCGCTCACGCGCACAAACACAAGCACCACGATATCCGTGATAAAGTCCGACAGCGAATGCACTGCATCCGACACCATTGCGGCGGAATGCCCGGCTACGCCCGCCACGGCCTTAAGGCCCACCAGCAGCAGGTTCACTACGCTACCCACCAGCGTTACATGCGATATTTCCTGTTCTCTTGTCATTGGATGTTCATGATTGCGCGTGAAGCCAGCCATGCTGTACTCCATGCGGCCTGAAGGTTAAACCCGCCGGTGATGGCGTCAATGTCCAGCACTTCGCCGGCGAAAAAGAGGCCGGGGTGAGAGCGGCATTGCATGGTTGAAGGGTCGATTGCGGCAAGGTCCACGCCGCCGCAGGTGACGAACTCGTCGCGGAAATGGCTGCGGCCGTCGATATGGGCGGGACACCCGGTGAGCATTGCCACGAGCCGGGCAAAACCCTTGCTGCCCAGTTCGCCACGGCGAATATCTTCTCGCAGCCCGGCCAGGCTGATGATGTATTGCCACAGCCGCAGCGGCAGGCCCAGAGGGGCCGATGAAGACAGCAGTTTCTGCCGGTTCTCCGACAGGAATGCGTTCAGCTCTGCTTCAACTTCTGCTTGAGGTAGCGCAGCCCAGTTGATTGAAAGAGAGGCGTTATAGCCGTTGTCGTGCAGATAGCGGGCCGCGTAGGAGGATAGTTTGAGCACGGCCGGGCCGCTGAGGCCCCAGTCGGTTATGAGCAGCTGGCCATGGGAACGAAACGATGTGCCGGGAATCGCCAGGGAGGCATTCACCACAAGGCCCATGAGTGAGCGAAGGGCCGGATCGTTAACTGTAAATGTGAAGAGCGATGGCACGCACTGAACCCAGGGGATATCCAATCCGCCCAGAAGAGGCAGGCCGCGGGGAGCACCCCCGGCGGTGAGAAGCACCGCATCGGCCCGGGCGGAGGAGCCATCGGCAAAGCCAATGAGCCAGGCTCCATCGGCCTTTGTGAGAGTTTCCGCCTTTTTGCCGCAGTGGAGTTCTACCCCGCCCGAGACCATCTTTCGCGACAGCGTGCGAACAATTTCCATGGCGTCTTGTGATGCCGGGAAAACGCAGCCGTCCGGCTCCGTGACGAAGCCGCGCACGCCGGCTTCCGTGAACCAGCGGAGAGTGGCCTGAGGGGAAAATTCCTTGAGGGCGCGTTTCATAAGGCGGGCCCCGCGGGGATATGCCTCATCCACGGAGCGGAGATGCTCAAATGAGTTTGTGATGTTGCACCTGCCCCCACCAGTAATGGCGAGTTTGGCCATGGGCTTAGCCCCGGCTTCATACACATCTACACGGGCCCCGCGGATGTTTGCGGCGGCAAAACACCCGGCGGCTCCGGCCCCTATGACTGCAACTGAAAGCATAACACACAAAGGTACATATTATCCTTCATAATCCCTTGCATAATCGCATTGGAAAAGCTATTTTTGCAAAAATGCACGCATGATCATGAAGAAACTCATCCTAGCCATTATCGTATCGGCCGCCGCATTTTCGGCATCGGCCCAGGAATTCACCTCCACTCCGGAATTCTACACCGGCTCGCCTTATCTGAGCGTTGGCATGGTGGATTACATCGGCTTCGGATTCACCGCGCCGCATGAGTATTACGTTAATTACAGCTCCAGTTTCGAGGCCCATACGTCCATGCTCCGCAACACGGAATTCTTCTTCAACCTGGTGTATATGAAGTTCCATCCGTATCCCAGCGGCAGCCTCGGCATGGGGATGGACCTTAGATGGAACGGCTATAGGCTCAAGAGCCCCTATTATTGGAGGGCCGATGGAAACGGCGCCGCGATAGTCACGGACGGCTCGGCAACCTACTCTAAAATCAGCCGCTCCGTCCTTCGCATCATGAGCATAGACATTCCTCTGGACTATTCCCAGCAGATTGGCCCGGTGGGCATCACCCTTGGCGTCTCCTGCGAACTCAACCTCCCCGCCCACACCCACTTCAAGGGGATAGACGGGAGCAGCGGCACAAAAGTAAAGGAGAAATACGGCAACCTGGACACCGAATTAATCACTCCCGGTTTCCACCTGTACGCCACCTACCTCGGCATGGGCCTGTACCTGAAGTACCGCCCCATCCCTCAGCTGGATAGCCCCGACAGCCCGGCCTTCACCACCTGGACCGCCGGCATCATCCTGAACTGAGCTATGTAGAATTAAGTTTTTTTCGTATATTTGTGATAACATTTTTTGAGACATTATGAAAGATACAAAGATTATCGCTGCGGGCATACTGGGACTGTGCCTGATTGTGTTCGGATTCGTGCTTAAGGCGGGAATCGACGACTTCATCAACAAAGACCGCAAGGTTACCGTAAAGGGCCTGTGCGAGAGAGAGGTGGATGCGAATCTGGTAACCTGGAGTTTCTCCACCTACGTTACCGGCAACGCCCTGCCCGGCCTCTATCAGGACATCCAGAACACCAATGCCCTGGTTGTGGCTTTCCTCAAAGCCAACGGCGTAACGGACGACGAAATCTCCATCCTTCCCCCGGACGTGGAAGACCGCATTGCCAACCGCTGGTCCAACGAGTATATCCCCTTCAACTACAAGCTCACCACCCAGATAAGCGTCACTTCCACCGATGTGGCAAAGGTGCAGGCGCTTGTGATGAAGCAGGGAGACCTCATCGCCAAGGGAATCGCCCTGGGCGGGTACAACTCCATCGATTATCAGTACACCGGATTCCAGAGCATCAAACAGGAAATGATTGAAGAGGCCATCGCCAATGCAAAGCAAACCGCCACCCAGTTCGTTTCCAACTATGGCAGCCGCCTGGGCAAGGTTATCACCGCAGACCAGGGCCAGTTCTCCATCGAATCCAAGGACGACAACCCCGCCGTGAAGAAGATCCGCGGCGTTGCCACCATCACCTACGCAATAGCACGTTAATTATATGAAGAAACTCATCCTTTCAGCAGTCCTGCTTGCAGCAGGCCTTGTAGCGGCATTCGCACAGGAGCAGACAGAAGAAGCCGTGAAACCGTCCTTCTGGAACGGCACTTTCGTGGAAGTCGGAGACGGCGGTGCACTGTCTCTTTCCGCCGGGATTGGAAACGCTTTCGTTCTCAACGCCGGCAAATGGTTCAACAAGAGCGTGGGCGTTGGCATCAACTACAACAACATCCATATCTTCGACGGAAACCGCAGTTTCTCGGATAATCTCATTGGTGTGGCTTTCCTGTGGAACTTCCTTGGAAAAGTGGAACGCGAAAGCGTGTGGACTCCGGTCCTGAGCCCCGAACTGGGCTGGCTTTTCACCAATAACCAGGGTGCAAACAGTAGCCTTTATGCAGGGGGAAGTTTCAACAACTACTTCCGCGTATATCCTAATGTGGACCTTATGCTGAACAGCAAACTCTACTTCGGCATCGACCCTCAGAATACCGGAAGGATTCCATTCATCACCACGCCAACGCTTCTGCTTTCCATCGGCGCCCGCTACAGTTTCTAGCCCAGGTGCTCGATAAGGATCTTGATTCCTATACCTATCAGAATCAATCCGCCCATAATAGAGGGGCGGATTTTTTTATTCACCGCGGCTCCGAAACGGTGGCCGATGAGATATCCTCCCACCGAGAAGATGAACGAGCCGAGGCCGATTATGCCGATGGGCGCCCACAGCATCGGCAATGAATCATAACCGTTGCAGGCGAAGGAAATGCCCACGGCCAATGCGTCGATGCTGGTTGCCACGGCAAGTACGATGCGGCTGGAGAACTTGCGGGGATTGATTCCGCCTTCTTCCTCTCCACGGATTCCGTCCCAGAGCATTTTCCCGCCGATGATAGCGAGCATTGCGAAAGCCACCCAATGGTCGAAGGCCTGGATATACTGCTCAAAGCTGCTGGTAAGAAGCCAACCAAGAAGCGGCATAAGGCCCTGGAACAGGCCGAACCAGAAGGCAAGGGACAGCATGATGCGCGCCTCGCGCTTCTTCCCTGCCAGCATGCCGGCCACAACGCTCACCGTGAAGCAGTCCATTGCAAGCGCAACGGATAGCAGTATCCACTCTAAAATCATTGAATCTTCGTATTAGGAATAACGCTAAGATATAGCTTTTCCAACGTGCAGGTGCAGCCCTTGAGCTTTACATCGAACTGACGCTCGATTGCCTCGCGGTTCTGCCTTGCTTCATCACCGGTGAGGGTATACTCCACGCCAAGCCGGGTGATGCAGCCCCTGTCCACAAACGCCATTAGACGGGCACGATACTGCTTCGTCTCCTCCAGCTGAAGGACTTTCCAGCCATAGACATCCCGGTGAAGGCCAAAGGATTCCACGTAATTGTCCATGGTCATTGGTTTGAGGACAATATGCTTTGCCGTACCGCGCATGCTCTTGAGGATTGGGCCGATGGTGTCATCCCCTCTCCCCTGCCGCCATGGCCCCTGGGCGCAGGCGGATACAAGCAGAAGTGCCGCAAAGATATATATCAGGCGTATTGCTTTCATATTATGCAAATTTATTATATTTGCGAGGAAAAAGCAACAAAACAGCAATGGCAAGAAAGATTTTACTCGCAGTGGACCTGCAGCATGACTTCATTCACGGCAGCCTTCCGGTGCCGCAGTCGGAACTGGTAATTCCCGAAATCAACAAGGTGAAGAAGGACTTCGACCTGGTGTATTTCACCCTGGACTGGCATCCGCTGAACCACTGCTCATTCAAGGAGCAGGGCGGTCCCTGGCCCGTGCACTGCGTGCATCACACAGCCGGAGCGGCGCTGCATCCGGAAGCCCTTGAGGGGCTTGAGGAAGAGCGCGTGCGCTTTATCCTTAAGGGCTGCGTCCAGGGCCCGGAGGAGTACGGCGCATTCGTGGGCTTCGACCCCGAGAATCAGGATCTTTTTGCCCCCGGCGACGAAGTTGTGGTATGCGGAATCGCAGCAGAATACTGCGTTCTGGAAACGCTCAAGAATCTCTATGAGATAAGCAAGAAGATCGGCTTTACCGTAAAAGTGTATCTGGAAGGTACGGCCCGCTTTGAAAGCACGGCAACGGTGGAGGCTTTCATGGCCGAAAACGGCATCCAGCGCTACTAGTTCTTAATTTTTCCGTGACAATGCTTGTATCGGAGGCCGCTGCCGCAGGGGCAGGGGTCGTCCGGTGCTGCGGGCGGCACGGCCATTCCGAAGGGGAAGCCGCCGGGAAGCAGTTTCAGAAGGTCCTCGGGAACCTGCTCCTGCGCGGCAGGGGTATAGCCTTCGCTCACGGTGGGTTTTGGCATGTTCCATGAGGGCGCCACGGGTTCATCGGCCTCTGCTGAAGGATTCAGGAATTCGTCCGGAAGGTAGAAGAGTTCAAGATTCTCTTCCCTTGCGCTGTAGCCGCAAAGGCGCCACAGGGGGATGGAATTGGCATAATCGGCAATTACCTGGAGGCAGCGCATGAACTCGGCATCGGAGCGGATGGACTCGTCCTGGGCGTACACGGAGTCGTAGATCATGTCGCCGCCTTCTTCCGCCTGGGCGTCCAGCCAGATCTCGTGCTTGATGCGCAGCATTTCATCTTCTTTATAGCCGATGCTCTCCAGCATGGCGTTCAAGGCCTTACCCTCCGGAGTTTCCATATTCAGAGTGAAGAAAGGAGCGCCCTGGCCTGCCTCGATGGCGGCTTCCACCGGCAGTATTTTCAGCTGTTCCTCCTTGAAGCCGAATCTTTCACGCTCTTCCACGAGCTTGGGAAGATTGTCTACGCAGGGGCTAAGGAGATAATCCCCGTATTCGTCGGTGAAGCGGCACATCTTTATAAGCGGGCTGTCCTGCACCAGCACCAGAAGGCGCTTGAGGCCGGGGCCGTATCCGGCATCGCACCACTCCTGAACGAAGTCCAGGAACACCTGCACGTCCACGCGGCCATACAGGTTAAGGAAGCCCAGCGCGGCTCGTTCGAACTCGAAGCGGCCGCTCTTCTCGCCCTTCTCGATAGCTTCATCCAGATATGGCGTGACGATATCGTATACCTCGCGGCTGAGGGTAACCTGCTGGAAACGCTGCTGGTCGTCCGTGACCTCGATAAGGCCGGAGACTTCAAGCAGGGAGTGAT
>JAEEUZ010000079.1 GCA_016290725.1 Bacteroidales bacterium | reverse complement strand
ACTGGGGATACTTGGAAGTACTGTTGGTGGCGGATTGTGTTGCCGTGTTGTTCACCACATCCAGGAAGAAAACATGATACTGCTCTCCCGTAACCACAAAATTATTGTCGTCAATCCTGCACATATTGTGTGGAGTACGGGCTAGTCCGGTTATGATTTCTTCCAACGTGTATTTCGTAAGCGTAATCGCGGGCATGGGCTTGATGTGTCCACGCTCAATCTGGATGTTGTTGGCGGTTTTGAGAGTGCCGGGGACGACAGTGTTGTCGTCAAAGGCAAGCCAAACGTTCAACTGCGGGTAGACATTCTTGCCGCCGACGGACACCGGGCCCACCGGAAGCGGAACATAAACCGTAATACCCTCGCTAGAAGCCTTCTGGGCAGCCGTGGCCGCGGAAATATTCTCGGTAATTGTGTACTCGCCGCTGTGATCATAGGCCTTTACGTACGGGACGTTTGCAGGGTCCGGGTCGAAACCGCCACCTGCCGTTGTCCAATTGTAGGTCTTATTCATCGTCGAGCAGATCTTGTACGTATTTTTGCCTGCGGCAATAAGGTCCGGATCAACCACCGGGGCGCTCACAACAAGTTTCGTGGCCTTCGGGGGCACATTCTTGTAGGTAACCTTCAGAACACCGCCAAGGTGCTTGAATTCCAGGGGCTGCCCTGCTTCAACGCGGGCGAGCATCGGCGCTTCCACATTGCCTTCCGCCCAGGTATAAGTATCCTTGAGGACAACTTTGAGCGAGCCGTCCTCTTCGCAGGGATAAGAGCCGCTTACCCTTGCCGGGTAAATTGCGAATGAATTCTGCCCGTAAACGATGGCATCACCCGTTTTAGGAACAAATTCCGCCGCGCCGGCAGTGGGTTCGCCGGAATACTGGTATGTGGTATATCCACTTGCATTGTTACTGCGCACAACGAAATTGTCATTGGTTTTCCACATGTACACACCGCTAACGAACGCGGTCTTGGTGTCATCGGCAGAAATGCGGGCGACGAGTGTCGGAGCTTTGACTGCCTCGGGAGCATTCACGTCATTTGAGGAAGGAACTTCCTTGTTGCAGGAAACTGCAGCGACGGCGAAGGCCGTCATAAGAATCAAAGAAATCTTTTTCATAAGGCTGTCCTCCATTATGACCACGAACCTTCTTCATCTTCAATCCAGCCTTCGATTCCGTCGGAAGCCGGTGTCGAGAGATTTGTCGCACAGTAGTTCGAGTCCTGTGCAATTACAAGCAACTCAGTCTCGGGCTGCAGATACATTTTTCTTTTCATAGCTATAGATTAATTATATATATGTTGTCAGTCAATTGCAAAAATCACCATCAGCGGCCAATGGTCGGATGTATAGTATCCATTGTACAAATCATCTATCACTTTGTATTTCACCACATCCAGGCCGCCCTTGAAGTACAGGTAGTCTATGCGGTGATACCACTTGCTGCGCTGCTCGTCTTCATAACTCCAGGCATTGTATGTGGCAACGGGCCCCTCCTTGACTCCAAGATCCGCACTGCGGTAATAAGAATCCGTGAGCTGGACTTTAAAGTAATCGGCATGCGCGCTTTCCGTGGTGGAACTGTTCATGTCGCCGCCCAGGATCACGGCATACTCGCCGGTGGGATTAAGAGATGCTATTCGGTTACAGATGAGCTCTGCCGATTTTGTCCTGATTGTTACCGCCTCATCTTCCGAGATGGATGTGCCGGAACTGGCAACTTCAAGGTGGGTGTTCAGATACAGTACTTTCTTTCCCGATGCGCGGTCTTCCAGTTTCACCCACTGGCAGAGACGCCGGCGTCCGGGATCGGTGGACACCCATCCCGGGTAGGGATTGCTGGGTTCGTCCGGAGTAGCGGAAAGGTAGAAGTACCCGCGTTCAATCTCTACGAACTTCGCGGCTTTCCATGCCATGCACGGCTCTTCCGGCGTGTCGAAGAAAGTATAATCTGCCAGACTGGACTGCAAATATGTCTTCTGGCCGCTGCGGCTTTCCTGGAAACCAATGATATCGAAATCGTAATCCTGAATGAGTTGTACGACTCCGGTGCGGCGGAATGTCCAACTCCTTTCATCGGCATCGTTATCGTTTTCGAAACGGATATTGAATGTGGCCGCCTTGAGTTTTGTTTTTTCATCCACAGGCCCGTCGGGATCGCCGATATACAGTTCACGGACATGGCCCGTTCCCTGGTCGGTTATGTACAGAACGGAACCGGTGCTGTTAAGGAGAAGACCGCCCATCTGCCGGAATGTGGCAGCGGTGCCTACCCCGTCCACAATGTTTGCACGCCGCTCATTGACATTTGAGCCAGCAGCCTGTGCTCCGCCGGCAACGGTAGAGACAACAGCGTTGGAGTAGCCGAGCGAGCCCTTGCGGATTTTGCGGATCCTATAAGTATCGGCCACGTAAATATCACCGTTGGGGGCAATGGCGATGTCGGCAATACCGGCAGTGAACTTTGCTGTGAGGGGCTCACCTGCGGTTCCGTCGGAAATTGCCTTTGCATCCAGAATCCCGGCAATAGCCTCATATGCGCCAGTAGAGGTATTGACCGTCAGAATCTGGCATCCGTTTGTAGCCACGAGCATATTGCCGTCGGCATCGAATTCCATAGCGAGCGGCCATTTGCCGATATTGACCGTGAGCGAAGGCGAGGCCGTGAAATCTCCCCCGTCGTATTTGTAGATTGTATTGAGGTCGCGAACGGCAAGATATCCGTTTCCGGCGGCATCAAAGACCACATCCATCACGCTCTTGCCACTCCAGGTGCTCTGCGCGGCAATCTGTGTAATCGCATTCGTGGACGGGTCGAATGTGTATACTTTGGCCTTTGCTTTCTCTGCAAACCAAACCTTTCCGCCGTGGGCACTGCCAAGCCATGGAACATGATTGGCATCTCCATAGGTATAGGGTGCCGATAAGGTTCCGGCATCAAGGTCCCAGACACGGACGCTCTGGCCCTGGTCCAGAATCACGGCTTTATGATCCGGAACAATCCAGGCCATACCCCTGGCCGAACCGAGTATAGCAGAAGAAGCATCACCCCCGGCCTTGGCGCTTGCCGTATTGTTGAATCCGGCCGCGCCGAACAACGTAGTTACCATATTGGGAAGTTTGAGGGCCGGATATGTGATTGCTTCCATCGGCTTCACATGGGCCCGCTCAATCTTCACGTTTGCCGCACTGCGAAGCGTTCCGGATATCGTGCTTCCGTTACCATCCACAAGGTATACCCTGATTTCCGGATATGTGTGCGAGGAACCAGGACCAACCGGAAGCGGGACATAGAACACCATGGTGGAGGCAATGGATGAGAACGGAATGCCGATGAGACCATCGGCCCCGGCATAGGCCTGCACATAAGGCTTATCCGTTGTGAAAGAACCCGACCATCCCTGTACGGGAAGTTCCTTGGTGGTTTCATACCCAGGGGTGAGCACCATAAGTTTGGCAGCACCTGCGGGTATGTTGGAAACCGAAACTTTCAGCAAACCGCCCAGATGGTTGAAAACCAGATGCTCGCCCTGCTTCACTTTGGAAATCATCGGCGCCTCGGAATTGCCGTTGCTCCATGAAAAATTGTTCTTGAGCCACAGTTTGAGAGTGGTGCCGCTTACCTGGCAGTTGGTGGAAGCCAGAGATGGATAAATGGCAAATCCGCCGTCACCGTAAAGGATGCTCTCCTGAGTGGCTTCTGTGGGCGAGAACTCTGCCGATGCCGTGGTATTGGCCCCGGAATAACGCATGTCCAGGGTTCCGCCGCCAGTAAGGGCCACACGGATGCGGTCTCCTGTACGCCACTGGTATGCGGTGCCGTCAAAACCCGTCTTTGTTTCAAGGCTTTCTCCGAAATCGGCATAAAGGACCATATCCCCGGAAAGGGTGGGATCTTCCGGTTTGGAAGGCTGCTGCTCTTCCGGATTGTCCGGTTCTTTTTCTGGCACTTGAGGTTCTTTCGCACATGCGAAGAGTACCAGTGAGGGAATCAAAAGATATAACAGTCTTTTCATATAGAATTAGAATTTAAAGTCAACTATTACCGGCTGATGATCGGACGGATGCCAGAAAGATGTAACCACAGCGTCGCGTTCCGGTTCCGTGTATTCGTCCCTGACGATACGGGCATCGGTAATGAACGGATACAGGTCCGGGGTGCAGAACACATAGTCATAACGGGTCTTGGCAATGGTGGAAAGAATCACGTCCTCCGGATAACGCCGTTTAATTATATCCCAATAAGGTGTATTCTGGTGCATGTAGTCCTGGGCCTGGAACTTGGGATCATCGGCCGGAAGCCCGTAGTATGCATTGTCGGTGCGGGATATGGAATTGAAATCCCCCATCATGATCCAGTTGCCTTCAGTGGCGCTTCCGATGGTATGCTTGCAAACATATTCAACCTCCATTCTGCGATAAGCGTCTCCGCCATGGGCCGCCTTTGAGGCTTCCTGATCGGGAGCATTATAGGCATATTGATGCGGCCAGGTGTGCAGGGCAACCAAATTCAAGGTTTTTCCGGAAACCGTAACCTGCGCCCAGACCGCGCCGTGGGACACAACGCTGTCCGGTTCTTCGCCAACTATTTGCGCCATGCCATGAATGGGAGATTTGGAGGTTATCACCTGGGGATAATTATCCCTCATGCCACCCACATATACATAGCGGTGACCATATCTGGCAGCCAGTTCCGGCCAGTGGTCTACAAGATACTTTTCCTCAAGGGGCAGTTTATCCCTGGTTCCTGTATAGTATATGCTGCGGGCCTCGCACCAAACGCACACATCGGCATCCTGGGCCGAAACCCACTTAACAAAGTTATCGTAGTTGTTTCCCTGGTCGCTCCACATTCCATTCTGGATATTCCAGAAAAGAAGACGAAAAGGAGTACCCTTCGATGGTTTCACGGCAGGTGAAGAACACCCCGCAACAACCATGAACAATGTAAAGAAGGATATTAACCGTTTCATTTTATGGTAACTTTTCGTATCAGGCAGTTCTGAGAATCACAGATGTACAGAGTGGAAGCGTCATAGACCAGGACGCCGTCCACTTCATTGAACTTGGCATTGAGGCCTTTCCCGTCGGCATATCCCTTTGTGCCGCCAAGAACAGTTTCCACCTTACCTTTGGAGTAATCACCGGAGGCATCAGGGGTGAGTTTACGCACGCAGTGATATGCTGCGTCGCCAACATACAGAGTTCCGTCCGGAGCGAAGTCAAAGCCCTGGCAGGAGCGGATGCTGGTCTTGAGCGGATCCCCGAGAGGGTCGTCATGCATGGGCTCCACCTTTTCTCCGGTCCCCATAATAGTGGTCTGGTTACCTTCGGAATCAATGGAGATGAGCCTGTAACCGTGCTGGACTGATACCACCATATTACCCTTGGGGTCAAAGCCGATGAAGGCGGGACCGTCATCCGGTATCTGGGCAAAATCCGTCTTCTCCATGGTTGCAGGATTGAACTTGTAAATCACTTTGCCGTTTCGGCAGGGAACGTATATGAAACCATCGGTCCCCACCGCCACGTTCATGGGATTGTCCAGGCCGGAAGCCATCATGGTGTTCTCCCTGGAGGACGGAGTGAAGCGATAGAGTTTTCCCTTTGCCTTGTCGTTGTACCAGTAGTTTCCGGAAGCGTCAAAGGCCCCTTGCCACACGGCAGCTCCGGATTCGGTTACCAGTGCTTCGGTAGTTACGGTCATATCCTGGGCGATGTGCCGGATTGCATTTCCCCCGCGGTCGGTGAACCAAAGGGTGCCGTCGGGAGCTTTGTTGATACCGGTGGGCATATAAGTGCAGGCTCCGGTACCCACGCCATCGGTGCATTTACGCACCCCCTGCTGGCCTACGACAGTGGACACAAGATACTCGTGGTCCGGAGTTTTAAGATAATTGAACTCGAGACCTGTCGCTTCTCCGGCGGGTCCCTTCACGCTGATTATGCGCGTGCCCGGCAGATTCTCGGGAACGATAATAAGCAAGCGGTCCCTGTATGCCTCAAGCACCCTTGCCGGGACACCGTCCACCGTTACTGCATTATTCAGCGGGTCGGTGGAAAAATTGCGTCCCAAAATGGTCACAAGGTCACCGGGATATCCGTTTTTCGGATCCACGGAAACCAGCCTCAGGTCGGTAACTCTGGCCACATAGCCACTCTGCTTCTGACACGAGGCCAGAAGGACGAGAGGAATCAGTATGTATAAGAATCTCTTCATGATTAATCAATCAGTATTTCTCGAATCAGGAAAGAATTGTATTCTGTGACGATAAGCCTATTTCCGAAAGGATCCATGCGGATTTCACCGGGAGTGTCGAAGCGGGCTTCGGCGCCCACGCCGTCGGTAATGGCCTTCTGGCCGGAAGAGCCGGCAATCGTGCTCACTATGGCATCGGTATAACCGTTTTCACCGCGGGTAATAAGCTTAATCACCTTGAAAGAGTCGTCGGCCACATAGATGTTGCCGGAGGAATCCACGGTAATTCCGAAGAGGTTGGAGCCGAATTTGGCCGTAAGGGGCTGGCCGGGCTCACCGTTGTAATCAGCCTTGGCATTCTCTATACCGGCTATAACAAACTTTTCGCCGGAAGGCTTTATGCCGATAATCTGGCAGCCCTGAGTTGTTACGATAAGGTTGCCATCGGGGGCGAATTCCATGGCCAGGGGGCCATATGTTGTGAATTCTGCGAACACGGTCATGGCGGAGAAGTTTCCGCCTTCAGCCTTGAATATCGCCTTTGAACCGTCACGAACCAGAACGTAGCCGTTTCCGGCGGCATCAAAGCAGACGTCCATGGGCGATGTGCCGGTGAAGTTTGCCTCCACCTGCTCGGCGGAGTTGGTCTTGTAGTTATAACGGACCAGCCTGTTGTTGCCCTTGCTGGCAATGTAAATCCAGTCGCCATGTACGCAACCGCGCCATGCCGCATTCAGAAGGGACTTGGCCGCAACGGATGAATTGCTCACTTCCCATGTAGCGGGATCCATGAAACGGATAGCATTGTTGCCGTTGTCGAAAATAGCTATCCTTCCGTCTGGCAGGAAGCAGACGCCACGGGGCTGGCGGAATTTGGCAACCGTGGAAACGCCGTCTACGATGGTTGTAACATCTGCTGCACGGCCTGCTGTTCCAGACATTGTCTTGACCGTATATGTATGCGTCTTGGATACGTACATGAACACCGGACCTTCCACGGTCTTTCCGCCCACCGAAACCACCACGGGGTAAGAACCCTTGGGATTCTCCGGAATCTCTACCGTGAGCTCGGTAACCGTAGCGGCAAGGACTGTGGCCTGTACTCCATTAATTGTTACCACGTTCTCCGAAGGAACATCGCTGAAGCAGATACCTCCGATCTTCACGATATCTCCCGCTGCACCCGTATTCGGCGTGACAGAATATACAGAAAGTTCCGGTTTCTTGTTGTAAGTGAATTCCGGTCCCGTTATCGTTTCTCCGTCCACGGTTACAACGAATGGATACCGGCCTTCGGGATTGTCGGGAAGAATCACCACCAGGCGGGTGTCGTTGGCACTTTCAATCTCCGCGGTCTTGCCGTTGATGGTAACGCTGTTGCGCTCCTTTTTGTTGGAGAAGAGTTGTCCGCCGATGGCAATCCGGTCTCCCACAACACCTGATGACGGAGTATACGAAAATATTGCGGGTTTTTCAGGCGCCACCGGCTCTGCATAACGGAACGACAGTCCATCAAGCGTAACACCGGCGGTGGTTACCGATACCGACACCTGACCAAGTGCATGCTCAGGCATAGTAACGGTAATTCTGTCTGTGGTTACGGTTTTGACTATTGCAGCCACTCCGTCTACTGAAACAGTGGTCGGGTCTTCAAAGCCGTAACCGGAGATGATAACCTCTGTTCCCGGATATCCAGCCTTGGGAATGAGGGAAAGCAGCTTGGGTGAGGGTTTTACCTCTTCTGCGGGCTTCTCCCGGCAGGAAACGGCGAGCATCGCCGCTATCGCCATAAATAGATATAATGTCTTTTTCATGCCTACGGTTCATTAACTGTTACCATCCAGGTGTTCACGACGGGGCGCTGGGCTCCGTCGGATGCCCGGTTGCGAAGCATATAGATATCGGCCGAGGGATGGCGTATCACAAGCTGCGCACTTCCGCCGCCGTCCAGGTTGGATGACCAGCTGCAACCGAGGCTCTTCATGATTTCGCCCATTTCCCAGTACAGCATTCCGTCAGACCAAAGAGACTGACGGCCATCCACAATCATGAAATAGACGGTTTTGCCGTCGGCAGTATAGCCAACCACGTTACGTGGATGACGGTTTGTGGAGTATCCGGTGAAGTCTCCGGGCACCTCGCCGTCCTTGAGGACGATAACGCCGCTACCGGTAACATCCCTGAGATCCCGGGCCATTGTCCGATAAGTTACGGTGTCGCGGATAAACGGAACGCCGTCGAAATCAAAGCCGAAGAAACTGATAGCCTGGTCCGTAAGGGTTGATGAATACACGAACGTGTCCTTCAGAATCCTTCCGTTGCGGTGGATAGGACCGCGGATCTTGCCATTGGAGGTATCCCAGAAATCGGCATTCACAACAGCCACAACCCTTTGCCCGGGCTTGTCTACGAACTCAATCATGTCGGACGGAGTCTGCCGGCTGCCGATAACATATGAGTCGATGTCGAAAGGCATTCCCACCTTCATCTTGAGGCCGGGCGTAGAAAGGTCGACGCGCAGTATGAATACATGTTCAACTTTGGCCGTGGAAGTTTGGAGATGGATATCCGTCTCATCCACACCCATTGCGATGACAAAAGTAGTATCGGCATAAATATGGCCCACAGACGCAGCACCTGCCACCATCCTGCCAAGTTCGGTACGCGGCTGATAGGTGGTATCGGGGATGTCTTCCGGGCCGGTAGGAAGCTTCTTGCAGCCGATTGCGGCGACTAGAATCAGTATATATAATATGTATCTTTTCATGGCTACTGGTTATTGTCATCGCCCTGGGTTGCCACCCAAAGTGGATGCTGTTTCAATTCCTTATTCAATGTTAGTTCCCTGGACGGGATGGGGAATACGGTGAATTTTGTATCCACACCCACAACCTGCTCGTATTTACCGGTGCGCACGAGGTCGAACCAACGGAATCCCTCACCGAAAAGTTCCAGACGGCGCTCGTTCAAAACGGCATCCAGGAAGGCTGCCTCGTTTGCGGGAGCCACGGCAGGAAGACCACGGAATCGACGCAGTTCATTCAAACGGTCGATTCCAAGGGCAAGCCCCTTGCATTCCGCACTTATCAGATACATCTCCGCAAGCCTTGTGATATAGATGGGGTCGTGCCCGGCATCGCCCTGGCAATACTTGTTCAACACATTGTTGCTGCCCTGGATATCAACCGACACCGTGCGCCGTTTATCAATATGCTGGAACATATCCATCGCCTCCTGTGTGGGGCAAAAAGTATAACTTCCGCCAACCGGAGACTCCTTGGTATAATAGTACGAGCCGATATTGTAACTTCCCTCTTCCAGGAGATTCGCGAAAGTGAAGATTTCTTCACGGTTCGCCACTCCGCGGAAAATGTCGGTAAAGGGAGCAAGGGCGAAGCGGCCGCAGGTGATGAGTTCTTCAGCAAGGGCAGCAGCCTCTGCCTTTTTTCCCATGGCAAGGTATGTCCTTGCCAGAAGGGCCTTGGCTGCATCTTTGGAAACGTAATTCTTGGTGGAGAAATCCGGAGCCATCTGCGCTGCCAGTTTGAATTCATCCTCTACGAATTTCCAGCACTGGTCTTCATCGGTCTGGCCGACATCGCCGGTAATGGGCCCGGTAACGATGGGAACCGAACGCCAGCGGGTTACAAGATTGTAGTAGTACAGGCCGCGGAAGAAGTGTCCCACGCCCAGCATTTCGTCTTTTTTGGCCGAATCCGGAATTTTCTCAACGGAATTGATGAAATTATTGATTTGGTACAAGCCGGCGTAGTAGCCGTTCCACGGACTCGCCACCATGCTGTTGTCCGGAGCGATTGCGCCCTGAACCACAAGTGCGGGAGTGTTCGTGGATGTTGCTCCAGGACGGATAAGATCTCCGCCGATTATGTCGAACATCGCCCATCCGTTGAATGTGGGCTTGTATTGTGCAATATTGTAGACGCCCACCATAAGAAGGGCGGCATCTTCCTCGGTAAGGTTGTCGCTGGACACAGCATTATGCGGATACTGGTTCAGGAACTTGTCGCATGATACCAGCGAAAGTGCTAATGCAAGCAATATGATAATCTTTTTCATAGCCTTCTAGAACTTTAAGTTGACACCAAAGGTCCAG
>JAEEUZ010000078.1 GCA_016290725.1 Bacteroidales bacterium | reverse complement strand
AAATTTAATAAATTCTGCCTGAAATCTCTACTGAATAGCACTTTAATAAACGCAACCTCATCCTTAATTGAAAGACAATCGGCCCCTCGGGGAGCTGAAAGGCCGATGTATTAGAGCTATGAGAACTCGAACTATTCTTCGCCATCCCAGATGGCCTCCATCTTCTTGATGGCATCTCTTTTCGCATCCTCGGTGATGTCGATGTAGGGCTTCATGGATTTGTAGTCGCAGTGGCCGGTGAATTTCATCACAACGTCAGGGGCGATGCCGTTGGAGAGGGCAAAGCAGATGAAGGTCTTGCGGCCGGCGTGGGTGCCAATGAGTTCGTACTTGGGATAGACTTCATCGTAGCGGTTGCCGTTGCGGTAGCAAGTGATGGTGTAGGGCTTGTTGAATCCGCAAATCTCGCAGAGGTCCTTCAGGCAGCGGTTCATCTGCTGGTTGGTTATGTACGGCAGCGCCTTTCCAGCGGAGAAGTTCTGGTCCTTGTATTTCTCCAGGATTGCCAGGGCGTTCTTGTGGAGGACAATCGGCAGGCGGTCGTGGGTCTTCTGGGTGGTGATGTTGAGGATACCGTCCTGGATGTCCACGCGGCGGACCTCGACCACATCGGAATAGCGAAGGCTGGTGAAGGCGCAGAAGCAGAACAGATCCCGGGCACGTTCCATGCCGCCGGCATCAAGGACGGTCTTCTCGTACTCCTGGCCCTCGTAGGTTTTCAGCTTGACAACGGTGCCGGTCTTGGGAATCTGAAGGTTGTAGAGTTTGTCCAATTCTTCTTTGGTGAGGAAGATGACCGGCTTTTTCACTTTCTTGAAGACGGGCTCATAGTATTCGGCATCACGCACCTGGGTGTGGCCGTTGCGGATGGCCCAGCGAAGGAACCAGGTCAGGTTCTTGTACTGCTTTTCCACGGAGGATTCTTCCAGCTTGGCTTTGGCGCGAAGGTACACGAGGAATTTGTCCAGGCCCTTGCGGTCGAAGAAGTCCAGGCCCACTTTCTTGTTGAACTTTTCCAGATGATGCTTGAAGGAGCGCACCATCTTGTAGGTCTCCATAGACCATTCCTTGATGGAACTCTCTTCCTTGATAAATTGCTCTACATAGACAACGGCAGGTGTCACTTTCTCTTCCGTCTCCGGCTCTTTCTCCTCGGCGGCTTGTGCTGCGGCCTCGATCTGTTCTTCGCTCTGGCCAGAGGCGGCACCTGCGACCTTTGCCTTGTTGCGATTGACGGCTTTCTCGAATTCGGCCTTCAGGTCATCAATAGTGGGCTTCTCCGTGGTGCGAAGGTCGTAGTCGGTGAAGTGGGTAGTGATGTCCGTTAGGCGGGAGTTAATTGTGCGCCAGTCTGCGCCGGCGGCATTGGTCACTCCCTGCTTGACCTGCTGCTTGGCTTTATCCCATTTCTCCTCCTTGATGCTATATCCGACGGTGGTGATATAGCGCTCGCCACGCATGGAGATTGAGACGCGGATGGGCTTCTCTCCGGCCTTATTCGTGGTCTTGTAAAGCATGTACTGGACCTTCATGATTCCTTCCTATTATAAGTTCAACATTCGCTTGGTTTGTTCTCAGTTTGTTCTCGGTTTTGCGGAGGTTTGTTCTCACTCTTTTCCTCTCGCGCTCTTTGAACACTTTACCTTATTATCTTTAGATAATAAGGGGACCGTTTTGCGAAAATGTCGGCTCTGGGGTTGTGTAGCGGCATTTTCTCCGGAAAGTGAGAAGAGAATCAATTGTTCTCACTTTTGTTCTCACTTTTTCCACTACGCAAATATACTGAGAACTACTGAAACGACCAAATTTATTTGCAAAAACCTGAAAATGCGGACTTTACGAGCCTTTCGGAAACCATAGGGAACCGAACTAAATTGCAGTTCGATTCTTCCCAGCACCACAGTAACCCGCTGATTATCAGCGGGTTTTCTTTTTCCGTCCCAAGGTCCTTATTGAAGTCAGCGGACGTTCCATGAGCGAACCAGTGGAGAACGTCCCGATCTGCTCCTACATCGATGAAGTCTATACCCAGGCTCCCTTCACCGAGCCCGCATCCGAAGTGCGCGCCGTCGTACCCCAGCGCACCTTCCTGGAGAAACTCTTCCTCCTGCACGAAGAGTTTGCAAAGCCGCAGGCCGACATCCGTGTAGACCGTATGTCCCGCCACATCTACGATATCTGCAAGATGGCCGACACTCCCATCGCAGACCAGGCCATTGCCGACAAAGACCTCTACCTCTCCGTGATAGACCACCGCCGCACCTTCATCGGCCTCCGCGGCTTCGACTATCAGACCCTGCTACCACAGACTCTCAGCATCCTTCCGCCCGCAATAGTCCGCGACGCTTGGAAGAAAGACTACCAGTCCATGCAGGAATCCATGATCTACGAGGAGTCTCCTTCCTTCGAGCAAATGATTGAGATACTCACTGCCCTGAACCAGCGGATCAATGCAATCAGTTACTAAACACCTGTAATACACCGTATTATACCCAAATATACTTTATTCCCAGCACCACATAATAAGCCGCTGATTTTCAGCGGCTTATTTTTATCTTCCTAAGAACCATTTCCAGGCAGGAACGATGTGGATGATTCCCTGTGCATCCTGGACATCTTCTTCAATGTCGCGCGTGACAATGGTCATGGCATCAGTTTTTGCAACCCCTTCTCGCATACGCGGGAAAAAGAAAGGCCGGGTTTCATTTTTTATCTGTATATTAGCAGCGTGAAATCCTTGAAACGGCGCATATCGGCCAATTTCTTACTGTCGATAGTATTGTCGATAGTATTCGTGGCGCCGTTTCACCATCACGACGAGCCGCTTCCGCAGGAAGTCTCCTGCGATGATTGCACCCATCACCAGCCCCATCCGGGCCATTTGTCAGAAAAGCCCGGGACTGACGAATGTCTGATTTGCCAGCTCCTGGCCCAGGTTTATGTTCCTGCGGTCGGACCTGTGGTCAACCTGATGTCCTCGGATTGCATCACTGTAGAGAACAACTTCTCCGGTGATGTCATACTCCGTTTCATCCCTCAATCCTCTCCCAGAGCCCCGCCAGTATCATTCTGTTTTTAGTCCTTCGTTAATCCAATTAACCTCAAGCAAAACAGAATGAATAAGACAATTATTGTATTGTCGCTGCTATCCGTATGCATGGCAGCGACCGCTCAGGAGAGTACTCCTGACTCAACGGATGTATTCTACAAACATCTGCAGTTGAACGAAATCGTAGTCACCGGTCTTGCCGGAGACAGCAAAATGAAAGAAATGCCCGCACCTGTGTCGGTGATCCGTCCGGCCGACCTGACGGCCCGTGCAGGAGGCAATATCATAAATGCCATCGCCGCCGAACCGGGCCTGAGCGAAATCACCACGGGCGGAGGCATCTCCAAGCCGGTTATCCGAGGCATGGGGTATAACCGCGTTGTCGTAGTGAACGACGGAATCCGGCAGGAAGGCCAGCAGTGGGGCGACGAGCATGGCATCGAGATAGACGGTGCCAGTGTCCATTCGGTGGAGATCCTGAAAGGCCCGGCCTCGCTGATGTACGGCTCGGATGCTCTGGCTGGCATCCTCATCTTCCATCCGAAACCCATCCGTGGCCCCGGAGAATTCGGCGGAGGCCTTTCCTCGGAATACCAGACCAACAGCGGTCTTATAGGCTATTCCCTGACCGCAGACGGTAACATCAAGGGCTGGCTGGTGGGCGGCCGTTTCTCGGACAAGTACGCCCACGCCTATAGGAACTCCTTGAACGGGAGAGTGGCCAACTCCGGCTACCGTGAGCGTGCCGTCTCCGGGATGCTAGGCCGTAATGGTACCTGGGGCTATTCACGCCTGAGGTTCAGTTATTTCCATCTTAACCCCGGTATGATCGAGGGCGAAGGCGATAACTTTGGTTATACGCCTATGCTCCCGTTTCAGCATGTCCGGCACTATAAGGTTGTATCCGACAATACCATCCACCTGGGCCCCGGGAACTTAAATCTTATCCTAGGCTGGCAGCAGAACCGCCGCCAGGAATTTGAAGAGAGTGCCGATGAACCCGGGCTGGACTTCCGGCTCAATACTTTCAATTACGATTTCCGGTATCGGGCCACATTCGGCCATGGTTGGAAAACCGCCTTCGGCCTGGCCGGAATGGGACAGAAAAGCGATAACCTGGGTGAAGAATATTTGATTCCTGCCTATGGTCTCTTCGATGCCGGTCTCTTTGCCACCGCAACCAAATCCCTGGGCGAATGGACCCTTTCCGGCGGTCTCAGGGCTGATATCCGCCGGCTCCACAGCGAAGCCCTGCCAGAGCGTTTTGAGGACTTCCGCCGGGTTTTCCCTGGTATCAGTGCCAGCCTGGGAGCTGTACGGCCGCTTGGAAAGCATTTCACCTTCAGGACCAACGTGGCCCGCGGTTTCCGCGCTCCGAACCTGGCTGAGCTGGGCTCCAACGGAGAGCATGAAGGCACTTTCCGATATGAATTGGGAAACAAAGACCTGAAGCCAGAATACAGCCTGCAGGGTGATCTAGGGCTGGATTTCACGTCCAACTATGTATTCTTCCGGTCTTCCTTGTTTGTCAGCCGCATTGACAATTACATCTTTGCGGCCCGTAATGGAGAAGTATCTGACGAAGGCCTTCCGGTCTATGCTTTCCGCAGCGGCGTGGCCCATCTGGGAGGCGGAGAAATCGGCATTGACATACATCCCATTCACCAACTGCATCTGAGCAGTGCCTTTTCCTGCGTATATGCCCGGGAGAGCAGCGGCGATGACCTGCCGCTTATCCCGGCACCCCGCCTGTTCTCGGAAGTCAAGTGGGAGATCAGCCACGACGGACAGCTGTTCAACAATGCCTTCGTTTCCCTAAACCTGGATTGGAACATGGCCCAGAACCACTTCTATGCCGCCGGAGGTACTGAGACGGCCACGCCCGCATACCTCCTTCTGGGCGCAGCGGCCGGAACAGACATCGTCATCCGAGGAAAGACCAGGCTGTCACTTTATGTCATCGGCTCCAACCTCACCGACCAAGCCTATATGCCTCACCTGAGTCGTCTCAAATACATAGGCGTTGCCAATATGGGACGGAACATTACGGCCAAAGTGGTGATCCCATTTGCCGGGAAAGACAAGTAATACCCTTCAGTCCAGGGAGATGCTGTCGATTCGAAGGCGGAGGGTGCCGGAGGGGACTTGAGCCTCGACGATATCGCCCACCTGACTACCCATAAGGGCGGCGCCGATTGGGGATTTCAGCGAGATTTTGCCAGCTTCAAGGTCCATCTCGTGGGGGCTGACAATCTGAAATTTCATCCTGGTATTTGTCGATAGGTTCGTGAATTCAACCTTGCTCAGAAGGCAAACCCTGTCTTTGGGAAGAGCGTCCTGGTCGATTACGCGGGAATGCTCAAGGATCTTCTGCAGGAAGCGGATACGGCTGATGGTCTTCGCCTGGATGCGCCGTGCCTCACGATATCCCGCATTATCGCTCCGGTCCCCCTGGGCGCTGGCCTCCGCAAGGTCGTCCGTCACTTTGGGGTAAACCTCGTTAATGAGATGCTTCAACTCGCCGGCGAGTTCGCCGTATCGCTCTTTTGACAGGTATTCCATGGCTCAAATATACTCATTTTTCCGCTATTTTATATTTGCAGTTATTACCAGGACAATATATATTTGCAAAAAGGAACTTGAATATTTTTCCAACCTTTCGGCCGATGGTTCCGTCTAATGGATGAAGCCGCTCCGGAAGCGGAAATGTTGAACCTTTCAAGAAATACAGTTATGGAAGACGTTTTAGTACCCATTTTTATCTGCACCATTCTCCCGATCGCCATCGTATGGCTGGTGGGCCGGGTGCGCAAACATGAGACCGACAAGAAAACGGAGATTATGCTCAAGGCAATAGAAAACGGAGCCCAGATCGATACCCAGCTTTTCAAGAGCAAGCAGTCCACACGCAGCATCAAGCAGGAACTCATGGACAAGTTCACCGGCGCCTGTGTCACCTCCTTCATGGGCGTTGCCTTCCTGGTGATCGGCCTCGTGAACCAGAGCAACCCCGGAATGTTCAAGGGCATGTGGTTCATTGAGACCGCTCTGTCCGCCGGCGCCATCTTGATGGCAATCGGATTCGCCCTGTTCCTGTCCTACCTCGTGAGCAGACGGACGCTTGCCAAGGAGATCGAAGCAGAAGATAAGAACCAGGAGAAATAACGCATGACTCAAGAGCGGTTCATCAGTCTTGTACGTGCAGAGCAGGAGCCCCTACGGCGGTTCCTGCTGGCGCTGTGCGGAGGCGATGCCGCTCTGGCCGATGACATTGCCCAGAATGCGCTCGTGAGGGCATACGTGGCGTCCGGATCGTTCCTGGGCATGTCCAAATTCAGCACCTGGCTGCTCCGCATAGCGTACAATTGTTTCATCGACTATTGCCGGAAGGCCAGGCCGGAACAGACCTCCGTCGACGATGCCATGGATATACCGGCCTCAGACTTTTCCGACTCCGCCTTCCGATACCAGCATCTCTACCGGGCCATGAACCGGCTTCCGGAGAAAGAAAAGACCGCCATCTCCCTCTTCTATTTCGAAGACCTGAGCATCAAGGAGATCGCAGCCATCATGGGTATCCCCCAGGGAACCGTAAAGTACCACCTGTCGATGGGTAGAACCCATCTGAAACAGCATATACAGTTATGAAAGAGATTGACGAATTCCTGCGCGAGAGCAAACCCGCCGTGAAAGAAGACCCCACCTTTTTGCTGGAAACCCGCCGGCGGCTCGAAGCCGTGGAGGGCATCAAGGCCGAGGTAGACCGCCAGCGCAGCCGTGGCCGCCTGGCGCTAGTGTTTGCGCTGGCCATCGGCCTCGCGGTAGGCGTGCTTGCCGCCGCCATAGCCTTCCTATATCCTGTGGATGCAGCCTCGGCAGGTCAGGGATTATGGGACAGCATCCGCCTCTTCCTGGCCACCTGGAAGCAGTATCTGCTCCTGCCCGTGGCAATTCTCGCCATTCTGTTCGGCCTCGTTCTTTTCAAAGGCAAGACTAGCCCAGGAGTTTCTTGACGATGTGGTGGAGTGGTCCTGATACAGACAAAACGTCCATGAATAAGAGAATCAATCTGGAAGACTACGTCCCCTCCGGCGAGGGCGGGACAGCCGTCACCTACAAGCACAAAAGCCGCAATTCGCTGGCCAAGCTCTATAATCCCGGATTCGAGGCCGATATGGCCCGGGAAGAGTTCATCACAGCCAGGGCGGTTTATGACATGGGTGTTCCCACGCCAGAGCCCATCCGTCTCGTAACGGATGGCCAGCGCATGGGCGCAGAGTACGAATTCATCCCCGGAAAGCGTTCCTTTGCTAGGATCCTTTCGGAAGAGCCACAGAGGGAAGCGGAAATAGCCCGGGCATTCGCCCAGGCCGGGAAGCGCCTTCACGGCACCCACGCGGACACATCCCGCATTCCTTCTATCAAAGACATCCTAAGGCCTTTTTACCAGAATAACGATTGCGTAACGGAAGAATACTGCCGGCGCGCCCTGGCCTTTCTGGACAAGGCTCCCGATGCCGATACCTGCCTGCACGGGGACTTCCACATCGGCAATATCATCACGGACGGGAACCGGACGATGTGGATAGACATCGGCCAGTTCTGCCATGGAGTCCCTCAGTGGGACCTGGGATGGTTCTGGACCATCTGCCACAACCTTGGTGACAAGCGGGCCGATTTTCTTCTGCATATGACCCAGCAGGCCCTGAATTCATTCTGGGATGCATTCCTGCCGGCCTATCTGGGAACAACCGACCCGCAGACCTTGGCAGACTATACCAGGGAGATTCTTCCGTTCTATGCGGTAAGAGTTCCCTATATGTTCCGCCTGGCCAACCATACCCGTTTCCCCGAAGAGGGCTGCAAGGCTCTCATCAAACTCATTCCGTAGCTGCCCGTTTGCCGCGGTTCATCCATGATTTTGGCCGATTTCGTGGACGAGTTGCCATACGAGTTGGAGAGGTTGTAACTTTATGCCCCCGAACTTCTCCAAATAGTGCCTCCCAACCCGGGTTATTGGAGAAGTTCCCCCGCACGAAATCACAACTTCTCCATAGGACTTCTGAAATCTGTATCAATGTCCGGTATTGTGTCCAGTTCAATTGTGAACGCAGTGCGTTCACTTATGGAATTATTTTTACGACAATTGCCCTTGTAGGCCGATGATATCTTCCAGGCCGATGATGCCGTGCAACAAATAATCTGAGACAAGATATTGTTTGTCAAGGAAAAGTGGCTATATTTGCAACAGAAATAGGGACGTGTTACGCTTCGGGCGGCTCGTACCGCGCCTCACCCCTTCCATCTATGGAGGGGTGTTGTATTTTATTAGAAGGAGTAGGCCGATGACGCACGGCAATCAAAAAGGGAGCCCCCAATGGTAGGCTCCCCCATCCCGGATGGGTAAACGGACTCCGGCCTAAGCCGGGCAGGGTCTATGTCTTTTTACGGACACGAGACCGGATGGTTTCTTTTACAACCCGCAAGACTTTTGAGATGGTCTTGGTGGTCTCCTTGACGCGCTCGTGGTCGAGCTTTACGTCGAAGGATATCTTGGTTGATAAATGGACCATAGACTTGATTATTTTCGGTCATATTTAAAGAGCACTGCATTGGATTGGTTCGAGGACCATTACCTCTGGGAAGTACACATCCGGAATATACATAAGAATAGAGCATTTCTCTTACGGGAAATGCTCTAAACTCTGACCGGCCCTTTCTCAAGGGGCGAATAATCTAGTCGTCACAAAGATAGAGCATTTTTTCCATTTCCCAAATCTTTTTCGGATTTCTTTTAACCGTAACTCATGATAATCATATCAAATAACATTTTTATTTCCGCCCGCAAGGTACGCATCCTTATCCGTGTTCAAAAGTGTGCACACGGATAAGTTAACACCCCCATTGATTACCAGAGGGTTACAGCTACAAAATGGGCAAAAATGGAATTATTTTGACGACAAAAAAGCCATTGAAGGCCGATGACGCCTAAATCATCAGCCGGATCCTCCCCTCCGGCATCTCGCCAGAGGACCTTTTCAAGCCTCACGATTCCCATCCCAGGAACAGCGCGTCATCATCAAGCGTTAACTCTTCTACGGCATCCAGCAAGGTGGTAGGATAGACCCCAAAACCGGCAGGCTCATCAAGGCCGATGACACCAAAAATGTCACAGATAATGTCACTGATTATAATTTTCGTGAATTAACTGAAAGACAACGTGTTATTAGTGGGATGTTGTCCTTCGATGACACAGAAGATGTCACAGAAACCACTTCCACTTTGGCACAGAAAACTGGAGTGTCCAGGAGGACAATTGCGCGCGATATGGATGCACTGAAGGAGAAGGGATTTGTGATAAGAATCGGTCCCGATAACGGCGGCTACTGGAAGCGCCTGAAATAATCAATTCTCATCCCCGGCCCGTCCGGGGATTTGGGAATTCAGCGGTCTGTCTTTACGACCCAGACGCCATTTCGTTTGCCATTTTCACGAGTGAGTACTCCCTTCTCGGATAAAGAAGCCATAATCCTCTTGACAGTCCGGAGTGATTTTCCGACCGCATTTCAAAGTGTCATTTTGGCACTTTGAACGGATGTGATTTGCAAATCTCGATTGCTCAGTTCGTTTTCTTCTCCCAGCAAAAGGTTCCTGAAAAAACGCACAAGGCATTCATTTGTGGCTGAAATACCTTTCGGGTAGTTGTTAATAATTACTTGTTGGTATTTAAAACAGAGATTATATTTGTGACGTTTATTCCCGGTAACCTCTGGAGCAATCCAAGTTATCGGGTTTCGTTTTTAGACAAAATATTTTGTCATATTCCAAATTCTTCAGACCTTTGTACCACTGTCCCGGTCGTTCCTCTCCCAGACATTAATGCTGGTGATGAATCCGGGTTTTTTTATATTAATTCGTTGTGAAGGGAGCCATTTTCCAGAATGGAAGCACTCGGGGCTCCTGATTTCGTTACCGGCCGATTCGACGACCGTGTTGCAGGAGCAAATATAATCAAAACAGAGGATAAATCAGCACATAATTCATTGAAAATAAACGTTTTAAACGTTTAATGCGCATTTTTCGTACTATTGTCAAAACCTGTCAAAACAGGCCCCTACCTTTGCAGGTGTAACATAAATTAAAACGCCATGAAAAACAAAGAAAGGACCTTCCGCAAAACCACCGCCATCATCATCGGCAGTCTCGCCGTAAGCCCTACCCTCGTCCTCGGCCTCGTACTCCCCTGCCTCTTCATCCTGATTCCGCTCATCGCGCTGATGATCTATGGCATAGTGCTCGCTTCTTACCAACTCGCTGTGTGAAAGGAGGCCGTTTTTTATTTCACGGAGTTACACTCCGTAAGATAAATTTTTATAA
>JAEEUZ010000077.1 GCA_016290725.1 Bacteroidales bacterium | reverse complement strand
GGGATGAACCGTGCAAATTGCCCATCTCATCCAGGAAAAGCCCCCAAATCCTGGATGAACTAATTATATTTGCCGTCTCATCCAGAAAAACGGTCTTAATCCTGGATGAGATTGCAGCCCTAGTCTCTCATCATGATGATGGGGATGCGGAGGCCGGCGGAGATGTTGGCGCAGCGCATTTTTCTGGAGAGGTGGTTGTTGGAGCAGTAATCCTTGTTGAAGGGGGCACCGAAGAAGTCCTGGCTGAAGCGGCCGAAGATGGCAACGCGGTCTCCTATCGGCCAGAAGCTAAAGCTGTAGCCGGCCTCAAGGGAGTAGCTCATCGTGAGGCCCAGGGCGTCCAGGTTCTCACTCTTAATCAAAGTTTTGGTGCCATCGGCCTCCAGACGCCGAACCAGAATGTTGCCGCCGAAGTCCAGGCCGGCGCCAAGATAGGGCCCCTGGCCGAAGGGATACCAGTCGAAGTAAAGGAGGCCCAGTTCCACGGCGTGGATTTCATGCGAGGGAGGTGCTGTGGGATTATCGTCCGTGGGAACGCCCGTGAAACTCTTGTTACGGTATCCCACCATAAGCCTCATGTTCACGTTTTGCATGAGGGGAAGGTCCATACCCACGTTGAAGTACGGATGCCAGCCACCTTCGGCCCTGTTGTTAAAGCCGGTGATCGTGGAAAGCGACATTCCTCCTTCAAAGGTGAGGAAATTCATGGGGCGGCGGTAATAAATAACGGTCTGTGCGCCGGCAGGCACGAGGAAAAGCAGCAGGGCTGCGATTGCAAACAGTCTTTTCATAATAACAGCCCTCCCTATTTCTTCTTGTTGGTCATGATCATCTTCAGATTACCATTCAGGTCGAACACCTGATAACGGTCTCCCACCTCCGCCACGATGCCTTCGCGGGTAAGGCGGACGTCTTCGAATTCATCGGCAATAAGGCGCTCGTTGCCGCGCCAGATGGTCCAGAGGGTGCGGTTTCCGGCCTTGCGGGACAGGGCGTAGATGAGCCGCCGGTCATTGCCCTGATAGAGAATCTGATAGTCGTTGTACCGGAAGGGCTGCACGCGATGCACCCTATCCCCGGATGCGTCCAGCACGCCCACCTTCTTGCCTTTTACGGCTATCACGGATTCAAGGTCGTAGATCATGAGGTCCTTGTAGACGGGGCCTACCTTCCACCAGCGGGTGCTGTTGTCGAACATGCCAACGCGCCCGTGAGGGCCGTTACGCCCCACGACGAAGTTGCCGTTCTGGTCCCCGGGGCGGATGCCGGAATACTGCGTCATGGAACCGGCCGCATAGACATCCATTCCGCGGTCGAAACCGGCCACGAGAGCCTCTCCAAGGGCATAACCCATGGAGCTCACTGCCTGCGACAAGGCCGGATCGATAGTATAAGATGAGCCGGACGAAGTGTACCCGCCGCCACCGCTGGAGCTGCCGTTTACATAAGGGCAGTCCGCGCGATGCGTCTCGTGCTTTTCATAGTCTATCCACCCGCAATGGTTGCAGTATTCCGCAACTATGACGGGGTCGCTCACCGGCGGCACCACCTGAGAGAAGGCCGCCGCCGAAACGAATAGGCAAACTAGTAGTAAAATGCTCTTTTTCATGTTGATTCCCCTTTTTTGCAAAAATAAGTCTATTTTGCGAAGAATCAAACACTTCGAAGCAAAAGAGTTACGCGAGTTTAACAGCCGTGCCGGAAGCGGTTACCATGAGCATGCCGTTGCCCTGACCGAGGACTTCGTAGTCGATGTCGATGCCAACGACTGCATCGGCCCCCATCTGGGCGGCGCGCTGGGAAAGTTCGTTCAGGGCGTTCTCCCGGGCGGAAACAAGCTCTTTCTCGTAGGTGTTGCTGCGGCCGCCGATGATGTCGCGGATGCTGGAGGCGAAATCCTTGAGGAAGTTTACACCGGAGATCACTTCTCCGAAAACGATGCCTTTGTAATCGGCAATTGTGCGTCCTTCTACGGACGGGGTGGTTGTGAGAATCATAGTTGAATCAGATTTTTCGTAAAGATAGCAAAATTGTGCTATTTTTGTATCATGCAGCAGAACGATTTCATTCCACTCACCGGGGACGAGTCCCTGGAAGCCCTTATGCTGGGCCAGATTAAAGCGGGTTTCCCCTCTCCTGCGGAAGAGGTGAGGGAGAAACTGGATCTTGTGAAACTCCTCGTGCGCCACAGCGCCTCAACTTTCTTTTTCCAGGTGGATGGCGTGTCGATGGTTGATGCCGGCATGGACGAGGGTGACATCCTTATCGTGGACCGGGCCGTAGACCCGTACAACGGATGCAAGGCAGTGTGCTTCGTAGACGGGGAATACACCGTGAAAAAGGTTGAAATCCAGGCCGATGGCGTCCGCCTCCTCCCGGCGAACGAAAACTGCGGCAAGTATAAGCCGATAGAAATCCACGACGGCAACCGCTTCATGGTCTGGGGCGTTGTAACCTGGATAATCAAAAAGGCATAAAGGATGTACGCCCTTGCCGATTGCAACAATTTCTTCGTCTCGTGCGAAAGGGTTTTCCGTCCGGATCTGAACGGGAAACCGGTGATCGTGCTGTCGAACAACGACGGCTGCGCGGTGTCCCGCAGCAACGAGGCGAAGGCGCTCGGCATCAAGATGGGCGACCCCTTTTTTAAGATCAGGCCGATAGTGGAGCGCAACGGCGTGGCAGTTTTCTCCTCCAACTTCCCGCTGTACGGCGACATGTCCCGACGCGTACAGGAAGTTTTGGCGGAGTTCGCCCCCGCCGTGGAAGTGTACTCCATCGACGAGGCATTTCTGGACCTGAGCGGCGTGGAAGTGGATTTCGACGCCTACGCCAAGAAGATATCGGCCGAATGCTGGCGGCGCACCTCCATCCCCGTCTCGGTTGGCATCGCCCCCAGCAAAACCCTCGCGAAAATTGCCTCCAAACTGTGCAAAAAGTACCCGGCCCTTCACGGAGGATGCTATATGTACAAGAAGGCCGATGTGGAAAAGGTTCTGCGCGGCTTCCCCGTGGAAGACGTATGGGGCATAGGGCGGCGGAGCGTTAAGAAACTCGTGTCGATGGGCATCCGTACGGCCTGGGACTACACCCAGCTGAGCCCCCTGCAGGTGCAGAAGATGTTCCATCTGCCAGGCTATCGCACCTGGCGCGAACTGCACGGGGATACGTGCATCGGCTTTGAAGACGTGATTGAGCCGAAACAGAGCATATGCGTGTCACGGAGCTTTGCGCACGAGATATCGGCACTTGCCGATTTGTCGCAGCAGGTGGCTAACTTTGCGTATTCCGCAGCGGAAAAACTGCGCCGCCAGAAGTCCGTGTGCCAGGAAATCGCCGTTTTCGCCTTTACGAACCGCTTCCGCGACGATGCGCCCCAGACCTTCGGGAGCCACCTCACGGTGCTGCCGCAGCCCTCCGACGATTATCGCGCCATCATCGGCGCGGCCCTGAACGCCTGCCAAAGCATGTGGCGCGGCGGTTACGCGTATAAAAAGGCAGGGGTTTGGCTCAGCCGCATCGGCCAGGCATCGGACCAGGTGGCGTCGCTCTTCGAGGATCAGGACGCCCTCGAGCGCTCGGAGCGCCTCTCCCGCGCCCTGGACGACATCTCATCGGCCTATGGCCGCGGCACGGTGCGCTTCGGCAATCAGGGCGACGGCCGCATCCGCTCCTGGAGCGAGCGCCAATCCCCCCACTACACCACCCTCTGGAGCGATATCCCCAAAGTGCGGTAATTGCCCGTGGCTTACGCCAGGCCGGGTTCGCAGGGTTTGCCGATGGCGCGGCGATGGGCGAAATAGAGTTCCTCTGTTGCGAGGGCCATTTTGGTAACGGAGAAGGCCGGGCCGTCGGGCTCTGGATAGGTGTACCAGGTGTCTTCCAGGGTGTTCAGGTCTACGCAGTCGCCATACTTGCCAAGATATTCGTACTCAATGTGAACAGAATATAGCGACGGAACGGGGATCTCCATGTCGAAAGGATCGCCGTCTACGTCGGTGCCGTGGACGTGGAAACCGGTCATGTCGTGGCGGAGGGTGCCGTTACCGAGGCGGATGAACTTTTTGGCGTTGGGAAGCGTATCCACATGCACCGGGAGCTCGCCGGAGTCGTACTTCCCGGCCTCAACTTCCGCACGCACGTTTTCGCGTTCCCACTCGTACCAGGAGGGGATGTGGGTGAATTCAGTTTCCCCTTCCAGGGCCTGCAGCTCGCCAAGGCGCGTCATCCTCCAGCGCTTGCCGCAGTGCTTGCAGAAGATTTCCTCGCCCTTGGAGTCCATTTCGTATTCGGTGCCGCAGTTGGGGCACTGGTACAGCACTTTGTGCAGGCCTTCCGCGCGCTTTTTATACGTTACCTTCGTGCCCGATTTCGCCTGCCAGTCGAAATCGTCGTACTGGAAAGCATTCACAAGGGCCTTGTTAATCTGCTCCGGTGTGCTCTTCTCCACGCCCTTCTGAGTGAACTGCAGAGTGAAATCGGCCTCCGTGCGGATGCCCCTGTCATGCAGGTTCCAGAAGGGAGAATTCACGTGATGGCCGTGGCAGATGAGCGTTGCCACCGGTACGTTAAGCATCTTGCAGAGCTTACCCAGCGATGAAGGCAGTACCGCCGTGGTGCCGCAGAGGGAATACCGCGCCTCCGGATAAACCACCGCGATGTCGCCGTTCTCGATAACCCGCTTGAGCTGCCTCACCAGCACCAGGTCGCTCGTGAACTTGCGCTTGCAGATGCAACCCACGTTGCGAAGCAGCCCTTCCCGGCCGATGAAACCGTCTATCGCCACCACGTAATTCGCGCTGTGCGGGAAAATCACCTGCGTTGCCACCTTGAAGTCCATGAAGGCGTTGTGGTTACAAAGAAGCAAATACGGCGGCTTCAGTTCATTCGTTCCGTGACGCCTGATGTACGGACGATGGATTAGCATGTCCGGGGCGCTTAATAGCTTGGTGATGGGCTTCAGGTACCACTTTGTACGCACGGGTTCCTTAGCCATGTCGAATCTCTCGAACGGTTTTTTCATAGGTCAGGTTTAGTAATCGGCTCCAAAAATAATAAAAAAAGAGCGACCCGCAATGCGAGCCGCCCTAAAACTTTGTAAATGGAACGATTAAAGCTGTCCTGCTTCTGCCGCCTCGATCATGGCCTTACCTGCGGAAATGAAGATTTCCACGCGGCGGTTCTGCGCCTGGCCTTCCGGAGTATCGTTGCTGGCGATGGGCTCGTTGAAGGAGTGGCCTTCGTAGACGATACGATCCTTGGCGATGCCGTGCCTGATGAGATAATCAGCAACTGCCTTTGCCCTCTTGAGGGAGAGTTTCTCGTTCACGGAAGCGGAGCCGGTGTTGTCCGTGTGGCCGTAGATGGTGATGTCCGTGTCCGGCAGGTCTGCCATCTGGGCGGCGAACTGCTTGAGTTCCGCCTTGGCTTCGCTGTTCAGTTCCGCTTTGTTCACGGCGAACAGGATACCGCTGGAGAAGGTGACCTTGATGGCGGTGAGACCGTTCTTGTCTGTAATGGTTTCAACCTTTGCGTCTTCGAGGGCGGCGAGTTCATCCGCCTTCTTGTCCATTGCATTGCCGATGGCTGCGCCTGCGCCGCCGCCGACTGCTGTTCCAAGTGCTGCGCCGATAGCGGCACCCTGTGCGTCGCCGGTGATGAGATAGCCGATCACTGCGCCTGCTGCCATGCCTGCGCCAGAGCCGATGAGGCCGCCTTTCGCTGTTTTGGAAGTGTTACCGCAACTGGTGAGAAGCATTACACCACAAAGTAAGATTGCTGCAAATTTTTTCATAATTGTTTGTTATTAAATAGTGTTTCGTGTTTTCGTCCTGCTAAAGTACGCAAAAAAAACGTTTCCTCCAATTTTTTGCAACATTATCCTCGTAAAATGCATCTAAACTATCGTCAATAATAATAAGTATATGAAGAAACTGTTATATCTGGGTATTGCCGTTCTGGCGCTCGCAGGATGCGACAAAGAGTTTTATTACATTGATGCCGATGGAAAATTCGGCGAGGGAGAGGCCTATACGGCAGACGGCGGCATAAGCAACCCCGGCGGCGGCCAGGGTGGCGGCGGGGAGGCAGGAGTCCTCACGGCCGCGGAGTGGAACGACCTTGACAACTGGAATTTCTGGGGCGGGCTCATGAACGGCCAGGACTACACGGAAATGAACACCTATTGGGGCCTCAACACATCGGGAAGAATCGCCTGCAAGGTGGTTGACGCCGCAGGTGCGCCCGTTGTGGGAGCGAAGCTGGAGTTGAAATCGGCCGATGGTGCCGTGGTGTGGACCTCCCTCTCGGACAACGAGGGCAAGGCCAATCTCTGGGCCGGAGCCTTCGGGAAAGAAAACCAGAAGGACGTATCGGCCTATACAGTGAGCGTAGACGGTGTCCTCCAGGACGGAGCACCCAAGCTTACCAGCTGGAGCGCTTCTGTCATCGACGAGAATGTATACACGCTGGCATCGGCCCCCGAAACCGGGAATGTCGTTGACATTGCTTTCGTCGTGGATGCAACCGGGTCGATGGGCGATGAGATCGACTTCCTGAAGAAGGATCTCGAGAGCATTCTCACCCAGGTGGGCCAGAAGCAGACCTCCCGCAGCATACTCACCGGCACGGTGTTTTATCGCGACACGGACGATGACTATCTCACCATAACATCGCCCTTCACTTCCGAAATTTCCTCCACCGTGGCTTTCGTCAAGCAGCAGGAAGCCGGCGGCGGCGGAGACTGGCCGGAAGCCGTCCACACCGCCCTGGAAGTCACTCTCAAGGAACTCCAGTGGAGCAGTAATGCGTATTCCAAGCTGGCATTCATGATTCTTGACGCTCCAGCGCACCAGGACCACCAGGGCGTGATCGAGAGCCTGCAGAAGTCCATGTCCAAGTTCAGCGCTAATGGCATAAAGATTATACCCGTGTTCTGCAGCTCCCACAGCAAGGACTGCGAGTTCATGTGCAGGCAGTTCGCCGTCCTCACCGGCGGCACCTATGTTTTCCTCACGGACGACAGCGGCGTGGGCAATGGGCACGTTGTGGCATCCGTAGGCGATTATCAGGTGGAAAAGCTCAATGAGCTCATCATCCGCCTCATCGACAAGTACATTTCATAAAATCTTCGTACCTTTGCCGAAAATTTGTTTGTGATGAAGAAACTTTTGCTCGTTTTCGCGGCCCTCGCAGCCATGGCCGCCTGTACGCCAAGCCTTCCGTACGTGACCTTATCGGCCCCCGAATCATTCAATTCGGAGAATGTGGCTTTCTTAACCATTTCGTTTTCCGGCGCGGCTGAAACGGAGGTTCAGGTTTTGCTCTCCGGCACTCCGGCGGACAAACTGACATTCGAGAATAAGATCACCATCCCTGCCGGCAGCAGAGGAGAAAGGGTGATGGTTACCGTGGACCCCGTGGGCATTGAAGAGGGCGCGGTTATCACCATCGGCATACAGGATGTAATCGGCGCGAATGTCGGCAATCCCGGCATCGTTTCGCTCACGCTGCAGACTTATGGCGGCGGTGTGAACAGTGGCGATAGTGGCGGAAATGGCGGAGATAGCGGCGGAAATGGCGGAAACGACGGCAATGTCACGCTCGTTTCCACCTGGAGCGCAGCCCTTAACGGCGATCCATATACAGAAGAAGGCGAAGATTGGGTAGATCTCACCATGAGCACCTCCGGCATCAAATACTATGGCGTGGAAGCCCTGTTCGCAGGCGAACTGGAAGAGTATTACAAGGATGTCGCCGGCCTCATCGCGAGCTGGGACGAGTATATCGCCGATTATCTGACTAGCGGCTATACGGTCACGGACGTCCTCTTTGCCGATGGCGAATACACCTATATTGATTACCCTGGCGCCGGTGCAGCCCAGATCTATATCGTGGAGTTTGATGCCACCGGCAAGACCACGGGCCGATATGGCGTCTCAAGCGTTGTCTTCCCCGAGTATGAAGGCGGCGGAGGTGGCGGCAGCGACATCACCGCAACTCTGGTATCAAGCTGGAAGGCCGAAATGGACGGAGACCCCTACACCGACGAATACGGCGACTGGATCGACCTTAAGATGACCACCACCGGCATCAAGTATTATGCGGTGGGGGGCATTACGGACGATGTTTTTGACGCTTATTACGACGGCATCGAAGATTTGATCCAGGATTATGACGCCTACATCGCCGGCGAATTGGAGGATGGCTACACGGTCTCCCAGCTCCTCTTCGCTGACGGCGAGTATACCTACATCGAGTATCCCGGTGAGGGGGCAGGCAAGATTTACATCATCGAGTTCGACGCTTCCGGCAAGGCCACAGGCCGATATGGCGCAACCGCTGCAACCTTCCCCGAGTTTGAAGGCGGCGGTAGCGGCGGCGGTGGAGAACTGGAATGGGAAAAGACTACTGTCGGAGTGCCCGCAGCATTCACGAAGAATACCAGCCTTGGCGTAGAGTATCAGGGCCGATATACCGATGGCGACGACACCGGGGATCTCTTCTCTGCTACCGGCACCGGCGAGTCCATGTGGGCAATCGACGTATTCGCCCCGAATGCCTTCGACGGCGACGTCCACGCCTATGCGGCCGATTTGGCGGCATACATAGAACAGAGCCTTGCCGATCTCGTGGAAGAATACGGCGCAGATATGGTCTCCTACATCTATGAAGATCTTGCAGACTTCCTTGCCTATGAAGTCCTTGGCACCTATGAAGGCGAATCCTTCTTGTTCGACACCTACGAAAACGGCACCTACGACGCCCTCGTCCTCACCTTCACCGCCGACGGCGACTTCACCGGAGAGTACAACCTCGTAAAGGTGACCGTGGACGGCCACGAGTACGTGGAACCCGCCGGCGCGCCCGCACACATCACCCGCGCCAGCCGGCATAACTTCTCCATCGGCAAAGGCCTCGAAAACCTTGTCCGGGCCCGCTCACTTCACGCCGCCCACACCAAGGTCGCGGCCCGTCGCCTTGCTCCCGGACACACTGTCATTTCGAGCGTAGCCGAGAAATCTGCAAAAAAATCAAATAAAATTTGCAGATTAAAATAATAGTTGTACCTTTGCAGTCCCGATTCACCAAAACGGGTGCGGAATTTTTGTGCAAGCCGAGTGAAGAAAACTTGTTTTATTCCGAGGCGCAGCCAAAAATGCCGACTTTTCGAAGAAAAGGCGGAAATAGCTCAGTTGGTAGAGCACGACCTTGCCAAGGTCGGGGTCGCGAGTTCGAGTCTCGTTTTCCGCTCCAGAACGGCAGCCGAAAGGTTGCCGTTTGTCGTATCTAGGTAATGATGCAAAAAACAGTTGGTGACGGTCGCCGCGAGGAGGGCCGTTTCCTGTAGCCCCCCGCAGCGGCGCAAGTCACCTCTTTTTCCCTTTTTCCGCATTGAAGTTCAAGTACCATTTAACAAAGTTTTTATGATGTTCCAAAGATAGTCCCCGGTGTATTCTCATATGATCTTTGATGTGGCCGAAGAAAGACTCGAGGCCATTTGTTGTCTTAGGGACATCAGGGTGATCAATGAATTGGAACATATCAGGAAGAGCATGCCAAATGTGGAAATATGCCTTCCGGATAGTGTCATGGGTATATGATTTTTCGCCTGTGGTCGGAGACACTGTCTTCTCCATCAAAAACTCAGAATACTCGTCATACCATTCGCTCAAACATCGTTTCCAATAGCGTTCATCATTATGTGTTTTTATCCTGCTTATCTTGCATACTAATCTACGCAACTCAATACCGGCCGCACTCTTTGGGTGTTGGGTAATCCAGTTTAAACATTCACGCTCAATGTGAGCTAAACACCTTTGTCTTATTGCGTTAGGAAAAACGTACTTGACCGCCTTTATGATGTCTGTGCCGCCATCTGAGGTAACACTTACCACTCTTATCTTCATACGCCGAAGGGCCTTTAGGTCGGCAATAATCTCCATCTCCCTTTCGTCATCAGTTAGTCGATAAAACAACGTTGCTTTTATATTATCCGCTCGATATACGACCAAACACACCTTGTTAGGAAACCATGTCCCATCTATCAAAAGATTGACTTTTTCATACTTCCGGATCTTCCAGGATGGAGCTTCTTCAAGATATTCATAGAACCATGTCTTAAGTTGGCGAATACTATATCCGCTCATACCTGAGATCTGTTCTATGGTCTGTTTTCCTTCAATCCACCAACGGAACCAGATAAACCTGTTTTGCTGACTGACATCTTTTCTTCGGGCAGTAAAAAGACTCCCGCAGTTCTTACATTTATAGCGTTGATGACCGCATTGCTTACCCCACCTAATTGTGTCTAAAAAGCCACAATATGGACATCTTTCTCGCCTTGTTTTTGCCATAAAAAAAGTAGTTTGATGAAACGCGTTTCATCAAACTACTCATAAATGTTTATAAATCAAAAAGTTTATAGGGACACCACCAACTACTTTTTGCACCTATACCTGCAAAAACCGGTATTTCCGCGTCGGGACTGCA
>JAEEUZ010000076.1 GCA_016290725.1 Bacteroidales bacterium | reverse complement strand
TTTGCAGTGAATGAGAAAATGGATGCATATATTATGCGTGGTTGCTGCAGCGATGGCGGTGGCGGGGATTGATGCGGCGGCGCAGGTGGATACTACCGGGATGTACCGCGAGCGGATGGATAGCCTGGATGCAGTGGTGGTTACATCTCATGGGCCGGGGAATTACCTGTCCAAAGGGAACAGCATGAGGGTGGAAGTGGTAACTGCCGACGGGCTCAAAAAGATGGCATGCTGCAATGTGGCGGAGAGTTTCGAGAACTCGGCAAGCGTCACCGTGGGGTATTCTGATGCGGTAACCGGGGCAAGGCAGATACGGCTCCTGGGGCTCAGCGGAATCTATACGCAGATGCTGGATGAATCCCGCCCGGTGATGCGCGGAATCACATCGCCGTTTGCGCTCACATACACGCCCGGTCAGTGGCTGGAGAGCATCCAGATTGCGAAGGGAGCGGCTTCCGTAACCGGCGGGGTGGAATCGGTCACCGGCCAGATTAACATGGAACACCGCAAGCCCACGGACGAAAAGCCCTTCTTCCTTAGCCTCACCGGGATGAGCGACTCGCGCATCAGCGGAGACGTAGCCTCTTCCCTGCAGCTGGGCGACAGGCTTTCCACCGTAATCCTTGGCCATGCCGACTGCAATTTCCGTCACTTCGACATGAACGGAGACGGCTTCATGGACGATCCCATGGTGAAGCAGTTCAACCTCGCAAACCGCTGGCTGTATTATGCCCCCGGGATTCAGGTCCGCGCGGGATTCAACGCAGTGAGCGACCATAGGCAAGGAGGACAACAGGGATATGACCGCGACTCATACGGGCCCGGCTCCCCGTGGGGAAGCGACATCGGCAATCAGCTTTTCAACACCTATATTAAAATAGGAATACCCATGAGCGAAGATCAGGGAAAGAGCATAGCCCTGGTGGCCGATTACACATCGGCCCTCATGGACGCTGCTTTCGGTAGCGCTACTTATCTAGCCGAACAGCGTTCCTTCTTCGCAAACCTTATCTGGCGGAACAGCATCAACGACCGTCACGACTTCACCCTGGGCGCACGCGGTGCGGGCGACATCATCGGCCAAAATCTCCTTCGCCCCGTGCAGGAGGGCGTCAATTCTTTCCAGGAGAGTTCGGTGCTCCCGGACATCGGCCTATATGGTGAATACACTTTCCATTACGGGGATGCGCTCACCGCCATTGCCGGAGCAAGCCTGAACTGGTATGGCGATGCGGATGTGAGGGTATCTCCACGCGCGACCGTAAAATATCAGCCGGTGAAGGCGCTCGTGCTCAGGCTCAACGGCGGGCGCGGCGTGAGGCCGGCCATGCCGCTGACGGACAATATCGGCATATTCTCCACCGGAAAGCTGTGGACCGGCAGCTACCAGGGGCACATCCTGGAAGACGGTTGGACCTATGGCGGCAATGCCACCGTGTACCTTCCCATCGGGGCGGATCCGGAAAACGCATACCTGAGCTTCGACTTCTTCCGCACCCAGTTCGCCCAGCAGCTCATCGTTGATTATGAGCACACTGCAAACGTCATTGAATTCTATACTTCAGATGGCGCTCCCTCTTTCACCAATACCTTCCAGGCCGATTTTGCCGTGGAGCCGCTGGAGCGTCTCACCCTGAATCTCACAGCCAGATATACGGATGCCAAGGTTTCACTCGCCGGGCAGGGGCTTGTGGAAAGGCCGATGACTCCCCGCTTCAAGGGAGTCGTGAATCTCCAGTACCGCACGAACCTTAGCAAATGGATATTCGACTTCACCGCAGCCCTTAACGGCAGCGCCAGGGCATACAGTTTCATGGACATGGAGCGCACACCCGTCTATCCCCTCCTCTACGCCCAGGTAACCCGACGGTTCAAGGGGATTGACGTTTACATTGGCGGAGAAAACTTGACGGGATTCCGCCAAAAAACCGTAATTTTGGGAGTTCCCGAAACGGCAGGGTTCGACGCAAGTGCCGTATGGGGTCCTCTTATGGGCCTCCGCGTGAACGCCGGATTAAGGGTCACCGTTTGGAAAACTTATTGAGTATGAAAAAGATAATCATCGGCCTTGTGCTCGCCCTCGGAGCACTTTCAGTTGCTTCCGCCGCTGCGCCCTCGGCATCGGCCTGGGAATCCCCCGCCCGCCCCAAGAAAACCGAAACAGTTACCTTCAAGGTGAGCATGCACTGCCGTAACTGCGTGAACAAGATCCAGGAGAACATCGCCTTCGAAAAGGGCGTCAAAGACCTGAAGATTTCGCTGGAGAACAAGACCGTTACCATCACCTACATCCCCACCAAAACCACCCCTGAAGCCCTTGAGGCCGCTATCCGCAAACTCGGCTACAGCGTGGAATTGGTAGATGCGCCGCAGTTAGGTAGATAGTTGTTGCAATTATTCCGGATTTTGTCTATATTTGTGTGATTTAAGAATCTAAAACTAATCACTATATGGACAAACTCCAGGAACTCACTCAGAAACTATACGAGGAAGGCCTCTCGAAGGGAAAGGCGGAGGGAGAGCAGATACTGCAGAACGCCCAGGCAAAGGCGGATGAAATCATCAAGGCCGCCCACGAGGAGGCGGATGCCATCATAGCCAAGGCCCGCAAGGAAGCGGAAGACCACCGCACCAAAGTGGAGGGCGACGTGAAGATGGCCGCAACCCAGACCATCCAGGAAACCAAGGCCGCAATCGAGAATCTCATCATGGCCAAGGCGGTGGACGCCCCCGCAAAGGCCGCAATCGCAGATACAGAATACATCAAGGGAATAATCAGCGCAGTGGCAGCAAAGTTCTCCGCCGAGCAGGACGGAGACCTCAGCCTCGTGCTTCCGGAAGCCCTGAAGGAGCAGCTGGAGCCCTACGTCAAGGCGGAAATCGCCAAAATCGTGGGCGGCGGCGTAGACGTTGCGTGGTCCGGCAAGATTGCCGGCGGCTTCCGCATCGGCCCGAAAGATGGCAGCTACTACATCAGCTTCTCCGATGAGTCCTTCGCGGAGCTCATCGGCTCGTACCTGCGTCCCGCCACGAAAAGGATTCTGTTTGACAGTTAGAAAAATCGACTCGGAGTCGGACAAAACTTTTTTGACCTTTTTTCGGGAGAAAAAGTTTTAGTCCGCGAAGACCAAAGATTTTTCGCGTTATGAGTAATTACGAATACATTATCTCGTCGCTCCCCTATCTCACCGTAGATTATAAGTACGGCGAGGGGAAGAAATTTGCCGATATCATCGACGAGATTCGCCGTGATCTGGGCGAGAAAGACCTTCAGGCCGTGGATTTCCTGCTGGAAGGGTTCAATAATGAGAGCCTGGACGCGGATTTCTACGCCAGGGCGCTGGGGCAGAAAGAGCCCTTCCTTCGCGGCTATTTCGCCTTCGACCTGAACATGCGGAACGCCAAGGTGCGCTACCTGAACCGCCGCCTCGACCGCCCGGACGAACAGGACGTTCTCACCGGGAAAGGAGATGAATATAACGGAGACGTGGATCTTCTGAAGTTCCGCACCGGAGAATTCGACCAGGCCTCCAAGGTGCAGTTCGTCCTTGAGCAGGAAGACCTCCTCACCCGCGAAAAAGGCCTGGACGACATCATCTGGCAAACAATCGACCAGCTGGAAACCTTCCACTACTTCGACCTCACCGCCGTCCTCGCGTATATAGCCAAGCTCCACATCGTGGACCGCTGGCTGGCCCTGGACGCAGAAACCGGTCGGGAGATGTTCCAGAAACTGGTGAAGCAGGTGAAAGGCACATTCAAAGGAGTAAAATACGAAGCATAACATATGAAGACTAAAGGTATAGTAACCGGCATCGTGAGCAACCTCGTCACCGTAAAGGCAGACGGGCCCGTGGCAGAAAACGAAATCTGCTTCATCGACCTTGCCGGCGTCAAGATGATGGCGGAAGTCATCAAGGTAAGCGGAGACACTGCTTCCGTGCAGGTGTTCGAGAGCACCCGCGGCCTCCGCGGAGGAGACAGCGTGGAATTCGAAGGCCGCATGCTGGAGGTCACACTTGGCCCCGGCCTTCTTTCCAGCGTGTACGACGGCCTTCAGAACGACCTCACCACCATGGAGAGCGTCTTCCTCAAGCGAGGCGAATACACCGATCCTATCAACCGCGAGAAACTCTGGGACTTCACCCCCATCGCCAAACCCGGCGACAAAGTGATTGCCGCGGATTGGCTGGGCGAGGTGAAAGAAGGCTGGCTGCCCCACAAGATCATGGTGCCGTTCAGCTTCAAGGGAGGTTACACCGTTAAATCCATAGTGCCCGCCGGCCAGTACAACGTGGATACCGTGATTGCCGTTCTAACAAACGCGCAGGGCGAGGATGTCCCCGTTACCATGACCCAGAAATGGCCCGTGAAAGTGGCCATCAAGGGCTACCGCGAAAAACCCAGGCCGGACCGCATCATGGAAACCGGCGTCCGCGTGATAGACACCCTGAACCCCATCGCTGAAGGCGGCACCGGCTTCATCCCCGGCCCCTTCGGCTGCGGCAAAACCGTGCTCCAGCACGCAATCGCCAAGCAGGGCGACGCCGACGTCATCGTGATGGCGGCCTGCGGCGAGCGCGCGAACGAGGTTGTGGAAATCTTCACCGAGTTCCCCGAACTCATCGACCCTCATACCGGCCGTCACCTTATGGAGCGTACCACCATCATCTGCAATACCTCCAACATGCCCGTAGCCGCCCGCGAGGCATCGGTCTACACCGCGATGACCATCTGCGAGTACTACAGGGCGATGGGCCTCAAATGCCTCCTTCTGGCGGATTCCACCTCCCGCTGGGCCCAGGCTCTTCGAGAGATGTCCAACCGTATGGAGGAACTTCCGGGGGCCGATGCCTTCCCGGTGGACCTTTCCGCCATCATCTCCAACTTCTACTCCCGCGCCGGCACCGTGGTGCTGAATAACGGGCAGCGCGGAGCGGTTACCTTCATCGGCACGGTGTCCCCTGCCGGCGGTAACCTCAAGGAGCCCGTGACGGAGAGCACCAAGAAGGCCGCCCGCTGCTTCTACGCCCTTGAACAGGGCCGCGCCGACCAGAAACGCTATCCCGCCGTGGGCCCTCTGGAGTCCTACTCCAAGTATCTGGACTATCCGGAGATCCAGGCCTATCTGGACAAGACCGTGGAAGAAGGCTGGGTGGAAAAAGTGATGCACGCGAAGAATCTCATCCGCCGCGGCAAGGAAGCCGCCGAGCAGATCAACATCCTTGGCGACGACGGCGTTCCCATGAGCTACCACGTGAACTTCTGGAAGAGCGAGCTCATCGACTTCGTGATTCTCCAGCAGGACGGCTTCGACCCCGTGGACTCCCTCTGCCCCATCGAGCGCCAGCGCTTCATGCTGGACCTTGTCCTGGGCATCTGCGACAAGGAGTTCGAGTTCGACGACTACGAGAAGTGCCGCAGTTTCTTCAGCTCTCTCATAAACGAGCTGCGCCAGATGAACTACTCCGAATTCAAGAGCGAGAAGTTCAACGCCTACAATGAATCGGTAAAGAAAATGATTGCATAATATGAAAGCATATCAGAAGATATATACAAAGCTGACCGGCATCACCAAGGCCACCGTGTCGCTTCGCGCCGGCGGGGTATCCAACGACGAACTGGCATTTGTACACGGGCGTCTGTCACAGATCGTGCGCATTAAGGGCGATGTTGTAACGCTGCAGGTATTCTCCGGCACGGAGGGCATCCCTTCCAACGCGGAGGTGGTGTTCCTTGGCGAGCCTCCCACCCTGAAGGTGGGCGACCAGCTGAGCGGGCGCTTCTTCGACGCCTACGGCCATCCCATCGACGGAGGCCCGGAGGTGGAAGGCGAAGAGCGCCAGATCGGCGGCCCGTCGGTGAACCCGTACAAGAGGCGCCAGCCCTCGCAGCTCATCCCCACCGGCATCGCCGGCATCGACCTGAACAACACCCTCGTCTCCGGCCAGAAGATCCCCTTCTTCGCAGATCCGGACCAGCCCTACAACCAGGTTATGGCCGATGTGGCCATCAGGGCCGACGTAGACAAGATTATCCTCGGCGGCATGGGCCTTTCCAATGACGACTATCTGTATTTCAAGGACCGTTTCGAGGCGGCAGGCGCGCTGGACAAGATCATCTGCTTCATCAACACCACGGAGAATCCCCCCGTGGAGCGCCTTCTGGTGCCGGATATGGCCCTCACCGCCGCGGAATACTTCGCCGTGGACAAGAATGAAAAGGTGCTGGTGCTCCTCACGGACATGACCCTTTATGCCGATGCCCTCTCCATCGTTTCCAACCGCATGGACCAGATCCCTTCGAAGGACTCCATGCCCGGCTCGCTTTACAGCGACCTTGCAAAAATCTACGAGAAGGCCGTGCAGCTTCCTTCCGGCGGCTCCATCACCATCATCGCGGTGACCACTCTGAATGACGGCGACATCACCCACGCCATCCCGGACAACACCGGCTATATCACCGAAGGCCAGCTCTATTTGAAGGCCGATACGGATACGGGCAAGGTTATCATCGACCCGTTCCGCTCGCTGAGCCGTCTGAAACAGCTGGTGCAGAACAAGAAAACCCGCGAAGACCATTCCCAGGTGATGAACGCCTCCGTGCGTCTGTATGCAGATGCCCAGAACGCCAAGACCAAACTGGAGAACGGCTTCGACCTTTCAGACTACGACCACCGCTGCCTCTCCTACGCGAAAGACTACGCACGCGAGCTCCTGGCCATCGACGTAAACATCTCCATCACCGAGATGCTGGACACCGCCTGGAAACTCTTCGCCAAGTACTTCTCTCCCGCAGAAACCGGTATCAAACAGGCACTTATAGACAAGTACTGGAATGGCAATTAAGTTCCAATATAACAAGACCTCGCTAACCGAGATCGGCAAGCAGCTGAAGATGCGTCAGCGTGCCCTCCCCACCCTGCAGAACAAGGAGAGCGCCCTGCGTCTGGAGGTTCGCAAGGCCAAGGAGGAGAGCGAGAAACTTATTGCAGACCTGGATGCCGCCCTGCTCCGTTACGACTATCTGGCCGCCCTGTGGAACGAGTTCGAGCCCGGGCTCATCGAGATCGTGGACGTGGAACTGTACACCAGGAAGGTGGCGGGAGTGAAGACTCCGGCCCTGGGAGAGATCAAGTACGAGATCCATCCCTTCAACGCCTTCGCAAAGCCTGCCTGGTTTGCCGACGGGGTTGCCATCCTGAAGGAACTCTCGCGCCTTGGCATCGAGTCGGAAGTATATAAGGAAAAGGCCCGCATACTGGACTATAACCGCAAGAAAACCACCCAGAAGGTGAACCTGTACGAGAAAGTGCAGATTCCCGGCTATCAGGAGGCCATCCGCAAGATAAAGCGCTACATGGAGGACGAGGAAAATCTCTCCAAGGCATCCCAGAAGATAGTCAAAAACCGTCATGCCCTTGAGGAGGAGGAAGAGCTATGATAGACCGGATGACAAGATATTCGTTCATCCTCCTCAGCGGTGAGCAGGACGCCTTCCTGGAGAAACTCCAGGAGATCGGCCTGGTGGACATCACCCGCAGCGTGAAGCCCGTGGACGAGGAGTCGGCGGAGCTTCTGGAGCGGGCAGACAAGTTACATAAGCTTGCCGATGAAATAATGAAGGCCGATGTGCCCGAGGACGCGGTTTCCGAGCCATGTTCCGTGGCAGATGCGGAAACCGTGCTTATGAATTTTGTCGACGCCAAGTTGGCAGTGGAAGAAGCCCGGGAAGATTATAACTCGCGCCTTCCCTGGGGCGATTTCGATGCCTCCAAGCTCTACGGCACAGGCATCCCGGTGCACTTCCACGTTCTCTCGCCCAAGGCTTTCAAGCCTGAATGGGCAGAGTCCAATGCGCTCGCGGAAGTATCGCGGGACAAGAATTCGGTGCGCTTTGTAGTTCTTGGCGACGATACTCTGCCGGGCGAAGTGCCCGGCCCCGCAGCTTCCTACAAGGAAGCGTCTGCAAGGGAAGAGGCTGCTCTTGGGCGGCTCACTTTGCTTGGCGGGCGCATCCTTGGCCTCAGGGACCGCATCCGCGAACTTCAGGCCCAGGAGAAGGAGTGCATGTCGCTTCTGGATGTGCGGCTTGCCGCTGCGGCTGCCGTTCCGGAGGCGGAGAACACAATTGTAACGCTCACCGGCTTTGCTCCCACATCGGAGGACAAGCGCGTCCAGGAGGCCCTGGAGCCTATGGACGTGTTCTGGTTCGCATCTAAAGCAGTGGTTCAGGAGAACCCTCCCATCCGCTTCAAGAACAATAAGTTCGTGAGGATGTTCGAAACCCTTACGGATATGTACGGACGGCCGTCGTATGACGGTTTCGACCCCACCCCCTTCATCTCCGTATTCTTCATGCTGTTCTTCGCTTTCTGTATGGGCGACGCAGGATACGGACTTGTGCTGGTTATCCTGGGGCTTGCCATGAAGAAGATGCTGAAGGATCTGGCGCCGCTGGTGGTTACGCTTGGCGTTGCCACTATGGTTATCGGCTTCCTGTTCCACACCTTCTTCTCGATGGACATCTCGCAGTGGGCAGTGTTCGCCCCCATCAAGGGCGTGTTCCTTCCGTCGCAGATTGCGGGCAACGACGCCACCATGATTCTGGCACTGGCTGTGGGTATCCTTCACATCTGCCTGGCCATGGTGGTGAAGACCATACATGAAACCAAGACCAAGGGCTTCTTCGCATCGCTCGGCACCTGGGGCTGGACGCTTCTCATCGTGGGCGGCGTTGCCGTGGGAGCCTTTGCACTGGCCGGGGTATTGAGCTCGGAGGTTACAAAATGGGTACTCATCGGCCTCGGGGCCGTATCGGCACTGGGAATCTTCGTATTCAACGATCCCAAGCGCAACAAGTTTGCGAATGTGGGCATGGGCCTCTGGGATACCTATAATATGATAACGGGGCTCATGGGCGACGTTCTCAGCTATCTTCGTCTGTACGCCCTCGGCCTTGCCGGCAGCATGCTGGGCATGGCGTTCAACGACATGGGCAAGATGGTTCTGGGCGACGGCCACGTCCTGCCGCTCTGGATCCCGTTCATCCTGCTGGTGGTCCTTGGCCACACCCTGAATATCGCGATGTGCGCCCTGGGCGCCTTCGTGCACCCCCTGCGTCTGAACTTCCTGGAGTTCTTCAAGAATTCCGGCTACGAAGCCACCGGCCGCACTTATAACCCTTTGAAAAAAGTTTAACTGTCATTTCGAGCTTGTCGAGAAATCTTAAAATATCAATAACACTATGGAACAAGTATTAGCTTATCTCGGACTCGGCCTGGTTCTCGCACTTGCGGGCATCGGCTCATCCATCGGCACAACTATCGCCGGCAATGCGGCTGAAGGCGCCCTCAAACGCAAACCTGAATCGTCTGGCAGCTACCTGCTACTGTCGGCACTCCCCTCCACCCAGGGTATTTACGGCTTTGTGGCATTCCTTGTCATGATGGGTAAATACACCGGCGGCACCATCAACGGATGGATCTGTTTCGGTGTGGGACTTGCCGCAGGCATCGGCATCCTGTTTTCCGGCATCCGCCAGGGACAGGTTTGCGCCAATGGTATCGTAGGTGTTTCCCAGGGGCACAATGTTGTTACCAACACCCTCATCTACGCCGCCCTCCCGGAATTCTACGCAATTCTCTGCCTGGTAGGCGCCATCCTGGCTCACTAGGCACGAGGTTCGTCCACGTTTTTGGCCTGAATCATGGATGAGTTACCAGTTTTCCCTGGTTCGTCCACGATTTAGGTCATTTTCATGGATGAGTTGCACGTTTCGCCGGTTCATCCACGTTTTTAGCCGTTTTTCGGGATGAAATACCTCATCAATACATCTACGGACCCGTACTACAACATGGCCTTCGATCAGGCAGTGCTGGAGCACGGGCCGTCGGAACCCGTGTTTTATCTGTGGAGGAATTCCCCGGCGGTGATTATCGGAAGGAACCAGAATGCGTATGCCGAGGTTAACCTGGCTTATCTGGAGAAGGAAGGCATTGCCCTTGTGAGGCGCATAACCGGCGGCGGGGCCGTGTATCACGACCTTGGCAATCTGAATTATTCCATTGTAGGGCCTACGAAGTGTTTTGCCGATGAGCGCCCCACCATTATAGCCGAGGCACTTCAGGCAATGGGCGTTCCGGCGGAACTTGGCGGACGCAACGACATATTTGTCGATGGCCGCAAGTGCTCCGGCTACGCCCGCCGCCTGTGGAAGGACCGCACCATGATCCACGGCACTCTTATGTTCAGCGTGGACCTGGAGCGGCTGGTGCAGGCCCTGAGCGTTCCGGGGAGCAAAATGGAAAGCAAAGCTGTGGAATCCGTCCGCTCCCGCGTAGCCAATCTGCAGGACTACCTGGATATGCCCATGGATCAGTTCACAGCCGCAATTCACGAGCACCTTTCAGCCGGAGACGGCCCTTGTAGTTTCGACCAGGTCGCACCTTGTCATTTCGACCAGGTCGCACCTTGTCATTTCGACCAAGCGAAGCGCGCGGAGAAATTTCATCCCCTCCCCTTGGACGACT
>JAEEUZ010000075.1 GCA_016290725.1 Bacteroidales bacterium | reverse complement strand
CGATGTTCCTCAGGGTCGTTGCCGCCCAGGTTTTGATAATGATAATGCTCTGACGATATGAAAAAGACTTTTATTCCCGCTGCTCTCGCGCTTTTGGCAGCTGTATCCTGCAATGAAACGAAATCCCCGTTCGCACGCAGCGTAGCAGACTATGCCGTGGTAACCATCGAGGCACCAGACTTGAGCGGCATCACCGATAACGGAAAAGAGGTCCTGAACCTCTACCGCTTCGCGGCCGACGAAGTGGACGCCATCTACTGGCAGCAGTACTTCGGCGACAAACAGGCCCTCCTGGACGGCATCGAGGACCCTGTACAGAAAACCTTCGCTGAAATCAACTACGGCCCCTGGGACCGCTCCACCGGTAAATCCTTCGTGGAGGGTTATGCCGATGCCCTTCCCGGCGCGGGCTTCTATCCTGCAGATATGACCAAAGAGGAGTTCGACGCCTGGGACAATCCCGACAAGAACAGCCCCTATACCCTTATCCGCCGCACCCCGGACGGCGCTCTGGAGGCCGTCTGGTACCACGACGCATACAAGGACCACATCGACAAGATTGGCAATTACCTGAAGGCCGCCGCCGATATCACCATCAAGCCCAGCGTGGCAAAGTATCTTCTTAGCAAGGCCGATGCCCTAAGGACCGACAATTACTACGAGAGCTCTCTCGCCTGGCTGGATATGGACGACAGCAAGATGGACCTTGTCATCGGCCCCAACGAGGTGACCGATGACCAGCTTCTTGGCATCAAGCGTTCTTATGAAGCCTATGTCCTTCTGAAGAACGAAGCCCATACCAATGAATTGATGCAGTATGTCTCCCGCATCGGTGAGTTCCAGGAAGACCTTCCCGGCGACCCGGCATACAAGGCTTTCCAGCCCGGTACAGGTTCCAACATCTTCTCCTGCAACGCCCTCTATTATGCCGGCAAAGCCAATGCAGGCGTGAAGGTAATCGCCCTGAACCTGCCATTTGACACCGACGTGCAGCGTGACCGCGGCACCCGCACCATCCTCCTGGAGAACATCATCAGGGCAAAGTACAGCAAAATCGTCGCCCCATGCGGAGAAGTCCTTCTGGACTCATACGCCGCCGAGCACCTTTCTTCTGACGCTTTCCTGTGGAACATCGCTTTCCGTGAAGTGGCACATGGCCTGGGCGTGAAAGAAACCGTCAACGGTCTTGGAAGCGTGGAAGAGGCCCTTGGAAATGCGGCTCCAACCTTTGAGGAAATAAAGGCCAATGCGGCAGGAGTACTCCTCGTTTGCAAACTCCAGAACCACTACGACATCCATCACCTCTTCACCAAAGAGGATGCACTGGCAACCTTCTTCGCCTCCCTGCTCCGTTCTGAACGTTTCGGGGAAGGAAGCGCACTGGGCCGCGCCAACATCATCATATACAACTATCTGGCGGAGGCGGGTGCCTTCCAGCGCAAGGCGTCCAACCAGTACTCGTTGGATTTCCAGAAGATGGAGTCGGCCCTTTCCGACCTCACGGCCCTGGTGCTAAAGGCACAGGCTACCGGCGACAAAGCCTTTGCCGAGCAGTTTGAAGCCCAGTATTCCAAGCGCAGCGCCAACTACGACGCAGACCGCCGCTGCCTTGGCCTTGAAGGCATTCCCGCAGACATACGGTTCAACTTCAAGCGATAAGCTTAATATCCCGGATTCTGTTTCAGTTATTCCACCGAGGTTACCTCCAGCAGATCGTTAAGGAGGGCGTACACAGTGAGGCCGGCAACAGTTTTGATGCCGGTCTTTTGCGTTATGTTCTTGCGGTGGGTGATTACGGTGTGGATGGATATGTTAAGCATATCGGCAATCTCCTTGTTAATCATACCCTTGGCCACACACACCAGGATCTCCCTTTCGCGGGCAGTGAGCGTGTTGTCTTCCGGTTTGCTGCTACTGCGGCCTTCCAGAGCGGTTTCTTCGAGGAGGATGTGCTTGCGGATATCGTCCTGAAGGGAATTGATGGCCGACAGAACCTTGAACGCCTCCTGCTGATCCGCATCGGCAGGAAGGTGGTTCATAACAAGGCTCTTCAGGTCTTCGAGAGTTTCTTCCACGCCTGAATGGTCCTCGTCCGGAATACCTGCATCCGGGCTTCCGACCTGGGGGAAAACATACGTTTCCTCATAGTCGAAATGCTTGCGGAGTTCCTCCTTGAAGTCCGTGAAGAACTTCCAGATCACCCTCTGCGTGTCGTCCCCGCAAGGGACGATCATGCGCCCGAGGCTGGCCGCCAGGTCCTTCAGGGCCACGTTCATGTAGTATGTGTGGGATAGGCTAAGGTACTTAACTATCACGGACAAATCCGCCTTCTCCAGTTCTTCCGGACCTGGCCGATATGATTCCTGTGAATACACCTTGCAGATGAGTAGGAAAGTCTCCGGATCCGTGCTGCTTGAGGAGCACACATCCCCCACTGAAGCTTCCCCATAGCCGAAATTGAACCCCATGCGGGTGAAAACACCCAGAAGTGACGGAGCCCTTTCCAGGAGTTCCGCCATTTTCATCGAAGGAGTGAATTCGCTTAACATGATGCAAAGATAATCGTTCGCGCGCACATACGCAATCCCAATAAATAGGGATACGCCTGAAAAAAACCGCCGCAGAAACCCCCGTACACATACCTACATATTGGTATTGACCAGCCTTTGGATGAGCGGTAATTTTGTGTTGTTTTTTAAAGACAGTGGCAGATGAAAAGACTTTTATTGATTGCAATGCTGCTTGTGCCGATGGCTTTTCCTCTTAAGGCACAGTATCTTACGATAGGCGGATACGGCGAGGCGGCATATTCCCGGAACTTCTACAGCGACAATGTATATCGGTATTCCAGACCCTCCGATTACGCCTCGGATCCCTCTCACGGCCGATTCGACATTCCCCATGCCGTCATATATATTGGCTACGACTTCGGCAAAGGCTGGAGCATGCAAACCGAAATAGAGTTCGAGCACACCGGAACCGGAAGCGCCGTTGAAAAGGAGTTCACCGAAGCCGGTGAGTGGGAGTCGGAGATTGAAAAGGGCGGAGAACTGGAACTGGAGCAGTTCTGGATCCAGAAGTCCTTCTTCCCGGAGCTGAATATCCGCGCCGGGCACATCATAGTGCCGGTGGGCGGCCTTAACAATGCCCATGAGCCCCTCAATTACTTCACCGTGTACAGGCCGGAAGGAGAATACACAATACTCCCCTCCACCTGGCACGACACAGGAGTGAGCCTATGGGGCAAGACCGATGCCTGGCGCTACGAACTCCTCGTTACCGCCGGCTTGGACGGCTTCATGTTCGACCGCGACAACTTCATTCACTACGGAGCCAAGTCGCCCTACGAATACAGGGTTGCCAACCGGCTCGGTTATGCCGCCAGGGTAGACAACTACAGCGTAAAAGGGCTTCGTATCGGCCTAAGCGGATTCTACGGAAGAGCAATGCACAACTCTTATCCCAACGACCTTCACAATACAAGGTATGCCGATGTAAAGGGCCGCACCTTCATCGGCGCACTGGATTTCGCATACAAAGGCAAGCGCCTTATCGTCCGTGGGAATGCCGATTACGGCTATGTGCAGGACGCCGCCACCATCTCCACCATCAAGCGCAACCTTTCCTCCAACAACGCGCCCTACAAGAAGACTCCTGTGGGGCAGCAGGCCTTTGCGGCGGGTGTAGAAGCCGGATATGACATTCTCCCCTGGCTGGGCATTCAGGACAGCAAGTTCTACCTCTTTGCCCGCTACGAGTATTACGACAGTTATATCCCTTCCCCGGACCAGCAGGACTATCCCTATACCGACAGGCAGCGCATTGCCGCCGGTTTCAACTGGCTTCCAATCCCTGAAATAGCAGTGAAGGGTGAATACTCGTATCGCTGGCTCCCCAGCCCATACAATCCCGAGCCTTCAGTGAGCCTGGGAGTCACCTACATGGCATTTTTCAAAAGATAATCCTTAAAAATCGTTTTATATGAGGTACTTAATCAAAACACTTGCAATCGTGGCACTGGGTGCCACCCTTGCCTCATGCGAGAAAAGCAAAGTGGACCTGAGCGAACTCAGTGCCAACCAGAAAAAGATGGCTCTTGCCGTTGACAACTATGTTCCCAATGTAGTCTACAGCACCTACAAGGCCCTGGCCGATGAAACCGACAATCTGTACAACGCTCTCGCGGCCGCATCGGCCAAGGGAGTGAACTCCCTCACCCAGGCCGATATCGACGGTATCTGCACCACATTTCTGAAAGCCCGCAAATACTGGGAGCAGTCCGAAGCTTTCCTCTACGGCCCGGCTACAACTTTCGGCATCGACCCCCACATCGACACATGGCCCCTTGACGTTGAAGCTCTTGCAACGGCCCTGAGCAATGCCGATCAGGTTGCCATGCTCGATGGAGAAGACGGGATTGGTTATGCCGGCGCAAAACTTGGCCAGGAACTCCTTGGTTTCCACGGTATTGAATTCATCCTTTTCCGTAATGGCAGCAACCGCACGGTTGCCGCTCTCAAGGCAAAAGAAACCGACGAGGCTTTTGCCAAGTACAATGTTACCGGAGCACAGGAACTGATTTACGCCACAGCCGTTGCCGGAGACCTCAGGGACAACTGCTATCGCCTTTACGCCGCCTGGAACCCCGACGCGGAGAAGAAGTATCTTGACCGCATGGAGGAGATAGAGGCAGAAATCGAAATCAACGGAAAAATTTATGGCGAAAACATGCTTGGCGCAGCAAAACTGGGCAGTTCATTTGAGACATGGGAAGAGGTTATTTCCACCATCCTCATTGGCGGATGCTCGAATATCTGTGCCGAGGTTGCCGATGTGAAGATGGGTAACGCTCATTCCGGAGAGGATGTGAACTACATCGAATCCCCCTACAGCGAGAAATCGTTCCAGGACTTCATCGACAATATCCTTTCCATCCAGTACAGCCTCTATGGTGAACGCGACGCTAAGTCACCCGCCAAAAAGTCCATTTTTACCCTTCTGAAGGACCTGGGTTATTCCGATGCCACTGCCATCCAGAACAAGATGGAGGCCGCCATCAAGGCCATCCAGGCCTGCCAGAGCGAGGGAGCATTCGTAAAGATTTATGCCGACAGTTCCGTTCAGACAGCCATGGACGCGGTTTCCGCCCTTGACGACGAACTTAACAAAGCAGCGGACTGGATTGTAAAACAATAAGCTATGAAAAAGTATTTGGTTTTATTTCTCTGCTTTGCGGTGCTCTCCGTTTCTTGTGATCGGAAGAACAACCCTGCCTTCAAGGAGTCTGACGGGAAATATGTGGGCAAGGCAGTTGGCAACTTCACCGCGGAAGAGTGGTATCCTGGCGGAGAACTGGGCACCACGGACAATGTGTCTCCCGGATGTTACGAAGATCCCGCTCCGGCCGTTACGAGGATGGGACTTAGTGCCGCCTTCAACCACGGCGAGGCCTTCTTCGAAAGGAATGTTACCGTGAATCAGCCGCCATTCAAGGGACGCGGTCCCGCTGCGGTTCGCAAGGGCTGCCTGGATTGCCATCCGGGATATGGCCACGGCCAGTGGCAGCACACGTATAAGGCCAACGGAACAGAAGCCTTCGGTAACGGCTATCTGCTCGTAGTCTATCATCAGAGCGCCACGAATCCCAATGACGGGCCGTATGTGGCCGAGGTTACAGGCATGCCCCAGACCATGGCGGAATCGCCCTTCCTTCCCCCTATCGACGAGAATCAGATTTCCATCCAGTGGATTAATGTGACGGCGATGGAAAGCGGTTTGCCGATGACATTCCCGGACGGTGAGAAATACGCCCTCATCTACCCGGAGGTCAATATCCCGGAGAGCGCGTTCAACACATCCCCCACTCCTTATGAAACTGCACGGGCGCAGGGCAATCAGGTGGGATTCCGCCTGGAGAGCACCATCGGCATACCCGGCAGCGGTCTTATCGATGCAATTCCTCAGGAAGCCATCAAAGAGCAATATGCCGCCGAAGCACCCTACGTTGAGTTGAATTCCGCCTTCTGGGACAAGGCTGCGGGAGACTTCGCCGCCGGTGCATACTACCATAACTGGCAGGCCGGAGCAAACGGTGCCGGTTACGATGCAAATGGCAAGTATTACGAGCGCGACACCTACATGGACGGCAAACTCCTGAAGAAGTTCACCTACGCCATGACCCGCGGCACACTGCAGGATGGAGCAGGTGCAAACGCCATCTGGAACATCACCAATGTTTCCAGGCCCGACCGTCCCTTCCTTTACACTACCCTGGCCTGGGCAAAGGCAATGTCCGAGAACAAGAGCGTCATCGCCGCCATCAAAGCAGATGGCGCATCTTCTCCCTATTATGTGGATGTGGACAAGAACGGTACGGTTACCGACGCGGAGATTTCCGAAGCCGTGCTGGCCCTTCTTAGTCCCAAGACCAACCAGTTCGACAACGCCTATCACAATTTCGAGCCCGAGATGACTGCCGATGAATTCTACGACTTCATGGTGTGGCACCGCGGCCTGGCCATCCCCAGGGCACGCAACCTGAACGATCCCGCAGTGCAGAAAGGCAAGAGGCTCTTTGGCGAAATGGGCTGCGCAAGCTGCCACAGGCCTTCCTGGAAAACCGGCGAAGACAACTACTGGTCGCCTGCCCTCAATGGCACCAAGCCCCTTCCCCGCTATGCCAACCAGACAATCTGGCCATACTCCGACTTTATCCAGCACAGGCTGTGGATGAAGAACGACATCCACGGAACCTGGTGCCGCACAACTCCTCTTTGGGGACGCGGCCTTTCCACACTGAACACCGGACGCAGCGACCGCTTGCACGATTGCAGGGCCCGTAACGTTGTAGAGGCCATCATGTGGCACGGATATTCCCGCGAGAGCGACGCCTATTCCGCCACGGTGAAGTTCTTCAATCTCACCAAGGAAGAACGTGACGCAGTTGTGAAATTCATCGATTCCATTTAATGAAGAATTACCGTAGAATAACAGCAATTATCAGTTTCAGCACCCTGGCTGCCCTCATCCTCATGATGATGGCAGCCACAGTGCTTGAGAAGATACATGGGACGGACAGTGCATTACGCCTTGTGTATCACAGCCCGCTTTTCTTTGCGCTCTGGGGAACGCTTGCCGTTAGCGGACTATGCCTTCTGATATCCATGAAAACCGGAAGGAAACCTTTTACGCTTATGCTTCACATTGCATTTGTGGTGGTCCTTGCCGGAGCATTGGTAACGCATCTCACAGGCGAAGACGGCGAGGTGCGCCTTCCCCGAGGAGAGGAAGTTTCCGAGTGGGAACGCAGCGACTCCAAGATGTGCCCCCTTCCCTGCCCCATGACCCTGGAAAGCTTCGATATCCAGTACTACCCCGGTTCCCGCATGCCCTCCGATTATAAAAGCGTTGTTCTCGCCGGCGGCAACAGGTACGAGATCTCGATGAACAAGATTGCCCGGATAGACGGATACCGTTTTTATCAGGCCGATTATGACGATGAGGCATCCATCCTTGCCATCAACCGCGATCCATGGGGAATAGGCATCACCTACACCGGATACCTGCTTCTTCTGATTTCCATGATCGGATTTTTCTTTCAGAAGGACACCGTTTTCAGGAGAACCATTAAAAGGATGAATAAATCATGAACGCAGAAATACTATACAACCATATAGCCATTCCGACGATTCCATTCATCGTCTCACTGGCCTGGGGCATGTTCCTGTTCATCCTGCTGGCGGTTTACCTGTCGCGGAATCGCAGTTATCCACGCTGGGCGAAGCTCACATCGGCATGCCTTGGATGGATTCTGCTTGTATATCTCACTCTCACGCTGGGGCTTCGTTGGGGCTTGTCGGGCCAGGTGCCCTTCGCAGGAAGATATTCAGTGATGATGCTCATGGCCTTGTTCTCGGCAGTGGCGGTGTGCATCCTGTGGAAAAAGCACCCTCTGGTTCTGCCGATGGGCTTCCTCCTTTCGGGCTTCACCATGCTGCTGGCCGCAAGAAGCGGAGATGGTACCCAGATTACTCATCTTATGCCTGTGCTCCGTTCTCCCCTACTTTCCATACACGTGCTTTCTATGATGCTGTCTTACACTCTTTTAGGCATAGCGGCATTTAACGGAATCATGGGCCTGATAGTGCCGAAAGACGCATCACGGCGTCTTCGCGATATCAGCCTTGTAATTCTGTATCCAGCTGTTTTCCTGCTGGTATTCGGCACATTCATCGGCGCGGTTTGGGCTAATATTTCCTGGGGAAATTACTGGGGCTGGGACCCCAAGGAGACATGGGCTCTGGTTACATTCATGGTTTACTCCTTTGCATTTCACGGGAGGATTCTGAAACCCTTCCGGAACACCCGTTTCTTCCACGGATTCTGCATCGCGGCATTCGTTTGCGTGCTTATTACCTATTTTGGGGTTAACCTGATTTTAGGCGGCATCCATTCATACAATTAAGATGGCATATAATATGCATTTATGAGAAATAATTGCTAACTTGCCAGTTGTTATGAAAAAGATTCTGTTTATACTTGCGTTCTGCTGCCTCTTCGTGGGGGCGGCCATGGCCGGTGAGCCCCAGAAGGTTACCCTCAAAGAGGTTGGCCCCAACAAGGTTAAGGTAGTGAAAATCGTGCGCAACTTCCTTGATATAGAACTCAAGGATGCGTTCAACCTGGTGAACGATGTGCCGGCGGTTATAACTGAAAACGCATCGGTGGAGCAGGCGGAAGAGCTGCGCCTCGCCCTTGAGGCGGAAGGCGCCGTGGTGGAGGTTGAGCCCGCCGTGAAAGCGGAGCCGGAAGCCGTGCAGCAGGAGTAAACTCCCTTTTAGATCTTCTTGATTTTTCGTATGGGGTCGCATGTGAGTGCGATCCCTAATTTGTTGAATGTCTTGCGGTCCACTTCCGAAAGCATAACGGTGGAGTGCACCTGGGAGCCCTTGAGGTTCGGGAGCTGGTCCAGAGCCTGCTTGCATTTCTCGTCCAGGAGGCTGAGCATGGAAAGCGCAACCAGAACTTCGTCTGTGTGAAGGCGGGGATTGTGGCCGTGCAGGTATGTAACCTTGGTTTTCTGGATGGGGGCGATCATCGTTTGAGGGATGAGCTTCACGTTGTGCTCGATGCCGGCAAGATGCTTTGTGGCGTTCAGCAGAAGAGCGGCGCTGGGGCCCAGGAGGGGCGATGTTTCGGCCGACAGGATTGTGCCGTCCGGCAGTTCGATGGCCGCTGTGGCAACTCCGCTGCGCTCCAGCCTTTCGCGGGCCACAACCGTGGTTTTGCGGTCTGCCGTGGTGATCTTCGCCCGCTTCATCAGCAGGGATATCTTGTTGATTTCGCTTTCCTTGGCTTTGCCGTCGGCATAATTGCAGAGGGCGGTGTAGTAGCGGCGGATAATCTCCTGAAGCGAGGCCTCGCGGCACACTTCATCGTCACAGATGCAGGAGCCGATCATGTTCACTCCCATATCCGTGGGGCTCTTGTACGGGCTTTGGCCGTAAATGTCCTCAAACAGGGCGTTCATCACCGGGAATATCTCGATGTCGCGGTTGTAGTTCACCGCAGTGGTGCCGTATGCGTCCAGGTGGAACGGGTCTATCATGTTCACGTCTTCTAGATCCGCCGTGGCGGCTTCGTACGCCATGTTCACGGGATGGGTGAGCGGCATGTCCCACACGGGGAAAGTCTCGAACTTGGCATATCCGGCCTTCACTCCCCTCTTGTTCTCCTGATACAGCTGGCTCAGGCACACGGCCATCTTGCCGCTGCCGGGGCCGGGAGCCGTAACCACCACCAGCGGTTTGGACGTTACCACGTAATCATTCTTGCCGAATCCTTCATCCGAGTCGATGAGGGCGACGTTATTGGGATATCCTTCTATTGTATGGTGATAGTATACAGTGATTCCCATGCGCTCCAGACGGGCGCGATATGCCTCCGCGCTGGACTGGCCGTTGAAATGGGTTATGACAACGCTGTTAACGCTTAGGCCGCGCTCCAGGAATTCGTCGCGGAGGCGAAGCACATCCACGTCGTAGGTGATGCCAAGATCGGCCCTGATCTTGTTTTTCTCGATGTCCACGGCGCTGATTACGATTATAATCTCAAGGTCGTCCTTCAGCTGCATGAGCATCTGGAGCTTACTGTCCGGCTGGAAGCCCGGCAGCACGCGTGAGGCATGGTAGTCGTCGAACAGCTTGCCGCCGAATTCCATGTACAGTTTATCGCCGAATTTGGCGATGCGCTCCTTGATGTGTTCCGATTGAATCTTGAGATATAACTCGTTGTCGAACCCGTATTTCATTTTGCCTTGGTTTGAAAAATACGGGATACAAATTTAGCTATTCAGGCCGATATATGCAATTTTTTTTTGCCGATGCCGATAATTGTGTTATATTTGTTGGAAATTTCTAACTTTTCATACTTTATGCAGGAACAAGACGGAAAATACATCTTCGGTGTTGTGAAGGTGGGCGACAAGGGGCAGATCGTGATTCCGCGCGATGCCCGCAAGATTTATGACATCAAGGCAGGCGACGCCCTG
>JAEEUZ010000074.1 GCA_016290725.1 Bacteroidales bacterium | reverse complement strand
CCGATGACCTCAAGTTCTTCCGCCGCAGCGGCCGTGTGAGCGGCATCGCAGCAACGATGGGCACTTTGATTGGCCTCCGCCCCATCATCTACATGTCCCCGGAGGGCAAGATGGTTTCCAAGGGCACGGAGAAGGGCCGCACCAAGGCCATGACCCGTCTTGTGAACGAAGTGATGGAGAAAGGCCTGGACGTGAAGGAGCACGGCGTTTACATCGGCCACACCGACGCCCCCGAATTCGCCCAGCTGGTTGGCCTCATGCTGAAAGAGAAACTCGGAGAAGACCTTCAGATAACCTATGTAGAATGCAACCCCACCGCCGGCAGCCACGCCGGTCCCAACGGCGTTGGCATCTGCTTCCACGCAAAAGAACGGTAAGTGTTTCACGGAAAAAACCTTCACTTCGCGGACGTCCGACTCCGTTACGGTTTTTTCCTATTGTCAAGAAATCTTTATATGAAACGTTTAATTATTATTTTAGCGCTATCGCTTGTTTCAGTGGCGGCCAGCGCACAGTACATTGGCGGTGCCAAGTACAAGGACATCAAGAACACGTACGATCCCCAGCTGTACACACCCTCCACGGTGGACCCGTACAGCCCCGCTCTCAGCGGCGTTTGGTCATTCTTTGTCCCGGGTGTGGGGCAGATGCTTTCCGGTGAACCCTGGCGCGGATTGGCCTTCTTCGGTGGCAGCGCTGTACTTGCTGGCATAATCGATGATTGCCGCAGCGATGTGGGCAACGCCATCGGCATAGATGCCGAGACAAAAACTATTTATTGGACGGATAGGGCCAAAGGGCAGAGAAACCTCTGGATCATCGCCGGCTGCACCGTGGCCGACCTTGGCATCGCCATCTGGTCCAGCATCGACGCCCGCCGCATCGCCAAAGTGAAGAACATGTACTACCAGGACAAACTGGGCCACACCAGTGCGGTCGAGATGAACTTCGCCCCTTCCCTAGCGTTCTCCCCCACCTCCACCGGCTTCGCCCAGCCCGCCCCCGGCCTCGCCTTCACCCTCGCCTTCTAAGGCTGCATTTTCCCCCCCGGATTGCGGGCGTGAAATGTAACTCATTAATTATTAGCCAAATAAGCAAATCGTCTCCGGCAAAATGCCGGAGACGATTTTCGTAATTATCTGCGACTCAATATTTTACATTTCACGGCCAAAAAGACTTGTATTTTTGAAATAATCTCCTGAACTTAGCACACGAAACAGTTGTTGTTATGTTTAACAAGCATAACTGTTTCATCATGCGAAAAAGAATCGCCATTAATGGTATCATCAACCATTGCTGCCAAAGAGCGGCCAGTAATTATCTCCTCTTCTACACCGTAAGTGATTTCCTTGTGTTTTTCACGATTGTCTGCGTAATGGTACGCAAGCACAAGGTTAGGCTTTTGTCCCTGATTCTTATGTACGACCATTACCACATTTCGGTAATAACGCGGGGATCAAAGCAGCTATCCAGTTTCATCTCGTCTTGTACAAAGGCTTTTGTAGTGGAAAACAACCCTCTTTGTCATAGAAGCGGACAACTGTTTCAACACTCCTTTCTCAGTGTCCCCAAGAAAGGCGATAAAGCAGCTCGCACCAACCTTATCTATCTTGGCAACAATGCGGTAGAGAGAAGGATTGTAAAAAAGGCGGAAGACTATCGCTGGGGATTCCTTGCCTATGCAAAGAGCAAAAACCCGTTCTCGGATCCGCTTATCATCCGCAATGCGTCATGGCCTATGCGCAAGGCTGTAGCCGAGGTGAAAAGCCATTACAAGGCAGGGCGTTACCTCACTTATGCCGTACTGAAACGGATATCGTCCCCGTTGAATAAGCAGGAGCAACTGCAACTCACGGATTTCATCATCGGCACATACAATGTGATTGACTATGATGCCGCAATAAGGTTCTTTGACTCCTGGGAGGATATGATTCTGTCGATGCACGCCAACACCGGGAGCGAGTACGACCTGAACGAAGTATTTGTCGGCAAGTCTGATGAATACTACCCAAGGCTGATTCGCCTCACGCTTGCCAAAACCGGTCTCAAGGACATACACGATGTGTTTGCCTTAAGCGAAAACCGACGTTATGAACTATTCAACTACCTGAGGCGGCATTCAGATGCAGATGCCCGTCAGATAGCCGCGTTCCTTAGAATTCGAATTAATTATGCCAGAAAGCTGGAGCCGCCGAGGAACTCGCGGAGGAGCGAGGTGGCGGGGATTTCCTTGTCCGGTACCGGGGTGAAGTAATGCAGGAAGTGCAGCAGGCGGTGAGCCTCGCTGTATTCCGGGCAGTTCTTGGGCACGCTGCCCAGGATGGGCTCCGCGTGGTTGCGCATGACGGCAAACTCGATGAGGTAGGCCGAGTTGAACATCACATCGGCCATCTCCTGGAAGGGATAGATCCACTTGTCTTCCGCGGCGCACACGTTGGGCCACTGGGAGATTGACTCGCGGGCCGTGAAGGCGCCTTTGTTATAGTCGCGGACGATGCGGCGGAGAAGACGGTTGTCCGTAGTGGGGATGGAGTTGTGGTTGTCCAGCAGAGTACCCGTGAGAGTGTTGATGAAGATGCGGAACTTGGCGCTGTCCGGAATCTTGTCCGTGAGGCCCGGGTTAAGCGCGTGGATGCCTTCAATCAGAAGTATGCTGCTCTTGCCCAGCTTGATGGTTTTGCCGTTATACTCCCTCATGCCGGTTACGAAGTTGAATTCCGGAACCGAAACTTCTTCTCCTTCAATCATTTTCAGAATGTCGCTTTCCATCAGGGCATGGTCAACGGTTTCGAAGTTGTCGAAGTCGTAGCTGCCGTCCGGGAACTTGGGTGTATCCAGACGGTTCACGAAATAATCGTCCGTGGAAACGGAAAGCGGTTTCAGCCCGCAGGCCTTGAGCTGCAGCGACAGCCTCTTGCAGAATGTGGTTTTACCTGACGATGACGGGCCGGTGATGAGCACCACCTTCACGGGCTCTTCGCTGCGGAAGCGGCGGTTGATTTCCTCCGCGATCTGGACGATCTTCTTTTCCTGCAGGGCTTCAGCAATCTGGATGAGTTCCGTGGCGTGGCCGCTCTGACAGGCGTGGTTCACATCGCCCACGGTGTTCAGGCCCATGATCTTGTTCCACTGAAGCATCTCGTCGAACATGGCGAAGGTCTTGGGCTGATCGGCAAAAGGAACCAGTTCGTTGGGGTTGTTGCGGTACGGGATGCGAAGAAGAAGCCCGTCGTGATATACCTGAATGTCCCAGGTGGTGAGATAGCCCGTTGAAGGGACCAACTTGCCGTAATAATAGTCAGGCGTATCACCCAGAGTATAGTAGTCCGTATAGATTTCTCCGCTGGTTTCCAGGAGTTTAACCTTATCGTCCAGGCCCTTTCGGGAGAACTCCTTGATGGCTTTATCCGTGTGCACGTCGTAGCGGTGGAAGGGGATGTTCTTGCCCACAATCTCCTGCATTCTCTCTTTAAGCCGATTGCAGTCTTCCTCCGTGAAGGGGCTGCGGTCTTCCTTCTTCACATGGAAGAAGATACCGCCGGAGATGGGGTGCTCCATATACACCTCGCAACCCGGGAACACGTCCGATGCGCTCTTGCTCAATAAAAAACAAAGCGAGCGGATGTACACTCTCATCCCGCTCGCATCGCGGACATCAATGAATTCGATGTCCCTGCTCTGATATGCACGGTATTTCAGACCCTGCGACACATTGTTCACTTTGGCCGACACAATGGGATATGGCCTCTCGAACTGAAAGTCGTCCAGCATGTTCATAAGCGACACGCCCTCCGGATACTTAAGAGTGGTCCCGGTGTTTTTGCAATAGATCTGAATCATAGGTGCACACGTTTTAGATTCGCAAATTTACAAATTCGCGTGTTTTTATGCAATATCTACTTCCATTATTAAATGCAAAATCGCTATCTTTGCACTGTTATGGCAGAATCCAATTTCATAGACTACGTTAAGATCTTCTGCGCCAGCGGGCACGGAGGAGCTGGGAGCATGCACCTGCACAGGGCCAAGTATGTGCCCAAGGGCGGGCCTGACGGCGGAGACGGCGGCCGCGGAGGCCACATTATCCTGAGGGTTAATCCGCAGCTTTGGACGCTTATCCATCTGCGCTACCGCAAGGTGGTGCGTGCGGAGCACGGCGCCCCCGGCAGCTTCGGCCTCCGCAAGGGCAAGAACGGGGAGGATATCGTGCTGGAGGTGCCCCAGGGCGTGGTGGTGAAGGATGCGGAAACCGAAGAAGTGATCCAGGAGCTCGTGGAGCCCGGGCAGGAGTACATCCTGTGCCAGGGCGGCAAGGGCGGCTGGGGCAACGACCATTTCAAATCGGCCACCAACCAGACTCCGCGATATGCCCAGCCCGGCGAAGAAGGCCAGGAGGGATGGTTCATCCTGGAGCTGAAAGTACTGGCCGATGTTGGCCTGGTGGGCTTCCCCAACGCGGGGAAATCGACACTGCTGGCGGCTATCACATCGGCAAAACCCAAGATCGCCAATTACGCATTTACAACGCTGGAGCCTAATCTGGGCATCGTCCGCTACCACGACAACCGTTCGTTCGTGATGGCCGATATCCCCGGCATCATTGAGGGCGCGCATGAGGGGAAGGGCATCGGCATGAGGTTCCTCCGCCATATCGAACGGAACTCGGTGCTCCTTTTCATGGTTTCCTGCGAGGAGGCCGATGTGGCCAAAGGCTACAAGGTTCTGCTTAATGAACTCAAGGAGTACAACCCGGAGCTGCTGGTGAAAGACCGCGTATTGGCCATCACCAAATGCGATATTGCCGATGACAAGCAGCTCGCAAAAATTGCGAAAAAGCTGCCTGCCGATATTCCCCACGTATTCATTTCATCCGTCGCCGGAACAGGCCTGGCGGATCTTAAGGAAATGCTCTGGAAGGCCCTCACTAAGTGAGTCTGGAGCCCATCATACAGTTTGACCAGCAGGCCACGCTGTGGGTGAACTCGCTTCACTGCCCATTCACGGACAGCGTGTGGATGCTGCTTTCCGATGTGCGCATCTGGTTTCCGGCGTATGCCTTCGTGGCGTTTATGCTTTTCAAGCGACTGGGATGGAAAAAAGGGCTGGTGTTTCTGGTGGCGCTGGTTTTAACGGTTGTTTTAACCGACCAGATTTCCAATTTGATTAAGAATTCCGTTATGCGGCTGCGCCCGTGCTATACAGCGGCCATGCTTGAAGGCGGGCTGTGGTGCCCGCTTCCGCGCCGTGGGCTGTACGGATTCTTCTCCGGCCACGCCTGCAATGCGTTCGCATTCGCGGCCGCATCGTCCATGGCGTTCCGAAAACGCGGGTACACCGTTGGGGTGTTCTGCTGGGCAGCGCTCGTTGCCCTTAGCCGCGTGTTCATGGCCATGCACTACCTGGGCGACATCTTTGCGGGTGCGCTCTTCGGGCTTGCCGTGGGTTTTGCGATGGGGGCTCTGGCGCAATTGGCTGGCAAGGCTTGGGATTCCCGTGACAAGACCGCTCGACGGTGAGTGCGCGATATAATATGCGTGAAATGCAAACTATTGAGTTACAGGTATTTACGCAAATCGTCTCCTGTATTTTGCCGGAGACGATTTGCATATATTGCAGATACTCAGTGAGTTACATTTCACGGGTGGCGCTACGGGAATGGACAGGCGCGCTAAAGGGCTGGGAGGACTTTCTCCATGCGGGTGCCGCGGGATCCTTTTACGAGGACCGTACAGCCGGTTATGGGGTGCTCTGCGAGCCAGGCGGCAAGGGTGTCGGATGTATCGAAGAGAAGGAGGCCGTCATGAGATTTTGGCTGAGGCCATCTCTCGCAAGCTCGGGTCTCGACTTCGCTCGAAATGACAGAAGGGGCCTTGGAATCGCAGGCGGCGTCAACAATAGCCCCAACCGCTTTGCGGAACTCTGTGCCGACTAGGCAGACGCAATCCAGGCCCATGCCGGTGAGGCGCTTAACCACGGCGGCATGCTCCGCGACGGAGTCTGCGCCCAGTTCGCGCATTTCGCCAAGGAGGGCGGCGCGGGGGCCGGACATGGCCGCAAGGTTGTCCAGGGCCACGGCCATGGACGAGGGGTTGGCGTTGTAGGCGTCTTCGATTATGGTGTTGGAGCCGCTCCGCACAAGTTGCGAGCGGTTCATCGAGGGTTCATAAGCGGCAACGGCCTTGAGCGCATCGGCAAGGGATACTCCGAAGTATTGGCCCACGGTTAGCGCAGCCATCACGTTGGTGGCATTGTATGCCCCAACAAGGTGCGTTTCAAGAAGGCGGCCATCGACCACCATCCTTAGGAAAGGCTCCTGGGCCGATGCAGGAAGCACCTTCACCAAAACTCCATCCACACCATAGGGCACGATAGAAAGGTGACGCTCCGATGCCATCCCCACAAGGTCCTCGCTGCAGGTGTTCACGAAGGCGGTTCCGTCGTGCTCCGAAAGCCAATCGTACAGCCGTCCCTTGGCCTTTTTCACGCCCTCGAACGAGCCGAAGCCTTCCAGATGCGCTTTGCCCACGTTGGTGATGAGACCGTACGAGGGCTGCGACACCCAGGTGAGGGCCGCAATGTCCTCCGGGTGATTGGCACCCATCTCCACCACGGCGATATCGGCATCCTCCCATATCGACAATACCGTGAGCGGCACGCCGATGTCGTTGTTCAGGTTGCCCTTGGTGGCCGATACGCGGAAATTCACGCCCAGAACCTCGCGGATGAGCTCCTTGGTGGTGGTTTTTCCGTTCGTTCCGGTTAGGCCGATGACTGGGATCTGGAGCTGGGAGCGATGATACGCCGCAAGTTCCTTGAGGGTTTGGAGGGTATCTTCTACGAGGATCAAACGGCTTTCGGGAGATACACTCGGCTCCTGTGGAGCCTCGGTATGACAGGTGGGGGCGCTAGACACCACCGCATAAGACGCACCAGCTTCAAGAGCCTTCAGCGCATAGGCGTTGCCGTCGAAACTCTCCCCTTTCAGGGCAAAGAAGATTTGCCCGGGCTCTATGGTGCGGGAGTCTGTATTAACCCCCTTGGAGGCCTTCCAGAGGCCATATAGCTGCTCGATCGTCATTTCTTTCCAGTGCTGCCGAATCCGCCGGCGCCGCGGTCTGTGCTTTCCAACGTTTCCACCGGCTCCCATTCCACTGTCTCGTGCCGGGCCACCACCATCTGCGCAATCCTTTCGCCGGGAACGATCTCGAATGGTTCCTGCGACAGATTCACCAGAATCACCTTTATCTCCCCGCGATAATCCGCGTCGATAGTGCCGGGCGTGTTCAGCACGGTGATCCCGTGCTTTGCCGCCAGGCCGCTGCGGGGGCGCACCTGCGCCTCGAAACCCTTGGGGAGCGCGATAAACAAACCTGTGGGGACCAGAGCCCTCTGAAGAGGCGCAAGCGTCAAAGGCTCTGTGATATTGGCCTTGAGATCCAGCCCTGCCGACTGCTCTGTGGCATACTCCGGAAGGGGCCAGGCCGAACGGTTGATAACGGATACTTTCATGCTATTTGGGTGCAATTCTGTACAGGAAGGCCGCAATGATGGCAAAGAGCACATTCGGCATCCATATCGCGATGTACGCAGGCAGCGTGTCCGTTATCACGAACATCTTGCTGAACTGCATGAACAGGATATAACTGAAGCCGAGCGCTATGCCCAGTGCGATATTCCAGCCTATGCCGCCACGACGTTTCTTGGTGGACAGCGACACGCCGATGATGGTGAGGATGATTACCGATATCGGCATGGAAAAACGGGTATTCCTCTCAATCTGGGCATCGCGCACATTGGCGTCTCCCCTCTCGATCTGGGTGTGGATGAGGGCGTTGAGTTCCGCCTCGTTCAGGCGCTCGATGGTGTGCTCGTTGCGGTAGAAATCATCGACAGTGAGACTGAGGGTGGTGTCCCTCTGCTTGCCGGAGGTGATATGGTCTTCAAGGCCTTCTCCGTATTCGCGGATAATCCAGTTCTTGAGCGTCCAGGTGCCTTTGAGGCTGTCCCACTGGGCGCTTTCCGCAGAAAGCTTGGACACCAGATGGTCTTCCGAAAGATGCTCCAGGGTGAAGTTGTACGCCGTGTTGTTCCAGCTGCTGAAGGACTCCACGTACACGAACTTGTTGTCTTCCAGCTTGTAGTGGACATCGTGCCCGGCCTTGGCTTTCGCGCGTTTTATGTACTTCTGTTCAAAGTCTACCCTAACTCCGTTCGCCTTGGGGATAACCCAGAGGCCGAGGCCCAGGGACAGGGCGGCGATGAGAACCGACGATATCAGATACGGCACCATGAGCCTGTGGAAACTCGTACCCGTGCACAGGATGGCGATAATCTCCGAACGCTGAGCCATCTGCGAGGTGAAGAAGATCACCGTTAGGAACACGAACATGGAGCTGTACATGTTCATGAAGTACGGGATGAAGTTCAGGTAGTACTTGAAGGCGATTTCCTTGAGCGGGGCCTCCGTGCGCACGAAATCGTCGATCTTCTCCGATATGTCGAAGATAATCACGATGCCGATGATAAGCAGCAGCGAGATGAAGAAAGTGCTCAGGAACTTCTTTATTATGTACCAGTCCAGTCTCTTAAGTATCATAAGCGCTGCATGAGTTTAGGCACGGCGTGCTCCTTCCAGGCGGCAAAATCCCCCGCCTCTATGTGCTGGCGGGCGACACGCACCAGATCCAGATAGAAAGCCAGATTGTGCTGCGAGGCCAGCATTGCCCCGAACATCTCTCCGGCGATGAAAAGATGGTGCAGATATGCCCTTGTATAATATGTGTCGATGTAGGAGGCCCCATCCGGGTCGATGGGACCGAAGTCCTCCTTCCACTTGGCATTGCGCATGTTCATCACCCCGTTCCAGGTGAAGAGCATGCCGTTGCGGCCGTTGCGGGTGGGCATCACGCAGTCGAACATGTCGATCCCGCGGGCGATACCCTCCAATATGTTGGCGGGCGTTCCCACTCCCATCAGATACCGGGGCTTGTCCTGCGGAAGGAGAGGGCAGGTGACCTCCAGCATCTCGTACATTTTCTCCGTCGGCTCCCCTACCGCAAGGCCGCCGATGGCATAGCCGCCGCGGTTGGGCCCGTCCAGGCCAAGAGCGTGCTCCACGGCCTGCCTGCGGAGCTCCGGATACACGCAGCCCTGGATTATTGGGAACATTGTTTGGCCGTAGCCGTACAGGGGCTCCGTTTCGTCGAAGCGCTTTGCGAAGCGCTCCAGCCAGCCCTGGGTGAGCTTAAGCGACTTGGCGGCATAGCGCTCATCGGCATCGCCCGGGCAGCATTCGTCCAGGGCCATGATGATATCGGCCCCGATAATCCTCTGGGTATCAACGTTGTTCTCCGGGGTGAAGGTGTGGCGCGAACCGTCTATGTGCGAAGCGAAACGGCATCCTTCGGGCGTGAGTTTGCGGATTGGAGCGAGTGAAAATACCTGAAATCCGCCGCTGTCCGTGAGAATGGGGCCGTCCCAATGCTCGAAGCGATGCAGGCCACCAGCCTCGCGGAGGATATCCAGCCCGGGGCGCAGATATAAATGATAGGTGTTGCCCAGGATTATGCTTGCTCCGATGTCTTCTTTAAGGTCCCGGTGGAAGACTCCCTTAACCGAGCCGACGGTTCCAACCGGCATGAAAACGGGGGTGCGGATTTCTCCGTGGTCCGTCCGGATTATGCCTGCGCGAGCCCCCGACCGGGGGTCCTGAGCCGTCTTTTGAAAAGAGAACATCAAATATCTATTTATTCCTACAAATGTAGGAAATTTTTCGTACATTTGTGCAATTGAGTTAAACTAAACCGGATTATGGCAATCAAAATCAAACCGATCAGCATCAGGCTCATCATCATGAACTTCCTGCAGTATGCAGTATGGGGAGCCTATCTCACTGCCATGGGCAGCTTTATCGGCTCGGCAGGTATGGGAAAACAAGTGTGGCTATTCTATGCCTCCCAGGGCTTCGTGTCCATTTTCATGCCCGCCCTCATGGGTATCGTGGCCGATAAATGGATCCAGGCGCAGAAGACTCTGGCCATCTGTCACGGCCTTGCAGCCGTGTTCATGATAGCGCTGGGGCTCTATGCAATGGGCAACACGGAGGTTCTGGTGAACGACCATGGAATCCACTACTATTCTACTCTGCCTGGTTTCAAGTTCGGCATCTTTTATGTGCTGTATCTGCTCAGCGTAGCGTTCTACATGCCCACGATTGCCATCTCCAACTCCGTGGCATACAAGTGCCTGGAGAAAGAGGGTATGGACACGGTGAAGGACTTCCCTCCCATCCGCGTATTCGGAACCATCGGCTTCATCTGCGCCATGCTCCTGGTGAACTTCATGAGGGATCCCAACGGCTTCAGGATGCAGCACAGCTACTGGCAGTTCCTCACCTCAGGCGCCCTTGGCGTAATCCTTTGCGCCTATGCATTCTTCCTGCCGGCCTGCCCGGTTAAGAAAGGGGCCGATGACGGCACAATCATGGACAAACTGGGCCTGTCGGCCTTCAAGCTTTTCAAAGACCGCCAGTTCGCCATCTTCTTCATCTTCTCCATGCTCCTGGGCGCATCCCTGCAGATTACCAACGGGTATGCAAACATGTACATTTCCTCCTT
>JAEEUZ010000073.1 GCA_016290725.1 Bacteroidales bacterium | reverse complement strand
ATGGCTTCACCGTACTTGCTGCTGGTCTGGATGCCGCCGAATGCGCCTATGGAGTAGAGGTGGTGCTCCACATCGGGTCCAAGAGGGCACTGGTCCATGTCGTTGGTGGGGTCGCTGTCCGTGAGATTCAGCTCCACGGGGGCGCGCAGGTCGATATCGGCCCGAATCTGGATGAGGTCGTGAAGAACCCGCCAGCCTTCTTCGGTGAAGATTGTGTCCACCTGGCCGCCGCGGGCGAAATCCAGGCAGGCGCCGCGGTACATTAGGCCGTATTTGAGGGTTCCGCCGGTGTCCGTTGTCATACCGCCGAAGTCCCGGATGTTGCGCACATTGTCGGCCCGGATCATGCGCCGGCGGCCCTCCACAAGGAACGAACCCCTTTCGTATTCCGAGTTCCCCTGCACGTCCACGAGGCTATAATAGTACATCCGCCCCGGCGTGAGGTTGTACACGGCGCATCCACGGGCCCGCGGCTTTATCTCCACCGTTATGTACGGAATGGCGTCGAATTCATTTTCCCGGATCTCCAGCACCGCCTCCTTCATGTGATAGTGCCAGTTGAAGACAACAGGTGCGGGACAGTCCCACCTGGCCCGCTTCTCCGGCAGGAAAACGTTGGTGTACGAGTAGTCGTCCGGGTTATAGTCCGAATGGTCCAGATAGTATGAAAGCAGCTCGTTCTCAATTATCACCATCCTGGGCACGCTCTGCGCCCCCGCCACACAGGTGACAAGAAGCAGGATGAGGACGATATGAAAGCGACATTTCAGTGATACTGCCTAGAATTGCAGGGCCAGGCCGCTGGGGTTGATCTTGAGGATAAGGTTGTTGTTGATCTCCGTTTGGTTGTTCAGGAGCTTCATTCCGTTGATGCCGAGATAAATGGCACTGCCGATGGTTGTAATTCCTCCGAGGCCGACGACCATGATACCGAAATTCGCGAGGCCTTTGCTGTTAGAAATAGCACCGGTCAAGCCCATCAATCCGCCAAGGCCAACGGCTCCTATTCCCGAAACAGCTACGATTGTTCCGACATACCTTCTGTGGAGAAGTTTGTTCTGCTCCTGAAGGAGCTGGAGATATGCGCTGTTGGAGAATTCTACTGCGGGAGCCTGCAGGGACGTTTCCGCGGTGGTGGCGAAATCCGTGTACATGGGAGCCATCTGCGCCTGGGCGGTGTAGGCTGCCAGGCAAAGAGCCAGAAGAACGATAAGCTTTTTCATATGGTTAGTTTTGGTTAAGTTTCGTTTACCGCTAACAAATATAGCGAAAAAACATCCTTTTCCGTATATTTGTACCTCTGAAATACAACAATCATGGTAGACGAGCGCGTTTTTTCCGCCCTTCGCGGCGATGATGTAGTCCTTTTTGTGGCCGATAAGGACGAGATTTCTCCTTCCGACGTTCCCTTCCCGGTGGTTTACACCGGCATGGGCAAGATGCGCATGTACAATGCGCTGGAGAAGTGGTTTGCGGCCCGCGGTAAAGGGGGTAACCCGCTGATAGTCAATATCGGCAGTGCCGGGTCGGCCCATTACTCAATCGGCGAGATCGTGGAAGTGAAGCGGTTTGTCAACGGCGGCAGCGAACTCATCTACGACTGCATCGACCTTGGCGGGGAAGGGTGTTCCGTCTTTTCCGGCGATTATTTCATGAGCACACAAACGTTCAGCCCGGCCGAGGTGGCCGAGCTGTCCGCAAAATACGATCTTTTTGATATGGAGGCCTATGCGGCAGCGCTTTTCTGCAAAACCCACGGGCTGCGATTCCGCTGCTTCAAGGCGGTGTCCGACAATCTTGACGGCTCGCTGAAAGACTGGCGCTCCATCCTTGCCGATATCCGCTCCCGCTTCACCGACCTCCTTGCGGTTTAATCGGTGTTAACCCAGTCCAACTTGCCGTAAGAGTCGCTCTCGTTGTTAATGCCGATATCTCCTAGATACACGGTTGTTACGACATGGTCTTTATAGCTCGCCAGCAACTTGTCGTTTACGGTGTATGTGTATGTGTGCTCCTGTTTGTCCGACGGCTTGCCATTCTCCTTATACTGGGTATATTTGACCGTTTGCGGCATGTGCTTGGGAGCGGTACCGTAATGGCCCAGTATGGCCAGTATAGGCTCCGGAAGGAAGCTGGGATAGGCCGATACCGGCAGCGCACCTGCATACACGGTGGCCGACGGGGTGTATTCGTAGACGATGGATTCATCGGCCGAATATGCCTTTACCAGTTCCCCGTCGCTCCAGACGAAATAGTAGACATCCTTCGCTTCTCCCAGGGTTCCTGAATATTCGATTAGGTGGCCCTTCTTGTCATATTTGAAGCCTATATCCAGTTTGTTGTCGTTATCTTTTTGGAAATACCATGCCCATAGCATACGGTATTTTTCACTCTTCTTGCCTGTCTGGAAATGGTACCATTCTGTCCTTGATGAAATGTCATCCGGATCGGTAACATGGGAGACGTCGATAATTTTGCTGCCGCTGCTGCTGGCACCGTAGTCGAAGATGGTGGTTGAGGAAACAAGGCCTTTTTTTACTGTTTGAAGCGACAATTCCTTGTTGTAGTCATACATGAATGTGGCCTTATTGTACGAAGAAAAATCCTCGTTTCCGTCGAACTGATACTGCATCAGCAGCACTTTCCCGGATTGTACAGGATCCTTCTTGCAGCCCGTCATGAGCGCCACTGCAGCGCATCCCAGCGCCAAAACCTTAAAAATACTTTTCATAATCACGCGGCGTTTATATTTCGCAACACAAAGATAATGTCTATATTTGTAATTGCAAAAGCATCAGAAGCTAATGAGCGATACAACAAAAACGAAAGAGCTGTACGGGCTCTATGTCCAAAGGTTCGGGAGCTGCCCCAGGACACCGTATCAGGCAGATTATTACAGGAAATGGCTGGATCTTCTGAACTCCTCGGCATCGAATGAGGAGGCGGAGGAGAAGTCCAAGCAGAACGGGCTGTACACCGCCGGGGCGGCAGCCGTGGCAATGGACAGGGTATACGCATCCAAGCAGGCCGCCCAGAAGATGGGATGGGCCGATGTGGCCGATTTCTGCGACGAGGTAATCGGCAAAATCGAGGCGGATCCCTACTATGTGTTCACCCACAGCGGCCTTTGGGCGGACCTTCAGGCCAAAAAGAACGGCTGGATCCGCACCATCGACGGTTTTCATCGGCTGTTCATAGATTTCCGGGAGTATGACGATACCCGCTCGGAACCCGCCCGCGCCGAAGCCGCCATCGCCCAGGACCTGAAGATGCTTTCGAAGCCCAGTGCGGATTTCGCCACCCTCTCGGCCATGCCGCAGTTCCGCGCCCTTATCGACTGCAGCGACGAGTATTACCGGGAATTCGTAGAAGTCATCGGCAAGGCTTCAAAAGGCTCCCTGGACACAATCCCGTGGAAGGCCGATAAGGATGAAATTTCGGAGCTCTGGAAAAACCGGGATTCCCTGAAAGGCGAATGCGCCCAGTGGCTCGCCCAGGAGCAGAAGCCATGCTGCGTAAGGCTTTCGCCGCTGTCGGCCGATGGTAAATATGAACTTAAAGAGCTGGACTGATATGGACCCTACAATTAAAATGATGATCCAGGGCTATATCGACGGCCTTGACGGTATGAAAACCACGGATCCCGCCCTGAAGCAGGACGTGGAGGCTTTCAAGAAGGAGCTCACCGCTTTCGCCGAGACTCAAAGCGACCCCATGACCTTCTTCCCCAAATTCCAGGATTCTGGCCTGATGGGGAAGTACATGGACCTCACGGCAAAGATAACCATGGCGGCACAAAGCCCGGCCAAGCCCGAGGAGGATAAACCCCAGCAAAAGCACATTGCAACGCCCTCTGAGTGGCTGGAGCCTTTCCGCACGGCATACGACTATATCAAGAATCTGCCCATCCGTGAGCGCGGCCTCGCCGTTTACCGTAAACTCTTCGAAATAGGGGAAAAGCACACGGACATAACGGAATTCCTCATCGAAGTGGAGAAGGAGAACCTCCTTTGGAAACTCTGCTCCGAAGACACGCTGGGAATCCTCGCCATCACCCTCACTGGAATGGACCCTCTATACAAAGCCATCACCTATCCAACCCTCCAGAACATCAAGGCCTGGGAAGCCTCTGTATGTGAGGCCGATGCCTACTACCTGCAGGACCTCCATTCCGAGGATATCGCCAAGAACGCCCCTCGCCTTCTTCAGAAGGAGCACTATGTTGAATGCCTTGGCACCCACCTCCTGCTTTACAGGGGAGCGAACGGCAAAGAGGGCATAATGGAGATGATCGCCACCGGAAACATCGTGGAGGCGGATTTTAAGAGCAAAGCCACCAACATGCTCATTGCCAAGGCCCAGGCCCGCCGCACGATGGAGATTATCCGGAAAGCAATCGGCCTTAGCTTCGAAGACATCATGGCCGATGAATACCTCCGTTACAAGATAATCGCCACGTCGAACGTCTGCGGCCTCTCCAGGGCCTATGTCCAGAGCAATCCCAATATCCTGGATATCCTTGCCGATACCTACTACAACGAGATCGTCCCCGACATTTCCCTTGTGGACGCAATCCGTCGCGAATCCTCCCTGCATTTCGGCCGATGGAGCTCTCCGGAAAGCCCGGAGCACCAGAGAGCCGCGGCTATCGCCAGAGACGAATACAAAGATCTTCCGTACTTCCAGTACGAAGACCAGTTGCAAGGCGGCAGCGTGCACGTTGGCACCGGCGAAGGCTTCGACATCAAACTCCCGTCCATGAAATAAACCACTCAGCAGATGAAAAAAGCATTAACAGTTCTCCTGGCGGCCGCGGTAATGCTGCTCCTGGCCGGATGTAATAAGGAAAAAGGCCGTGGCGACGCCGGCATAATCACCATCGAGGCAGGTGTGGACGATATGACCAAAGTGTCGTACGACGGTGGCGGAACCAGTTTCACCGCCGGCGATAGAATTGTCGTTTATGGCTGGCTGGGAAGCGCTACAGAGGTACCCGCAAAACGAGTGGTGGACGGCGTGGTGAACACCCTTGGAACCGACGGCAAGTGGACTCCGGAGAGCCAGATGCTCTGGAAGCCTTTAGGCGAGAAGCACTATTTCCTTGGAATATTTCCGGAGCGCACCGTAACAAGTTTTACTGCCGATGAATATGAGCTGAACCCGGCCGATTATACGGCCAGCGACCTTCTCATCGCCACGAATCTGAGCGGAGTGACATCTTCCGGAGGCGCGGTGAAGCTGGACTTCGACCACGCGATGGCGAAGCTCGTTGTGAACCTTAACTTCCGCAGCCAGTGGGACGCTACGCCTACGGTGAGTAGCGTCACGGTTCCTGCCAAGACCAAGGCTACGGTGGATTACCTCACCGGGGCGGTAACCGCAACAGGCGCGGCATCTGGCGTCGATATTCCCGCCTCCGCATCGGCCACGACCGGATATGCGCTCACATTCAGCGGCCTTATGGTGCCGCAGGACGGGGTGAGGCGAGTGGTCATTACCATCGACAATAAGAATTATGTCTACGAATCGGCCACGGATATTCCTCTGAAATCGGGCGAATACACGACGCTTAGCCTCAATGTCGGGCGCGACAGGATAGAGCTTGACGGCTCGATTACTATCGATGACTGGAATGCCGGAACCACCCTACCGGACGGGGATGCGGAGCTGGTGGAGGATTTGCTTCAGAGTTTCAGGGCTAGTTATCCGCTTTTATGTGATGTATACTTGTCGAAATGTGATACCAATCACGATGGAATCCTGTCAAGGAAAGAAGCGGATGCCGTCACTGTGTTGGACATTTCTTCGCAAATAGTTGAGGATTTACCCGGGCTGTGGCTTTTCCCGAACTTGACCTATCTGGATTGTTCCTCGATGAAAGGAAATGGTATTGGAACCAATCTGTGGCTCAACTTTAATCCAAAACTGGAGTATCTGGATTGCCGGAGAAATCCAAAATTGAATTATATTAAGATGGCTCCGGGGCAAGTAATAAATGAGGTGCTTCTTCCCGAGCCGGAGAATCCTCCCATCGAACTGACGGTCAACGGTGATTATGCTTCTGTGGTGGAGTCCTCTAAGCCCATCACGTTTAAGGCTACGGTGGGACCCGGATTATCGGCAAAGAAACTGGTCTGGAGTTTCGAATTAAACAATCCATTTACGACGGCGGAACACCAGGTTGAGGGAGAAACATATGTCCTGACGATTCCAAAAGCGTCGGACTTGGGGAATACCGAGGACGGTAAACTTTATAGTGTGTATGTGGAAATGCCGGACGGAAGCCGTTCGAATACAGTCCGTTTCGGAGTTTTGGGCAAAGACCCCATAATTTATTTCGAGAAGCCGTTCAGGGACATAGGAATCAAGGTAGACCAGAGGATGATCTTTTCTGTTTTTTTCTATCCCGGAGAAGGCGAAAGTGGCACGCCGTCAATCAAGACCATAGGCGAAGGCTGCAACCGTTCTTTTAGCTCCGGAGTAAAGATTCAGGAAGACGAATTAATTCACTGGAACAGGCCTGGCGAGAAGAAGGTTATCGTTTATTTCGAGAAAAACGGCAAGAAGGCCAGCGACACACTCCGCGTAAATGTTAATACATATATAATTGAATTCCAGGAAAGGGATTATCTTCCGTTTTATTAATCGTTGACGACTTATACCAACGTTTCGACAAGGATGACGACGAATTCGCTTCGGGGCTTTTGGGGAGCGGAAAACGAGCCTCGTGCCTCGCGACCCCGACGATGATTTAAGAATTATCCGCGAGCAGGGCGGTTACTTCTTCTTTTAGTTTTGGAAGGTCATTGATGACGATTTTCCACATAACATCATCGGTTACTGCAGCATAATCGTGAATCACTCGGTTCCTTGTGGCGATAATGGCCTTGGAATGTGAAATGGCAATCTCCGGATTCTCCTTCAATAGTTTGCTGGTAGCTTCTCCGATGATGCCGATATTTCTTTCTATGGCACGACGGAGCATCAGATTCTTCTGGTATTCATCGAAGCGCTTGGGGACCTGTTCAAAGAATGAATAGACCTCGTCAATAGCCGTACTTATATCGTACAGATGTGCTTTATGATGCCTGTCCATAGATAAGCTGTTTGGTTTCATCAAGTTCTTCCTTGAAATAAGGATTCTTGATAGCGTTGTATTCAACCAAGTCTACATCACGTTTCAGAAGGTCTTCCAAAGCGAACTTGAAATCAAAATAGTTCTCTCCATAGACCAGTAAAGGTAATGCGTTACGGTCAAAGATGACAGTGAAATCTACATCGCTGTCTTTGTTGAACTTGTCTGTAAGAATTGATCCAAAGACATATAATTGCAGCACCTTGTGTTTTTCACATAAGGCGATAATCTGAGCCATATTTTTTCGAATCAACTTCATACCGCCGCAAATATAGATAAAAGTTAAAACAAAAAAAAGCGCTTCGGTCTGCCGAAGCGCTCTCTCAGAGCGAAACCCTCCAGCCCCCTGGCCTTTACCAGCGCCTTCAGTATGAATTCCGCCATCGCGCTGCGGCATTTATTACCGTGGCAGACGAATAGTATCCTTATCGTATCCATATCTTAACAGTATTATCCGATAATCCTCATACCCTTATCTGGACCCGAGATACAGGAATACCATGCCCAGTAGCACCAGGAGCAGGTCGAAAGCTTTGGAGCGGAGGTTCTTTTCCCGGAAAACGAGGGCGCCGAAAAGGAAACTCACCACAACGCTTCCGCGCCGTATCATTGATACGACCGAAATCATGGCTGCTTCGTCGGTGAGGGCCCACAGGTACATAAAATCGGCCCCGCATAGGAAGATGCTTATCATCGGTATTGTCCAGGACCATCGGAAAGGAGTGCTCTCCTTGCGGCGGGGATACCAGAGGATAAGCAGCATGGCCAGCATCATCCCCGCCTGATAGATATTATACCACGACAGCACCTGCAGGCGGTTGAGCCCAAGGCCTCCGCCCTCTGAAGGGGCCATGAGGAAGCGGTCGTACAGTCCGCTCGCCGCTCCAATCACCGCGGCAAGCACAAGGCACCATACCCACCTGTTGCGCTTGAAGTCGATGCCCTCCTTTTTGCTGCTGAGGCTCAGGAGGAAAAACGACACGCCCGCAAGCACGACACCAATCCACTGAAGCAGATTCAGCCTTTCCCCGAAGATTATCATAGCGCCGATGAGAACCATCACCGGCCGCGTAGCGTTCACCGGCCCCACTATCGTGAGCGGAAGATACTTCATTGCATAGTACCCCGCCACCCAGGAAGAGAGGACGATGCAGCTCTTCAGCACTATGTACTTTTGCACATTCCATCCTCCCCAACCGCTGTCAACGGCAAAGGGAAGGAGTATGGCGGCGCTTATTACGGTGTTGAGGAACAGCACCGGAATCACGGCATTATCCTTTAACGACGCCTTCTTGAAAGAGTCGTAGCAGCCCAGCAGGGCCGATGAAAGAAATGCAAAAGCCCACCACATATCGGGCGCAAAGATACGAAAAAACCGCCATGTCCTGCGCCCCCTTGTCCGAGATCTGGTGCGATAAGTGAAACTCTTTGCGTATCAGCGACTTTTGTATTTCGTTGGAGAAATGTGAGACGCATGAAATGAGTGCTTGAAGAGACACAAACCCTCAGAACCATGCCTTTCGCGAAACATAAGCACGTGCGGCATTTTTAACAATAAACCTTTCTTCAATGTTTTCCGGTCGTAAATATGAGGGATTATCTCGGAGCGACGAGACCGAACAAACTGTCGTCTGTGGATACATTGAATTTCAACACTGTGCTGCTGGTGTAATTGCCGCTCATCCAATTCGGGCTGGAATATTTGTATATTTTGTTGTTCGAAGACAAGGCGTAAAAGTCATTGCCTATGGCAACCACATCTTTAATGTCGCGGCTGTCCACAAGAATAGGCTGCAGGTCTCCTTTCTTGGCGGTGTTCACCATATAGAGAATTCGTTCATCGGTTAAAAGCATTCGCGTGAAAAGCGGTGTTCCGTCGGCCATTCCGTTATAAATAACTGCTTCTTTGACTATCGCTGCAATGTTACTATTGGTCTGAATCATAACCTTATTGCCGTCCCAGGCGCAAATATGGTTACGCTGGTGGCCACTGGTGAGAATATTCTTGCCATGTCTCATAACATGGATGTTATATGCGGCACCGGTCCTGTTCTCATACTGCTGAATTATCTGTTTGCCATTTTTCCATACTCTGGGGCAACGGCGAACCATATACTGTGTCGTATATCCGACGGGGGTTTCGGAGTATTCCCTTTCTCCCCAACCTGTTGTATAGATGTCACCATCCACATAATCTACCGCACAAACATGATAGACTAAGGATCGTGTATCATACGATTTTAGTCCATAATCTTCTGCGATCGCGTTGTATCCGGTAACCGCTTCAGTTCCCGCGGTGGACCCTGAGCCAATTATCCTGCGATATCCAATGAATCTGTCTCTCTTAAGGGACTTCCTAAGCCATTCTGTCTGATATGCCAGTTCTCCGTTAACAAATCCGACCAGTCTGGACTCGAATCCTTTCTCGTTAAATTCTCTGGACTCCACTCCGGCCACAACCACGTCGTTTCCCACAACCGTCATCGCCATGCTGGTATAGTACTGTTTTTTGCTTTTTCTATCAAGTTCCTGATAAACTTTGCCATTCTTATAGACAGTATAACTATTAAAACTCAAGTCGTGGTTAATCGTATAGACATTATGTCTATTGTCTATTGCGACTTCTTGATATCCTTCTTGCTCGAAAATGCATGTGCCGTCAGATGCGTTAATCAGCTTAGTCTTATGATCGGAAAAGATAACATAATACAAATCGGCAGGCACCTGGGCGGTAGCACATAAACAAAGGGCAAATGCTGCCAGTAATGAAATCAAGATTCTCTTCATAATTGTCGATGTTTGTTATTCCGGCCTCTAATATATTGATTTTTGCGGCAAATAACAAATCGTCCCGACCGGATATCCAACAGGAAGGGCCTGGAGTGGCGATTTTGTGGATATCCGGCAGGGAAAACGGCCAAATCGGGCAAAAACGTTGCCGGATATCCACCCAGACCTCACTGGAAGGCCGATTTGATGGATATCCGGTCGCCATAGTATTGGGGCGCGCGGCTATAGATACGACAAACGGCAACCTTTCGGCTGCCGTTCTGGAGCGGAAAACGAGACTCGAACTATATCTTGTAATATACTGATAGTCAATGATTTAGTAGATGCCGAAAAGACATTAGGTGAAACATAGGTGAAACTTTCGTGGCTTTTCAGGATGTGGCACACTCGACATATCCCTCTTCAAAGACATTGTATTCTTCGCCAGTAACAGGGTCATATCGGGTGGTGAGAAACGGTTCTCCGGAAATACATCCGGTACTACAATAACGATAGAATCAAATTAAGGCTAAAAGGAAAGAGCCCGGTTCAATACCGAGCTCTGTTCCAATCGAAGGCTTCTTAAATAATGTTAAACCGTCCAACTTTTGGGGGTCACATCAGACTGGCCGCCCTCTTTTTTAGTATAGATTACCCCATTACTGGGCAACCTTCAACACAGGAACTTCACCGGAGAGATCCCATACTGTGGTCGAGAAACCGAGGTCGGTTGCGACCTGT
>JAEEUZ010000072.1 GCA_016290725.1 Bacteroidales bacterium | reverse complement strand
GTCCACGCGCTGGTAGGTGTGGGCGCCGAAATAGTCCCGCTGAGCCTGCAGGAGATTCGCGGGAAGGGTGGCGCAGCGGTAGCCGTCGTAGTAGTTAAGGCCTGCGCTTAAAGAGGGAACGGGGATGCCATGCATGAGGGCCGATGAAACAACGCGCCTCCACCCCGCCTGGTCTTCGGAAAGTTTCTCCCGGAACCAGGGAGAAAGCATCAGGTTCACAAGACCCGGTTCCGCATCAAAGGCCTCTTTTATGCGACCAAGGAACACGCTGCGGATAATGCAGCCGCCACGCCACAGAAGTGCCACGGCGCCAAGGTCCAGGTTCCAGCCGTATTCTTTCGAGGCCTCCGCCATAAGGCTGAAGCCCTGGGCGTAGGAAACGATTTTGGCGGATAGTAATGCCTTGCGCAAGTCGTCAAGAAAATGAGATCTCTCGACTCCGGCTTCGCCTTCGCTCGAGATGACAGAAGACGGAGCCGGGCCATCAAGGAGTTTCGAGGCGGCAAGGCGCTCCTCCTTGAGGGCGGAGAGGCAGCGGGCGAAGACCGATTCGCTGATGAGCGAAAGGGGCGTGCCTTCGTCCAGGGCTGCGCGCACGGTCCATTTGCCGGTGCCTTTCTGGCCGGCAGTGTCAAGGATAGTGTCAAGGATATATCGGCCTTCGGAATCTTTCTTTCCGAGGATATCCGCCGTTATGCCGATGAGGTAGCTGTCCAGCTCTCCCCTTCCCCATTCGCGGAAGGTTTCCTGCATCTGGGCATTGGTCATTCCAAGGCCATCCCGCATAAGCTGATAGCACTCGCAAATGAGCTGAATATCACCGTATTCGATGCCGTTGTGCACCATCTTCACAAAATGGCCGGCACCTCCGTTTCCAACCCAGTTACAGCAGGGAGTTCCGTCATCTACTTTGGCCGATATCGCCTGAAGAATGGGCTTAACCAGAGGCCAGGCCTCGGGGCTTCCGCCGGGCATCATGGAAGGGCCTTTGAGGGCGCCTTCCTCGCCTCCGGATACGCCTGTGCCGATGTACAGGAGACCATGCTCATGGACTTCGCGGCAGCGGCGCCCCGTGTCGTGGAAATCCGAATTCCCTCCGTCGATGATAACATCACCGGGTTCAAGCACTTGCAGCAGCTCCCCTATCACCTGGTCCACAGCCTTTCCGGCGGTTACCATCATGAAGACTTTGCGGGGGCGGGAGAGGCTCTGGGCGAGGGCGGCGTAGGAGAAAACTCCAGAGATTTCTCGACTACGCTCGAAATGACAATTGGAAGGGTCGGAAAGACCGGCCAGAAACTCCTCGGTAACTTCCGGGATATAGTTGTACACCGCAACGCGGAAGCCTTTGGAAGCCATGTTAAGGGCAAGGCTGCGGCCCATTACGCCAAGGCCAACGAGGCCGATATCACACAGTTCACTCATCATCTTTTCACTCTTGCATTTCCGTTCCAGATGCTCCATACCTGCTCCTGATCGGCAGGGAGGGCATAATCCGTGAGCATGGTGGTTGCCAATGCACCCGAGGCCCAGCCGAACTGGGCACACTTTTCGGCGTTCCAGCCCTTCAAAAGGCCATACAGGAGCCCTCCGGTGAAGCCATCGCCGCCGCCTATGCGGTCCAGCACGTGTATTTCGCGAGGAGGAATAACCACAGCGCCTTCACCACCATCGGCAACTATAGCTCCCCAGAGATGCGTATTTGCGTCCTTAACTTCACGGAGCGTGGTGGCAATAACCTTCGCTCCAGGATAAGACTCCCTCACCCGGCCTATCATACGGGTAAACTGCTCCGTCTTCGCCTCCAAATCCGCACCGCCGGCCGCAGGGCCCTCGATGCCTAGGCACAGTTGGAAGTCCTCCTCATTGCCTATCAGTACATCGGAGGCAGCGGCAATCTCCGCGAACACCTTCCGGTACTCATCCTCATGCCCCTTCCAGAAAGAGGCGCGATAATTCAGGTCGAAACTCACCGAAGAGCCACAGCGAACCGCCATCCTCACTATATCCAGACAAAACTCCGGGGCGATGGCCGCAATGAGCCCGCTAAGATGCACGCGCTGTACGCCCTCAGCTTCAAATATACGTTTCAGGTCGAAGTCATCGGCCTTCAAAGTCCTGCCAACCTCCCCCGCCCTGTCGTTCCAGACGCGAGGACCACGGGAACCGCTGCCGCTGTCGGCAATATTTATCTGGTGCCGATACCCCCATGGGCCACCCTGCTCACGCTCCGGCCCCTCGACATCCATTCCACGTCCGCGAAGATCCGCTTTTATGAACGCCGCAAAAGGATGGCCTTTCACGAAAGCAGTGAGCACTTTAACCGGCATTCCCAGTGAAGAAACAATGCTTGCCACATTGGTTTCCGCACTGGTTGCCTGCAGAGAATAGTTTCCGCCGAGGTGGGCCGGCTGCCCGTTAAACGGAGTGAGCCTCACGCCCATGCTGGTGGGAACCAGAAGGGCATATCTAAACGATTTACTCATAGCAAGTTGGAGAGGGCCACAACGCCCGTATATGATACCACGCACGCAAATACGAAGGCCAGTGCCATAAGAATTGTGAACACTACGCCGGGACGCCTGTTACCCATTACCGACTTCTTGTTTATTAGGATAATCATAAGAAGTATCACAAGCGGCAGAACGAACACCAGAGTCACCTGGGAAGCTATCTGCGTAATAACCGGATTCTTGCCAAGGATGGGGATGGTGAGACCCAAAAGCGCGGCAATTCCGGTGAGAATCTTGAACAGCGGAGTTCCGGTCTGCATTTCTCCGTGCCGATAATCACTGATAAGCTCGGGAGCCAGCATCATGATTGGGAAAAGCGACGACAGCCCGGCACTCAGAAGGCCGATGACGAAGAGAGCCACGGCGAACCTTCCGGCAATCGGCTCAAGCACATAGATCATGTCCAGCACCTTCTCCACGGTTATTCCACGGGCAAAAAGCACCCCCGCGGCGCAAATCATAATGGATGCACTGATGATAAAGGTAAGCGATGCACTCACAATGGCATCGCGCCTCTGCATACGGCCGTCTTCAGGGCCCCAGCCTTTGCTTTTCAGGATCATCGGCCTTATTACAAAGGTTGGAGAAGACATTGTGGTACCAACGAAGGCAGCTATGAAAAGAAGTGCTCCCGGGTCCTTGGGAATCGAGGGTACGAAGCCTTTGACTATGCTTCCCGGGGCTGGCAGTTCTATGAACATGGACAGGATGAAGGCGATGCCCATGAGGGTTACAAGCACGGAGAGTATCTTCTCGAACACGCTATAATTGCCTTTGTTCAGAACCAGCCAGATTGTTCCGGCTATGATAACCGCCATAGCCAGCACAATCCAGTATCCGGCCTCCTTGGGAAGGCCAGGGATGCACAGGTAAAGCACCTCGCAAACAGCGTTGGAGGTGATGTTGAGTATGCTGGAGAGGCTTATCCACTGGCTCACCACAAGGCCGGCGATAAGGATAACAGCCCACATTTTTCCGCCCTTGAGATTCTGCTTGATTCCATGGATTGCGGTGTCCCCGGTTACTATCCCATAGTGGCCATAGGCCTGAGTCATAACCCAGGTGAAGAAAGCGCTTATGGCAAGCACCCAAAGGAGCCCGGTGCCGTACATGCTTCCGGATTTCACCATGGATGTTACGCTACCCGTACCGATGGTAAAGCCCAGACAAAACAGCCCGGGCCCCACCAATGCGATAATTCTCAGTACACGTTTGAAGAAGTCTTTCATTACGAAAACAGGCAGCCGCCGTTAATGTCCACTCCCGTTCCGGTTACATAGGGAGCCGCATCTCCGGCCAGGAAGCACACGAGGCCGGCGACTTCCGACGCCTCTCCTTCCCTTCGCAGCGGAGCGCTGCGGTGAAGGGCCTCGCGGCCTTCAGGCGCGGTGAAGGTATCGTGGAAATAAGTGTTTATCATTCCGGGGCACACGGCATTGACACGGATGCCCTGAGGGCCAAGTTCCTTGGCCATAGCGCGGGTGTGGCAGAGCATTGCCGCCTTGCCGCAGGCATACACCGAACTGCCGGGACCGCCGCCGTCGCGCGCAGCCTGGGAAGAGACGTTGATAATGCTGCCGCCTTCTTTCATGTAAGGAAGCACATCACGTGTACATAGCCAGCAACTCTTGAAATTGAGGTCCATGAGGGTGTAGTACCAATCCTCGTCCTGCTCCTGGATTTTCTTGCGGCCAATTATTCCGCCTGCGTTGTTCACCAGGATGTCTATACGGGGGCCGAAAGCCTTTGCCGTTTCCTCGAAAAGGAAGCGTACATCCGCGGCCTTGGTAACATCGGCCTTTACAAGAATGGCTTCTCCCCCGGCGCGCCTTATTATGTCAAGGGTCTCCTGCGCCTTCTGAGGGCAATGGCAATAGTTGATGCAAACCTTTGCCCCTTCCGCAGCGAGCCGCACCGAAATGGCCCTTCCGATATCACGGGATCCCCCGGTGACGACTGCTACTTTTCCTTTCAGATTGTTCATGGCTTAGTACGTGTGTGCGGACACAAAGATAAAAAATAATTCATATTTATCCAATTTTTCGCTATTTTTGCCTCAATTATGGCACAACAGCTCACGATAAAGCAGATTGCCGAGATGGCGGGGGTATCCACCGGCACGGTAGACAGGATTCTGCACAACCGCGGCAAAGTATCTCCGGAGGCAATGGCGGCGGTGCAGGAGGTTTTGTCCACACAGTCGTACAAGTACAATCTCCACACATCGGCAGTAGCCTTCAAGAAAACGGGAAAATCCCTGAAACTCATCATCACCATCCCCTCATCGGATAAAGGTGAATACTGGGATCTTATCCGCAAGGGAATAGACAGAGGCCTCAACGAATACGGAGATTTCGACATAGACACGCAGTATCGCTTCTTCGACCAGTTCAATTCGCTGTCGTGCCGGAGCGTTTTCGAAAAAATAGCCAAAGAAGACTGCTCTGCGGTGATAATCGGAACCACTTATGCGGAAGAAACGGCATCGCTGTGCGCCAGCCTGTCGGCCCGCGGTATACCTTATATATTTGTAGACGGTACCGTGAGCGGCACCAAACCCGTGGCCTCGTTCAAAGCGGACCAGCTGGCCTGCGGGCGCCTTATGGCAAGGCTCATCGACGGATTCACCCCACAGGGTAAAGAACTGGCGCTCCTTCTTCCAAGACGTGCAGGCACCCAGATTTCCAACAACTCGGCAATCAGGATGGCTTCTTTCAAGTCGTATTTCAAGGAGAAAGGGAAGCAGAGGATTGTCCGCGAGGCCCAGTTCTCCACCGCCAGTGCCGATGAAACCCACAGCGAAGTAAGGGCTTTCCTCAAGAGGAATCCTGAAGTGGGCGGGATTGCCGTAGTCATTTCCAACGGATATCTTATTGCCGATGCAATGGATGCCGCCGGAATCTCGGGAGTAATCGTAGGAGGTTTTGACATAACGGACGGCAACGCCCGCTGCCTGCGGAAAGGGACGCTGGACTTTCTTATCAACCAGCACCCTCAGCAGCAGGGGTTCAGCGCAGTGGAATGCATGCTCCACTACCTTCTGTACCGTAAACCGGACAGCAGCCTGCAGGAAGATCTTCCAATAGGGATAGTTTTCCCGGAGAATCTGGACTTCTGGCAGGAGTATTAGCTATTTCGGCAGGTGGAAGGCCACTGACATCTCTTTCATCTGGGCAGAGGTCATGCCTTCGGGCTCGAAGCCCATGGCTTTGCCGGCTATGTAAATCTGGGCCGCTTTGTTCAGCACATCCACCTGGTCGAAGGCGTCCATTATGTCCACGTCCACGGCAAACACTCCGTGCTTTTCCCACATAACCACGTCGTAGTCCTCATCGATCGTGCGTATGGTGGCATCGGCAAGTTCCACGCTGGAAGGCAGCATATAGGGAACTATACCCAGGCCGCGGGGGCAGAAGGCTTTCGTTTCCGGAATCATGGACCATAGCATTCGCGTTGCATTGTCTTTCTCCAGCCAGTACCTGCTGTGGGTAAGGGCCACCAGTTCGATGGGGTGGGTATGCAGCGAGGCGCGGTAAGGGGACCCTTTGACAAGGAGATAGTCGTGCACGGCAAGGTGTGAAGGGAGCTCGGAGGTTGGCATCACGGGGCTGTCGGCCACGATCTCATAGCTGCTGCAGCCGGGGCAGATGCGTATTATGGAGCCGTTTGCCATCGGATCCCGGGCAAGGTCTCTCATTCTCTTTCCTGTTCCCTTGCAGTAGAACCAGCATTCCTCAAGATGCGGCAACTGTTTGCCGATGGGGAAAGGCCCGGCAATGGCCTTCATCCCGCGCATCTCCTCGTCCACATGCTCCGTAATATTCACGGTGATATTGCCGCCGTTGCGCTCCGCCCAACCTTTCTTCCAAAGGTATCCGGCCACTTCGGCCACCTTCCCTATCTCTGCCCTCAGGGCTTCTCTGTTTTGTAATACTGTTGTCATTTCAAACACCCTTCTTTTGTCATTTCGAGCGTAGTCGAGAAATCTTTAGACTATCCATGGTTTATTTTGCGACGGGACTAAAACTTTTCTAGGCTAAAAATGCCGTCGAAAAGTTTTGTCCCGTCTTTTTTGCCAACGCACTACCTCTTCGAGGTTACCTCACGCTCATACTTCTCAATCTCCGGGATGAAGGCTTCGCCCACGGGAACGCCATTCTTAAAGTTGAAGTAGTCGAACACGGCGCCGAAGGGCAGGGTCTTGGCTTCTTCCAGGAGGGCGAGTCTCTGGAAGCCCTTGCCGGCGTCTTCGTATTCGCGGAGTTTGGCGAGGGGCTCCAGGAGGGCGCTCAGGAGGCATTTCTGGGTTGCGCGGGTGCCGATCACATATGCGCCGATGCGGTTGATGGCGGCGTCGAAATAATCGAGGCCGATGTGGGCGCGGCCGAGGGCATCGGCACGTACAATCTCCTTGAAAAGGTCCAGAGTCTGGTCGTTCATGATGGTAACGTGGTCCGAGTCCCAGCGGATGGGGCGGGAAACGTGAAGCATCAGCTCGGGGACGAAAAGAAGCAGCGACGCAACCATGTCGGAAACATTCTCCGTCATCTCGTAATGGCCGGTGTCCAGGGTGTACATGAGTTTGCGGGTGGCGCAGTAGCCGGCCACGAAGTCGTGTGAGCCCACGGTATAGCTTTCAAGGCCGATGCCGAAGAGCTTCGCCTCCAGGCAGGTCTTCATGCCCGGCAGCTCTTCTTTCAGGATTTCATCCAGGGCCGATGCGAAAATCTCGCGGTAGCGCATGCGCTCCACCGTCTGGTCCTTGGAGCCGTCGTGCACCCAGATGTTCATGATGCAGGGATCGCCCTGGGCCTTGCCCATTGCGTCTGCAATGCGGCGGCAGCGCTTTGTGTGCTCGATCCAGAACTCGCGGATTGCGGGATCCGGATTAGCCAGCGACAGGTCTCCGCTCTTGGGATGGCCGAAGGACGTGGAGTTGAAGTCCAACTTGAGATTATTCTCCTTCGCCCACTGGATCCAGCTCTCGAAATAGCTTGCATCCACCTGGTCGCGGTCTACGAACTTGCCGCCGAAATCGCCGTAGATTTCATGCAGGTTCAGGCGGTGGTTACCGGCGATGAGGCTCTTGGCAAAGAGCACATCCTTGCGCACCTCGTCGATGTTGCGCGCGCGGCCGGGATAGTTTCCGGTTGTCTGGATGCCGCCGGAAAGCCCTGCAGCGCTCTCGAAGCCAATAACGTCGTCGGTTTGCCAGCAGTGCAGGGAAATAGGAGTTTTTTCCAGTATGCCGATTGCCTTGTCGGTGTCTACACCCAGCGCAGCATATCGCTCGCGGGCAATCTCATAGGATTTGAGAATCTGTGCTTCTTTCATGTTATTGTGGTTTATATGTTTTAACTTCAAAGGCATCTGCAATCATGCGGCGCATCTCCCAGCGGTCATTCACAAGCCCCGCGGCCTTCGCCTGGAGCATGATATTGCCGATCGCCGTAGCCTCCGTGGGGCCGGCCACAACGGGGATGCCAATCGCATCCGCCGTCCACTGGTTCAGCAGTTCGTTCGCACTACCTCCGCCTATGATGTGCAGTTTCTCGATTTTGAACGGCGCGAATCCCTGCAGCATGTCCAGCACCTGCTTGTAACGGTCGGCAAGCGAATGGTATATGCAGGAAACTATTTGAGCATCGGTAATATTGTCATTTCGACCAAGGCCCGAACCGTTTTTGTCATTTCGACCAAGCGTAGCGCGTGGAGAAATCTCTATAGATCTCTCGACTTCGCTCGAGATGACAGCTACCATATTCTCCGGATTTGCGAACTTCGGGTCATCCGGATTGATGCGTCCCGGGAATGATGCTTCCGCGCGCGCCATCTCCATCAGCTCCGGATAGGAATAGTCCTTGCCCTCCGCCTTCCACACCTTGCGGCACTGCTCCAGAAGCCACATGCCGGTGATGTTTTTCAGGAAACGCGTTGTTCCCTCAATTCCTCCTTCATTGGTGAAGTTCAGGAATGCGCTGCCCTCATTGATGATAGGCTGCGGCACCTCGATTCCCATCAGGCTCCACGTGCCGCTACTCAAATACGCGAACTTCTCATCGGATGCCGGAACCGCCGCTATTGCCGATGCCGTATCGTGCCCGGCCACCGCCAAAACAGGCATTCCCTCGAACCGGCCTATCTCCTCCCCGGGCTGAACGATGGGAAGGAGCACATCGGCCCTTATCCCAAGTTTTTCCAGGAGCCCCTTGTTGAACTGGCGGCTCCCCTGATCCATCATTCCGGAAGTAGAGGCAATCGTGTACTCGCACACCTGCTTTCCGGTGAGCATATAGGCAAGCAAATCCGGCACAAACAAGATGCTCTTTGCGTTCTTAAGCGGTGCAAAGCCTTCCCTGGTTTGCGCGTACAGCTGGAAAATGCTGTTGAAATTCATTATCTGGATGCCCGTGGCTCCATAGAGCTCCTCTCGTGGAATAGTCTCGTACACCTTCTCCGGAATTCCGTCTGTGTATGGGTCTCTGTATGCGCGGGGATTGCCAAGGAGCGAGCCGTCATCGGCCACGAAACCGAAATCCACTCCCCAGGTATCTATGCCGATGGAGTCTATCCTCACGCCCTCCTGCTTAAGGGAGGACAGGCATTTGCGGAAATGCTCATAAATCGCAAGTATATCCCAGTAATACTTTCCGTGAAGTTCGATAATGCCGCTGGGGAAACGGTAAACCTCTTTCATGTCGAAGCGTCCGCCCTCAAAAGTGGCCAGAACGGCGCGCCCCGAAGTGGCTCCGCAGTCGAATGCCAGGAATGTGTGTTTATCTGCCATATCTAGAATCTGTAGGTGTAAGATAAATCAAGGGTAAACGGACGGATGTAGGAACCCGCCATAACATAGCCCGCCAGCGCCGAGGGGTCGTCGATGGTATCGGCAATATCGATGCTGCCCTTGGCTCCGCTCTGCATGAGCAGGTTCACAAGGTTAAGGCTTATGCGGTGATTGGAAGTAATGTCCCAGTCGGCCCCGGCGAAGGTTTCGAAATGTCCGGAGAACCAGGCCAGGTTGGTGCGGCTCACGTACTGGCGGCTCACGTAGCGGACACTTGCCCAGCCGCGCAGGTTCTTCCACTTGTAAGACGGATCGAACTCGATCATAAGCCTGGAAATGCCGGTTACGGTATTGCCGGTATAATCCAGCACCGCAGTGGAGCCGTCGCTGAAGGTAAACTCATTTCCGTAGTTTTTGTACTTGGGATTCTGCCAGGTTGCAAGCGTATGCAGATTGAATCCGCCATAATGGATATTCCCGTCCAGGGTAAACCCAAGCGTGCCGATGCCGTACTGGGCCGTATAGAGCTGGGTTTCGCTTACGCCACCGATCTGTTTTGTCACGCTCACAGCGGCTGCATTGTTCCAGCTGGTGATATAGGAAACCAGCGCGGTGGCATCCATGAAATCGTTTTCGAAAGTGAGTCCGCCGCGTACCAGTCCGTTGCCGATGGGCTTTAAGGACGGCAGAGTGGCGTTACGGTAGTAAGAAGTGGCCTTCTCTGTCATGGTATAGTATCCCTCGGCCATCGCCGACAACTGAGGAGATATGCGCCACGAAATATGCTCCGTGAGCGCATAATTCAGCCCGGGCTTCCGGAAGTGATGCAACTGCGCCAGAGCGGGATCGGCAAGATTAAAGCCGTCTACTCGGGTGTTTATTGTTTCGCCCTCAAGACGCGGGGCGCTGAATATATCATTGTACAGCGGTGTGAGATTGATTCCCGTTCGCACCAGCAGACGCTCCACGGGGCGCCATTCGTCCTGGACAGTAAGCATCAGCTTGGTTTTCAGCGCATCCATATACGTGGAATTGGTGTTGAATCCCCAGGTGGCGTTGCCGCCCCTGTATATCCTGGAAGGATTCGCCTCTACGGTGTGCGCAAACATGAAGGTGGAACCCGACATATACTGCCTGGCAGCTATTGCATTCACTCCCAGTTTGATGTCGTGCCTTCCGCCCAGTTGTTTCTCCGCACGGAAACGCAAATCGGTGTCCAGAGTATGCATATCGTACAGCAGGGCAAGGCGGTTCTGCAAAAGTCCGGCATAATCACCCGCTCCGGGAACGGAGAATCCCTGGCCGGCATTTACATTGTCGATACCGGCAAGACTCACGTTCAGTTCGCTTGCA
>JAEEUZ010000071.1 GCA_016290725.1 Bacteroidales bacterium | reverse complement strand
CCGCCAAGGCATTGCTGTTGGAACCAGGACGGAGGCTGGTTGATATGACAACTACTTTCTTCATAATAACAAAGTTACAGAAATATTTCCTTCTCCTGCCTTCAGGAACGACTTTAGTTCATCCAATGATTCGTATTGCATCTTGCCGATGCGGGTATAGCTCCAGGTATTGCTGCCGTAGAACAGCACAATCTGGTTGCCGCTATAGAGAATCACATCACCGGCCTGGGTGGTAATCTGCGTGTCGCTGGTGGGAAGCGTTCGCCCCAGCGGTCCCACCTTTTCGAATCCGCCGTAATCTTTTGCCTCATAGGTAATGGAGGTCTCGCGCAACGCAGCTACGAGGGCTTTTGTGGCATCGTTATTCTCGATGTTGATGGGAATCGTTTTCCCGGAAACGGAGATTTTGATTTTGCTGGGCATTGTGTTTTCAATAAGATTGAGTCCGGTGAGCCAGTTCTTGACAAGTTCGTCTTGCTTGCCGCGATTGGACTGGTTGATCCAGAGGGCGTCTCCCATGAACGTGGCATTCGACAAAAGACGCTTGGCGTCGGCTATCACAGAGGAGATGCCGCTGGAATGACTGGAGACAATCAATCCAACATTCTTTCCGGCCATTTGGGATCCGTATTTGAACAGGTAGGCCTGCATGAAGGCGGCCATATGGCTGTGCCAAAGAGGGGTGACTATGATAACGGTGTCGTAGTCCGCAGCGTTGCGATCGATAGTCTTGATTCCTGGATAACTGGCTGCTTCGTCGGGTTTTGCATTGATGGCATTGATAAGGTCTGCACCAAGCTTGTAGTTATTTGCCGCATAATCCTGACCATCGACGGCTGGCTTAAGCTCCATAACGTCGGCTTCGATGAGCCCTGTTACGGAAGAAACGATGTCCTTGCAATTACCAGTATAGCTGTAATACACGACAAGCGTCTTACTGTTGGCATCCTCGTAATTCGGTGTTTCGTCTCCGTCACCCTGATTGTTGCTTGGATTCGCGGCATTATCATTCTGCTTTTCTGGATCTTCCGGCATTGGAAGAGCCTCACAAGCGAAGACGGAAAGAAGGGTGGACACGGCCAGAAATATGGATAGTGCTTTTCTCATAGGTATTACTTCAGGTTGGTTTTGAAGAAAGTCTCCATCTTGTCGTAAGGAATTACGCCGGCTACGTCGTCATAGAGGTCCGTATGGACGGCGCCGGGTATAATCATCAGTTCCTTGTTACTGCCGGTAAGAAGACCATAAGCATACTCGCTGAAATAGCGGCTGTGTGCCTTTTCTCCGTGGATGAGGAGTACGGGATTCTCAATTTCTCCCGCCCAGGCCAGCAGGGGCTGATTCAAGAAACTCTGGCAGCCGATAATGTTCCAACCGTCATTGGAATTGCCGCTGCGTACGTGATAGCCGCGGGGCGTCTTGTAATAGGCATGGTAGTCCTTGACGAACCAGGGGGCATCCTCCGGAAGCGGGTCGATGACGCCGCCAGCGCGCTCATAAGTGCCTGCAGCATAGTCCTTGGTGCGCTGTGCGGCCAGGGCCTTACGCTTCTCCATCCGCTGGGCGGGCGTGTCTTCGCTGGCAAAGTAACCCTCGACATTCACCTTGCTCATATCGTACATCGTGGATGTGACCGTGGCTTTGATGCGCGGGTCAAGGGCTGCCGCATTGATAGCCATTCCGCCAAAGCCGCAAATGCCGATGATGCCGATGCGCTCCGGATCGACCAGATCGCAGGTGGAAAGGAAATCCACCGCCGCCAGGAAGTCCTCGGTATTGATATCCGGAGATGCCATCCTGCGGGGCTCGCCGCCAGATTCGCCGGTGAAGGAAGGATCGAAGGCGATGGTCAGGAATCCGCGCTCGGCCATATGCTGCGCGTAGAGGCCGCTGGACTGCTCCTTGACGGCGCCGAAAGGACCGCTCACGGCGATGGCCGGAAGCATTCCTTCAGCATTTTTGGGAACATACATATCGGCAGCCAGAGTGATGCCGTAGCGGTTGTGGAAGGTGACCTTGCTGTGGTTTACCAGTTCGGATTTTGGGAAAGTCTTGTCCCATTCCTGGGTAAGCGTCAATGTGCTCATATTATCGTTCGTGTTTGATTTGCAGGCAAGCAGCATCAGGTATGCGGCGCAAACTGCAAGGATGGATTTGATATTCATACCGTTGATGTTTGATAGTGCAAAGGTAGGCGGTCTTTCGGAGATTCTTTAACCGATTTTTGTCCGATTTCTACCAATATCGCAGAACTTTACGTATTTTTGCGGAAAATCATACCCTTACCGGCAATATGAAGAACATTCTGCACGTCACGAATCCCAATGTGTACGCCCGCTTCGTTGGGGCAAAGGAACTGCACCCCCTGGTGAGTGTCATCCACTATGATGAAGTGTCGCCATTTCGCTCCAGCCTGAACAATTACGGTGTCTATGGCCTCTTTATCCAGAAGAGTTTCCCCAAGAATCTCACCTATGGGATGAAGATGTTTGACGTGGCCGATGGTTCCATCATTGCCGTGGAACCGGGCCAGATCGGCGGCAAGGAAGACAATGGTGAGGACCTGTATATCAGCGGATGGGTATTGCTTTTCTCGCCGGAACTACTCCGGGGGACAGACCTGGAAGCCAGGATGAAAGACTATCACTTCTTCTCCTATTTCGCTATCGAGACCTTGAAAATGGAGTCTGCCGAATGGGGCCGCATCACACAACTCCTTACCCAGCTGAGGCATGAACTGCAGGAGAACGAGGATTCCCTCTCACTGAGGAACGTCATCCTGGGATACATCCGACTTATCCTGGAATACTGCCAGCGCATCTACCTGCGCCAGCTCTCGCAGGAAGACAAGACCTCTACGGACATCCTCAAGCGTTTCCACAACCTGCTGCGGGAATACTATCTGGACGGCAAGCAAATGGACCTCGGCGTCCCATCAGTCCAGTATTGCGCCCAGCAGCTGGCCTATTCACCCCGATACCTGGGTGACGTGATTCATAAATCCACCGGTGGCACGGCCATCGGCTACATCCATTCCTTCGTGATTGAACAAGGCAAGAACCTCCTGATGAACGGCCACAACATAGGCGAAACCGCCCACCTCCTGGGCTTCGAGTTCCCGCACCATTTCACCCGCCTTTTCAAGAAAGTGACCGGCATTACGCCGACGGAGTTTCTAGGGAAGCAATAGCCTTATCAACGACCCCGCACGGATGGGTTATTGTTTGAGTTGTTTGATGATATCGTCCAGCATGCCGAAGAGGCCCGGGACGGTTTCCGGAGTTACGCTTTTGCAGATGACGGCGTTGCCGACAGTCTCGGGGACATCGGTCAGCTTCTTCTGAAGATCATGGCCCTTTTTCGTAAGCCTCACAATCATCTGGCGGGCATCCTCCTTGCCCTTGCTGCGGGTTACAATGCCCTCTGCCTCCATCCTTTTTAGGAGGGGGGTGACGGTATTGGTCTCCAGCACCAGTCGTTTGGCGATGTCGTTTACCGGCTGCGCATCCTTTTCCCACAGCACCAGCAGCACCAGGTACTGCGGATATGTGAGACCATGCTCACCCAGCAGCGGATGATAGGCCTGTGTGATAAGCCGGGAAGCGGTATATAGCCTGAAACAGAGCTGGTTTTCGAGTTTGAACTTTTCTTCCATTATAACATTTGGTCAATGTCCTTCTCCATCTTTTCGGGTGTCACTGTGGGAGCATAACGTTTAATCACGGTGCCGTCCCGGTTGATCAGGAACTTGGTAAAGTTCCATTTGATAGCATTGCCGAATGTGCCTTTTGCCGCCGATTTCAGATACTTGTAAATGGGATGGGCATTGTCTCCGTTCACGTCAATCTTTTTCATCAGCGGGAAGGTGACGCCGTGGTTGATGCGGCAGAACTCTGCAATTTCCTCGTCGGAGCCGGGCTCCTGATGGGCAAACTGGTCGCAAGGGAAACCCACGATGGCCAGTCCTCTGTCCTTATACTTCTGGTACAGGGCCTCCAGGCCGTCGTACTGAGGGGTAAAGCCGCATTTGGATGCGGTGTTGACAATCAGAAGAACCTTGCCTTCGAACTGTGCGAAGTCAAATTCAAGGCCCTTGTTGTTAAGGGCCTTGAAGTCATAAATCTTTGCCATCTTACAGTTGCTTTACGAGCCAGTTCTGCAGACCTATCTTCTCGATGAGTTCCAGCTGAGTTTCGCTCCAATACATATCCTCTTCTTCGTCAAGGGCGTATGCTTTGAGAATGTCGAAGGTCTTGAAGTCGTCCTGCAGGGAAAGCGTCAGCTGCTGGAGGACGGGCACTTCTTTGTGGGAGACGGCTACATCGGACTTGATGTATTCCACGGGATCGGTGAAGACATTCATTTCGGGAGCGGCTTCTACCTTCGGAGTCCCGCCGAGATCTAGGATGCGGTCGATGAATTTGTCTACCCATTCCATTTCTTCGGCAGCGTGCTCCGCATACTTCTCACCGAGTTTGGAGAAACCCTGAGCTGCGAAGATCTTGCTTTCTACTTTGTGCTGGAGAGACTGGGCCGCGAGGCCGGTGGCGTAGGCCTGAAGGGCCTGGATTGATTTGTTCTTGTCCATGATGTTTGAATATTCAGTTGTTATTTATATCGTTCACGATGCAAATATACAACTTTATTTTTATATCGCAAGCGATATTTTAAAAAAAGAGAAACAAATAGGGAGAAAAGGGCTTCTATGAGGCAAGGATGTCCATGAATTCCTGCATGCCCTTCGTCGCCACGGCGCGGATGTGGGTGAGGCGGGAGTCGTGGACGGGGACATCTTTGGGGTCGATGATGTAGACGGGAACGCCAGCTCGGGCATAGCGGTACAGCCCGGCGGCGGGGTACACCTGCAGGGAGGTGCCTACGATGAGGAGGATATCGGCCGATTCCACAAGATCAATCGCCTTTTCGATATTGGGCACCGCTTCGCCGAAGAAGACGATGTGGGGGCGGAGCTGCTGCCCGTTGGGGGCTTTGTCGCCAAGGGAGCACTGATCATAGCCGATGTCGATTACCTCGTCTTCCCGCCCCGTCCTGTCGTACACGCCGTTTTCCGGGCGAACCTTGGTGAGCTCCCCGTGAAGGTGGAGAACGCGTGTTGAACCGGCCCTTTCGTGGAGGTTGTCCACGTTCTGGGTAATCACGTCCACATTATAATTCTTCTCCAGTGCGGCAATGGCCTCGTGCGCGGCGTTGGGTTTTGCGTTACGCAGTTGGATGCGCAGGCCGTTGTAGAAGTTCAGGACCAGTTCGCGGTTACGGTACCATCCTTCTATGGAGGCGACGTCGTTAACGTCGTACTGCTCCCACAGGCCGCCGGCGTCGCGGAAGGTGGAGAAACCGCTTTCCGCGCTCACACCGGCGCCGGTGAGTACTACTATGTGCTTCATTTATTCTCGAAATAATAGGTTTTGAGCCAGTACTCGAACAGGGAGTCCAGAATGAGGGGAGTGTCGTTTTCCACAAAAGTGATGACCTCTTTCTTCATCAGGGCCTCCTTTACACGGTTGACATTGGCCGATGAATTAAGTGAATACTTGCGTATGACTTCCGCCGTACTGAAATGCGTGACGCCGTCTTTGATTGCCCTAAGCAGATTCACCTGATGTGTGGTGAGGCTGTTCATGATGGCCGTGAAACGGGGCTCGTGAAGGGCGATAAGGCAGTTTAGGGCATCCACCATCGCCGGTTCCATGATGTAGCCCTTGGACATGGAGTCGCAGAACGAGGCGAACTGGTTGAAATACCACAGGTTGTTGCGAAGCAGGTGGCACGCGCCCTGAAGCTGGTCCTTGTTGGTTACAACTTTACCGCTGGAAAGGAAGCCCTTGTTGACGTGGTCTGTGATGTCGCGGTCGTCTACTTCCGAGAGTTTAACGCGGGTTACCACGCGGTGGAAGAGCCTGCTGCCAACGAAGATGGACTGCATGGCGTTCACCATGGACCCCGTGAAGATGTATGAGCAGTCGTGACCGTGGGGGGAGCGGAGGACATCGTCCAGAGGGCGGAGAATCCGGTCCGGATCCTCCGTGAAACTCACGTTCTGGAATTCGTTCAGGATAAGGAACAGTTTCTGGTTCCTGTTTTCCGCAATCTTGAAGGGGAGTACCAGCAGGGCGCGGATGTCTTCATCGTCGGGTGTCCAGCTCAGCGAGAGGACCTCGTCCTTGGAGGAATACTGTTTCTCATCGAAGACCAGATGCGTTCCGCGAAGGAATCTGTCCACCACCTCCGCATACTCCATGGGCGTTGCCGCGATGCTCCTTATCAGGGCGGAACCCACCTTGATGAGGAACTCCTCCAGCGTGCGCACGTTCATGAGCGACACTTCAACCGTAATGGACGGTTTTGCGCCGATGCTCATATTGAACATGGCATAACGGATAAGTGACGATATGCCCGTTTTGGGCGGCTCCCAAATGGCAACGTGCTCTCCCTGGCTAAGGAGATTCTGGAGTATCATGCTGTCCTGGCGGCGGCCGATGAAGTTCTTGCCGCTCACCGGAGCGTTGTAAATGAACGGTGAATCCATTACTTAACGAGGAAAGGAATGGTGAGTACGCCCTTCAGGTGAAGAAGGAACAGAATTCCGGCTGCTACTACAAGGCCGATGAGCACCCACAGAACAGCCCTCCAGAAGCGGGCCCTGCGGCGCGCCTTGGGATCCACGGCCGACATCTTGGGATACTTGACGAGCTTGGTGAGCGTGCGGCCGAACTTGATGCTCACGAGCGACTTGGCGTTGATTGCCCAGCCGTTGGCGTTGAGCACGGGGCCAAGGTCCCTGCGGCGGAGTTTACGCCAGGCGATGAATACCGAGGGCAGGGAAATCACCAGAAGGATGGCCACAATAACCAGTAGCAGCTGCCAGATCTTGAGCGATGCGGCGCCCTTCACAATTGCCACGAGGGCATCCAGCAGGAAGCCCAGGGCCATGCCGATGGCGGCGAAAATGCCGGCGAACTTCGCAATGTCGAAGGCCGATGCAGCCTTGGGCTGGCCGTCTGCCGGGGGGACGGTGGTTGCGCCGTCTGCCGCGGCGGTGAAGCCGGCCAGGGATTTGTCGTTCTTTTCGGCCGCAGCTTTGTCCGTCTTGTCCGAAATCCATCTGCCAACCTTGCGGTAAGGTGCCCAGAAGGCCTGGCGGAGGGAGATGGGATTATCCACGATGGATGTTACGGTTGCCGTGTAATCGTTGCCCTCGCGGTCATAGAAGACGGCGTTTTTGCCGGGACGGAGGCCGTCCACGTCGCCGTCCGTGAGCACGGCGGCAATGTTCATGGCCTTGCCAAGTTTATCCGACTTGCATGCGCAGTACAGGATGTACATGCCGCTGAGGGAGGAAATCTCCGGGCTGGGACCGGCGACGGTGATGCAAAGGTCGGTGGAGCGCTGGTCGATGTACAGGCGTCCTGCCTGGAAGATGGCTTTCTTCTTGGGATCGTAGAAATCGGCCAGGACAACATAATTATTAAGGAAGGGGTGGAAGTTTTTCACCAGACGGACCACTTTGTCCACCTCTTCGATGGAAAGGGCCTCCGCTTCCAGTTTCTTGTCTTCTTCCACAAGGGCCAGAAGTTCGGCTTTCTTATCCGCCTTGAGTATTTCCTTCACGGCGTCTATGCCAAGGGGCTCCACTTCGGCGCCCTTCTTTTCTGCCATCCAGGCTGTGTACGGGGCGAATTTGGCGAGAATCTCGTTCCACTCCTCTTCGCCGAGGCTCTGTTTTTTGCCGTCCAGTACCAGCGCGACCATCTTGTCCACGGCGGCTTTCCATGCGGGGTTGATGCCATCCTTGAGGGGAAGCTTGCCACCGGCGGAAGGGGCTGCGATGGGCTCAAGGGCAATCTGGTCGGCCGCCAGGGCGAGGTTGCCTTCGATAGCGCCGATCTTTTCCGCCGATACGCCCACTCCGGCTGCGGCTTCCGGGTCGAAGGCGATGAGCTTGCAGCGCATGAAATAGTCCGCCACCTTGTCCTTGAGGGCCTCCACGGCGGCGAGGGCATCTGCGGTAGCATCTCCGAAGGGGAATACCCCGGCTTCCGTCCAGGCTACGAAATCCGCTGCCGCGGCGTAGAAGGCTTCAATCTTATCGGCATCGATGCCGTCTTCCCCGCTGCGGTCTTTCACCGTGCCCATGGCTTTGCCAATCTCGGTTACAAGGGCCCCGAGGGCTTCGTCCCCTGCGGAAAGGGGAGTGATGATACCGTCCCCGTTGAAACGGGTTCCGGCGAATATCTTCGCATTGTCGGTGGTTTCTTCCAGGCCGATGCTGTCTTTGTCCAGGCCAAGGTTGCCAAGGATCTGGCGGGCCGACGACTGCAGGCGGGCGCCGTCCTCATCGGCCTCATTGAAGGCGCTCAGGGGGATGCTGTCTGCGCCTTTGACGAGGAGTTCTGCGTCTGAGAGGATGCGGGTGAGCCACTGGGCCGTGCGGATGACCTCATCGACCCGGATTTTGCCGTCAGAGTCTCCATCCATGTATTTCAGGGCTTTGGGGTCGAATTCCAGCCCGGTGACGGGGCAGGAGAGTACCGTCCACATCTTGCGGTCCAGTTCGCCGAGGTGGCGGATGTCTTCTCCGCTCTTGATGTTCACCCTAACGGTTCCGCCTACGGAGGCGAAGCTCCATTTGTAGGAGTTGTCTTTCTTTTTCCTTCTCATATTGTTAACATTTTAGTTATATTTCGCAGTCGCAACAAATTTCGAAAAAAAAAGCGTGAACTCCAACGCTTTATGCAAAAAAAGTTTTGCAGTTCTGCGAAATAATTGTAACTTTGCCGTCCAATTTTATGGCCGATAAGCTCCAGAAGTGGTAGCCCGGATTGGTACCCGCTTACGGCTGAAACTTATAAAAAGTTTTGTATCAACAATGTACGCAATCGTAGACATTGCAAGCCAGCAGTTCAAAGTGGAAGCTGGAATGGACATCTTCGTTAACCGCCTCACCGCGAAGAACGGAGAAGCTGTAGAGTTCCCCAAGGTCCTTCTCATCGACAACGAAGGTGCCGTGAAGGTTGGAACACCGTATGTAGAGGGAGCAGTTGTCAAGGCCACCGTCGTGGACGACGATGCCAAGGCAAAGAAAGTTCTCGTATTCAAGAAAATCCGTCGTAAAGGATTCCAGACGCTGAACGGCCACCGCCAGAAGCTCACCAAGATTCACATCGACGCTATCGCTTAACGTTTAAAGGAGATTAGATTATGGCACACAAGAAAGGTCAATCCAGTTCCAAGAACGGTCGTGAATCGCATTCCAAACGTCTTGGCATCAAGAAGTTCGGTTCAGAGGTAGTGAAAGCCGGCAACATCATCGTCCGCCAGAGAGGCACCGTGCACAACCCCGGTCTTAACGTGGGCATGGGCAAGGATCACACCCTTTACGCTCTCATCGACGGAACCGTGAAATTCACCCGTAAGCGTGAGGATAAGTCCTACGTTTCCGTACTTCCCCTCGAAAACTAGGGAGAAGTATTTCACAGATTCTTTTTAAAGAGGACCTGTGCTTCCCCGCGGAGCGCACGTCCTCTTTCGACATTAAATAAGACAGTATGCTAACGCTTAAACAACTCCGCGACGACCCCGAACTGGTTGTGCGGAAACTCGCCAAAAAGAATTTCGACGCGCGCGCGCTCGTTGAAAAAGTGATTGCGCTGGACGACAAACGCAAGGCCTGCCAGCAGGAATCGGACAATCTGCTGGGCCAGCAGAAGAAGGCTGCCGAGAAGATCGGCGCTCTCCTGAAGCAGGGTCTCAAGGCGGAGGCTGAAGCCGCAAAGGCGGAGGTAGCATCGCTCAAGGCTCGTTCAGGTGAACTCCTTGCCCTTGCGGCGGAGAACCAGAAGGAACTGGACGATGCCATCGTCCTTCTTCCCAACCTTCCCTGCGACCTGGTTCCGGAAGGAAAGGGCGCAGAGGATAACCTGGTAGTGAAGATGGGCGGTCCGGAACCGGATCTTCCGGAGAATGCCCTGCCGCACTGGGAACTGGCGAAAAAATACGACATCATCGACTTCGACCTGGGCGTGAAGATCACCGGCGCCGGCTTCCCTGTGTACAAGGGTAAGGGGGCAAGGCTCCAGAGGGCCCTCATCAACTATTTCCTGGACAAGAACACGGCTGCGGGCTATCTGGAGGTGGAACCTCCCGTGATGGTTAACGCCGCTTCCGGTTTCGGCACAGGCCAGCTTCCGGATAAGGAAGCCCAGATGTACTATGCCGGCCTGGACGATTTCTATATGGTTCCCACCGCGGAGGTGCCCGTGACCAATATCTTCCGCGACGTCATTCTGGACAAGGATCAGTTCCCCTGCAAACTCACCGCCTATACACCCTGCTTCCGACGCGAAGCCGGTTCCTACGGCAAGGACGTGAGGGGCCTGAACCGCCTGCACCAGTTCGACAAAGTGGAAATCGTGCGTATTGAGAAACCGGAGAACAGCTATGCCGCTCTGGACGAAATGATTGCCCACGTGGAAGGCCTGGTGAAAGAGCTCGGCCTCAAGTACAGGATCCTTCGCCTCTGCGGCGGGGATATGAGCTTCACATCGGCCATCACCTACGATTTCGAGCTCTATAGCGCGGCTCAGGGCAGGTGGCTGGAAATCAGCTCGGTGTCCAACTTCGAGAGCTATCAGGCCAACCGCCTGAAGTGCCGCTACCGCGACGAAAACGGCAAGATGCAGCTCGTTCACACCCTGAACGGCAGCTCGCTCGCGCTTCCGCGCGTTGTTGCCGCCCTGCTGGAAGACAACCAGAAGGAAGGATACATCGAGATCCCCGAAGTCCT
>JAEEUZ010000005.1 GCA_016290725.1 Bacteroidales bacterium | reverse complement strand
AGATCGAGTCCAAGACGCACAAGAGGGACACCGCGGGCTTCGAGACCAAGGAGTATATTACGTACCGCTTCAAGTACGACATCGACACGAAAGAGCTCACCTGGGATACGGAGGAAGAGGAGGAATTGTATCCGGATTTCGCGAACGTTTCTCCGGACGGCACCATCGGCATATATGTGAAAAATCACGATCTGTACCTGATGGACAGCACGTCGATGAGGCTTTTCTCCATCGACCCGGAAGATTCCCTCATCGTGGAGAAGAGGCTCACCTTCGACGGAACGGCTGAGTTTTCCTACGACGGCGATAATTACTCCGGCGATAACGAAACGGACACCACCGCTAGGCATTTCCCTGCGGCATACTGGGCCCCGGACGGCAAGCACGTGGCATTCATCCGCTGGGATATGTCCATGGTGAAGAAGTTCTGGGTAATCAATTCCCTGTCCATGCCCCGTCCCACTCTGGAGACCTATCACTACCAGATGCCGGGAGAGCCCGGGCCTCAGGGTAAACTGTGCATAATGGACCTGGAAGGCAACATTCAGGAAGTGGCAATGAACGCCTTCAAGGACCAGGACGCGGAGATTCTTATGGCGGAATGGAGCGCGGCCGATATTTACAAGGACTACATGAGCATGCGCTGGATGGGCGACGAAAACGGTTTCTGGCTGCTTCGCCGCAGCCGCGACCTCAAACGCATGGACCTTTGCCACGTGGACGTGGGGGCGGACAGCACCCGCACCGTGGTGTCCGAACGCATGAACACCTATGTGGAGAACCGCAGGCCCGAATTCCTTCCCGGCGGGGACTTCCTGTGGTGGAGCGAGCGCAACGGCTGGGCCAACATCTATCGCTACGGCCCGGACGGTACCCTCAAGGGCAACCTGACCAAGGGCGCCTTCCACGTGGAGGATGTGCTGGGGGTTGGTACCACCTATTTCCTTGTGAGCGCCTGCGGGGTGAAGGCCGATGAAAACCCCTACCAGATGCACACGTATAGGGTTCCGCTGAGCGGCGGCCCCATGCGCCAGCTGGACATGGACGACATGGACGTGCTCTCGGAAGCCTCTGACGACGCGCGCTATTTTGTTGCCAACTACTCCCGCGTGGACGCAAAGCCCGCCGTGGCCCTTTATGACGCCAACGGCGGCCGCATGGACCTGGAGGAGGCGGATTTCAGCGAACTCTTCGCCGCCGGCTACAAGTTCCCGGAGCGCTTCACCGTTAAGGCGGCGGACGGCATTACAGACCTCTACGGGGCCATTTACAAGCCCTTCGACTTCGATTCTACCAAGGTGTACGCCATTGCGGACTACGTGTATCCCGGCCCGCAGGTGGAGGCCAACAACATCTCCTGGAGCGCGGGCTTCCTTCGCACGGACCGCCTAGCCCAGATCGGCATGATAGTTATCACCGTTGGCAACCGCGGCGGCCACCCCAACCGCTCCAAGTGGTACCACAACTACGGCTATGGCAACCTCCGCGACTATGGCCTGGAAGACCAGAAATACGCCATCCAGCAGCTGGCCGCGCGGTATCCCTGGATCGACATCGACAGGGTTGGCATCCACGGCCATTCCGGCGGCGGCTTCATGTCCACCGCGGCAATGCTCAAGTATCCGGATTTCTTCAAGGTGGCGGTTTCCTGCGCCGGCAACCACGACAACAGCATCTACAACCGCTGGTGGAGCGAGCAGCATCACGGCATCACCGAAATGCTCACCCAGACGGACACCACCTTCTACTACAAGATCGACACTAATCCGGAAATCGCATCCCGCCTGAAGGGCCACCTCCTGCTGGTGCACGGCGACATCGACAATAACGTGCATCCTGCCAACACAATCCGCGTGGTTGACGCCCTCATCAAGGCCGGCAAGCGCTTCGACATGCTCATTCTCCCTGGCCAGAGGCACGGCTTCGGCAACATGAACGAGTATTTCTTCTGGAAAATGGCCGATTATTACGCCCGCTACCTGATGGGCGACGATTCGCCCCGTCCGACCGACATTTCCGAAATGAACAACGACTGATCCCATGAAAAGACTCATCGCACCCCTGGCGGTATCGGCCCTTATCCTTGCCTCCTGCCAGACAAATCTGAAAATCGCCACCTATACCGACGATTTCGTGCTTCCCCTGTCCGAACTGCGCGCCCAGGACTCCCTGAGCGTGAACATATCGGCCGAATATCCCATCGGCAAGGATAATGTTTCCGATCTCATCCGCCGCGGAATCACCGATTTCCTGTTCGGCTACGGCTGGGAAACCGACGACTGCGTGGACTCCATCGCCGTTTACTACCGCAATGCCCTCGTGGACGAATACCTGGCCGAATATCTCCCCAGCGTGGCCGATACTTCCGACCAGCGCATAATGTCCTGGGGCTTCGAGACCGACGGCCATTTCCTCCCGGACTGGGGCAGCTACCACCGCTACGAAAACGTGTTCTACGAGTATCGCGGCGGCGCCCACGGCCAATCAGGCTGCGTATACTTCGTGTTCAGCAAGAAAACCGGCGAACTCGTGGAGGAGCAGGAATTCTTCAAGGAAGGCTACGAGGAGCCCGTTTCCGCCCTCATCCGCCAGCATCTCCTGAGCGACTACATTCCCCAGCTGAAGGCCGATGGGTTCGACGTGGACGAGCTTGAGCAGGGCTTCGCCGAGCCAACCGGCGCATGGGTGAACGGAGTGTACCTCCCCGGCCCCAAGGGAGTGCAGTGGACCTTCCAGCCCTATGAGATCGCCCCGTATGCTTTCGGCATCATTTCGGTGGAAGTTCCATGGAAAGAACTAAAGGCCTGGGTGCGTTAAAAGCAGTTGAAAAACTGTTCATAACTTTTGGTAAATCAAAATATTATTCCTATATTTGCGGCCCGCAAAAAGTGCGCGAGCCGCATTTTTTAGTGGTTAAAGTATTTATAAACAATTAATTAACGAACACCAATGCCTGGTTTAATTGGAAAAAAAGTCGGAATGATTTCCGTCTTCGGTGCTGATGGCAAGAATGTGCCATGCACCGTCATCGAGGCTGGTCCGTGTGTTGTCACGCAGGTTCGCACAGTTGAAAAAGACGGCTATGCCGCCGTGCAGCTTGCCTATGACGAAATGAAAGAGAAACACACCAGCAAGGCTCTTAAAGGCCATTTCGAAAAGGCAGGAGTAACCCCCAAGAAGAAACTTGTGGAGTTCCCCGCAGACTTCCAGGGTGAGCTTAAGCTCGGCGACGTTGTCACCGTAGCAGACGTTTTCACCGATGTGAAGTACATCGACGTGGTCGGTACATCCAAAGGTAAAGGCTTCCAGGGCGTAGTAAAGCGCCACGGATTCGCAGGTGTAGGCGGCGTGACCCATGGTCAGCACAACCGTCTCCGTCACCCCGGTTCCATGGGTGCTTCCTCATGGCCTTCACGCGTATTCCCCGGAATGCGCATGGCAGGACACATGGGCAACGAGCGCGTCAAAGTCTTCAACCTTGAGGTTCTCAAAGTAGACGCAGAGAACAATCTCCTCGTGGTTAAAGGTTCCGTTCCCGGAGCCAAGGGTTCATACTTAATTCTGGAGGACTAAAAAATGGAATTGAAGGTATACAAAATCGACGGTACCGAATCCGGAAAATCAGTCGTTCTGGACGAGAAAGTATTCGGTGTAACCCCTAACGACCACGCCATATATCTGGACGTTCTGCAGTATCTTGCAAACCAGAGGCAGGGAACATCCAAGACCAAGGACCGCAGCGAGGTGGCCTATTCCACCAAGAAGCTCGGCCGTCAGAAAGGCGGCGGCGGTGCACGTCACGGTTCCCTCAAGGCCGGTATCTTCGTGGGTGGCGGCAACATCCATGGCCCCAAGCCCCGCGACTACCGCAACAAACTCAACAAGAAGGTTAAGTCCCTCGCCCGCGTATCCGCGCTTTCTTATAAGGCTCAGGAGAACGGCATCGTGATGGTTGAACCCTTCGCAATGGACGCTCCCAAGACCAAGGAACTCCTCGGCATCCTCGCAGCCATCAAGGCCGGCGACCGCAAGGTTCTCATGGTTCTTCCGGAGAATTCCAGGAACATCTATCTTTCATCCCGCAACCTCGAAAACGTGAAGGTTATCACCGTAGATGAAATCAACACCTACGCAATCATGAACGCACACAGCCTCGTGCTGGTAGACGGCGTCCAGGACATTCTCGCAGAGAGGGTAAAGTAAAGGAGACAGACAAATGGGAATTTTAATTAAGCCAATCGTAACCGAGAAAATGACGGCTCAGGGCGAAAAACTGAACCGCTACGGTTTCATCGTGGACAGCAAGGCCAACAAGCTCCAGATAAAAGACGCAGTTGAGAAAATGTACAATGTGAACGTCCTCGACGTGAACACCCTCAACTATCACGGCAAGCGCAAACAGCGCTACACCAAGAGTGGTCTCCTGCGCGGTCGTACCAATCACTTCAAGAAGGCTTATGTCACTCTTGCAGGTGAAGAGAAGATCGATTTCTACGCTAACATTTAAGAGGAGGAATAGAATATGGCAATCAAGAAGTACAAACCGGTGACTCCCGGCCAGCGCAACAAGGCCATCAGCTCTTTTGAGGAAATCACCGCGAAGAAGCCCTATAAGAAGCTCCTCGAACCCCTTAAGTCCACTGGCGGCCGCAACAATACCGGCCAGATGACAGTGCGTTACCGCGGCGGCGGTCACAAGAGGATGTATCGTATTGTGGACTTCCTCCGCAACCGCGACGGCGAAAAGGCAACCGTACTCACCATCGAATACGATCCTAACCGCAGCGCCCGCATCGCCCTCATCGAATACCAGGACGGCAGCAAGAGCTACATCATCGCCCCTAACGGTCTTGCAGTAGGCCAGACTGTGGAGAACGGCCCCGCCGCCTCCCCGGATCTCGGCAACTGCCTGCCCCTTGCAAACATCCCCGTGGGTACGCTCGTTCACGCAATTGAACTCCGTCCCGGCCAGGGTGCTGCAATGGCCCGTTCCGCCGGCACCTATGCACAGCTCGCAGCCCGTGAAGGCAACTACGCAATCCTGCGCCTCCCTTCGGGTGAGACCCGCATGGTTCCCGTAACCTGCCGCGCCACCGTGGGCATCGTGTCCAACACGGATCATAATCTTGAATCTTACGGAAAGGCCGGACGCACCCGTCACCTTGGCCGCCGTCCCCACAACCGCGGTGTTGTCATGAACCCTCATGATCACCCGATGGGTGGTGGTGAAGGCCGCGCCTCCGGTGGTCACCCGCGTTCCCGCAAGGGTCTCCCTGCAAAGGGTAAGAAGACCCGCAACCCGAAGGCCACTTCCAACAAGTTCATCATTGAAAGACGTAAGAAATAACGGAATAAACTGCACAAGATTATGAGTCGTTCACTTAAAAAAGGACCGTACATCCAGGAAGCCCTGGAAAGCAGAATTCTTGCTATGAACGAAGGCAGCAAGAAGAAAGAGGTTGTCAAGACTTGGTCCCGTGCCAGCATGATTTCCCCTGACTTTGTGGGCCACACCATCGCCGTCCATAACGGCAACAAGTTCATTCCGGTATACGTTACGGAGAACATGGTTGGTCACAAGCTGGGCGAATTCGCTCCCACGAGAACTTTCAGAGGCCACGCCGGCAACAATAAGAAATAATGTTTAAAGGAAAAGCATTATGGGTAAGAGAAAAAGACTTATGGCCGAGAGCCTGAAAGAGACCAAGAAACAGACCGCTATAGCAAAGCTTAACGACGTGCCCACTTCCCCGAGGAAGATGCGCCTGGTGGCCGACACCGTGCGCGGACAGGAAGTAAACCACGCTCTGGACCTCCTTCACTATTCCAAGAAGGAAGCTTCCGTGCGTCTGGAGAAACTCCTCCGCAGCGCCATCGCAAACTGGGAGGCGAAGAACACCGAACAGAGCCGCGAGCTGGAAGCCGGTAACGTATATGTTAAGACTATCATGGTAGACGAAGGACGCACGCTGAAGCGTATCCGCCCCTGCCCTCAGGGCCGTGCCGGACGCATCCGCAAGCGTTCCAACCACGTCACCATCGTACTCGATGTCAAACCTGCAACAGTGGAGAATTAAAAAATGGGACAGAAAACCAATCCAATCAGCAACCGTATCGGTATCACCCGTGGTTGGGACTCCAACTGGGTAGGTGGTAACTACGCAGAGAAGATCGCAGAGGACTACAAAATCCGCAAGTATCTGGGAAGCCGTCTTGCAAAGGCCAGCCTCTCCCGCATCATCATTGAGCGCACCCTTAAGCTCATCACCGTCACCATTCACGCTGCACGTCCCGGTGTCATCATCGGCAAAGGCGGCCAGGAGGTAGATAAACTTAAGGAAGAACTCAAGAAGGTCACCAACAAGGATGTTCAGATCAACATCTTTGAGGTGAAACGCCCCGAGGTAGACGCTACAATCGTAGCAGACAGCATCGCCCGTCAGATTGAAGGCCGCGTGAGCTATCGCCGCGCCATCAAGATGGCCATCGCCACCGCAATGCGCGTTGGTGCAGAGGGTATCAAGGTTCAGATCAGCGGTCGCGTAGGCGGCGCCGAAATCGCACGCAGCGAGATGTTCAAGGAGGGTCGTACCCCCCTGCACACCTTCCGTGCCGATATCGACTACGCACTCGCAGTAGCCCGCACACAGATGGGTACCATGGGTATCAAGGTGTGGATCTGCAACGGTGAGAAGTATGGCAAACAGGATCTTTCTCCTAACGCCGGCTTCGCATCCAGCGCTGCAGCACCCGGCGCCGGTCGTCGTGAAGGCGGCCGTGGCGAACGCGGTGGCCGTGGCGGCCGTGGCGGCCGTCGTGGCGGCGAGCGCAAATAAGCGTAGCGTAACGCATCATCGCAAGGGCGAACCTGAAAAGGCTCGCCCTTGTTTTTTACGCAGAACTTGAGTACTTTTGTATGATTATACTATATGAATATGAAACTCAACAAGATTATCCTTGCGGCCGCGGCAATCGCGATGGTCGCCTGCACCCAGGCAAACCCCGGCGGCCTCACCCGCGTAAGTTGTGATTTCGGCAGCGAAGCCCCGGATTCTGTAACCTTCTCCATCGGCGAGCAGTGGGACACCACCGTGGCCGTGGTTCGCGGCAAAGTGAACGTGCTGCTTCCCGTGGACAAAACTCAGCTTGCATTCATGCTCACGGAGGCGGATCCGGTGCATTTCGTATCGGACGGCAGCAATATCACCATCGACACGGAAAAAGGCGTTGCCACATCGGACGATCCGGAAGGCATCACTTCCCGCGCGAAGGCTCTCAACGAATGGGATGCCGCCTTCATGGACAAGTTCAACGCGGAGATGGAATCCCTGGACGAAGCCCAGCAGGAAGAATATCTGGACAAGGCCGTGGAGGAATACAACGCTCATTATTTCGAGGTTCTTTCGCAGAACACGGACAATGTGGTGGGCCTCCTTGCCATCTCCTCCATCCAGACGGACGATGACGCCAAGATGGTGGAAGCCCTTGGCAGCCTTTCGGACGAACTCCGCCAAGACCCTTATATCCAGAAGCTCATCAATCTCTACGACACCAAGAGCAAAACCGGCGCAGGCTCCAAGTTCATCGACTTCACGGTCGTGCAGGATCCGGAAAAGCCCAACAAATCCACGGTGAAGTTCTCGGACTTCGTGGGTAAGGGCAAGTTCGTTCTTGTGGACTTCTGGGCCAGCTGGTGCGGCCCCTGCAAGGCGGAACTTCCCAATATCGCCGCCGTTTACAAGAAGCATAAAGGCAAGAACTTCAATGTGTTAAGTGTTGCCGTATGGGATAATCCCACGGACACCAAGGCCGCGGCCAAGGAGCTCGGAATCAAGTGGGACCAGATTATCAACGCCCAGAAGATTCCCACGGACATCTACGGCATCGAGGGTATTCCGCACATCATGCTCATCGGCCCGGACGGAACCATCATCGCACGCGGTCTTCGCGGGGATGATATTGAAAAAGCGGTGAGCGAGGCGTTGGCATCGGCCAAATGACAGTAAGGGAAAAAATCGCATTGTTTCCCCATAACCCCGGCGTGTACAGATACTACGACGCCGGGGGTAATGTCATATATGTGGGTAAGGCGAAGGACCTCCACAAGAGGGTGGCGCAGTATTTCGTGCCGCCGGAGCGCCTTAACGCCAAAACCCGCATCCTTGTTTCGAAGATTGCCGATGCGCAGTACTCCGTGGTGGATTCGGAGGCCGATGCCCTGCTGCTGGAAAACAATCTCATAAAGCAGTACAAGCCCAAATACAACATCCTCCTGAAGGACTCCAAGACCTATCCCTGGATATGCGTCACGGGCGACGATTTCCCGCGCGTGTTCATCACCCGCCACATGGAAAAGGGCAAGGGGAACCGCTATTTCGGCCCCTACAGCTCCGTCTTGCACGCCCGCGGGATGCTGGAGTTCTTCGCTTCTGTGTTCCCGCTTCGTTCATGCCGGCTCAACATCACTTCCCAGGCTATTCTCCAGCACAAATTCCGCCCCTGCCTGGATTTCCATATAGGCCGATGCAAGGCTCCCTGCGTCGGTGGAATATCCAAGGAGGAGTATACTTCGAACATCGACGACATCGTTCGCATCCTCTCCGGGCGCGGCAGCGACGTAATCAAGCATTACCGCAATCTCATGGCCGATGCCGCCGCGCAGCTCGATTTCGAGCAGGCGCAGCTCTACAAGGAGAAAATGCTCTCGGTCCAGAAGCACTACGCCAAGAGCGTGGTAACATCGGCCCAGGATATCGATGCCGATGTGTTCTCGATCGTCCTGGATGGCTCCGAAGCGTATGGAAACTTCCTTCGCGTCCGCGGGGGAGCGATCGTGCAGAGCCTGAATCTTGGCTTCAAGAGCCAGATCGAAGAGGAACCCTCCACGTTCCTGGCTACGTTCATCGGCGAGGTTGAAGATAAGTTCGGCGCCCTGGCACCGGAGGTGATCGTGCCGTTCCTGCCGGATGTTACAATAGACGGGGTTGCCTTCCGTGTGCCCGTCCGCGGGGACAAACTGGCCCTGCTGGAGCTCAGCGGCAAGAACGCCAAGGAGTTCCACTTCAACTCGATCAAGCAGAAAGAGCACACGGATCCCGACGCCTGGCGGCTTTCGGTTATGGAGGAATTGCAGAAGGCGTTGTCCCTGGACAGGCTCCCTCGGCACATCGAGTGTTTCGACAACTCCAACATCCAGGGCACCAACCCTGTGGCCTCCTGCGTTGTGTTCCGCGAGGCGGAGCCCTCCAAGAAAGACTACCGCAAGTTCAAGATAAAGACCGTTATCGGCGCGAACGACTTTGCGTCCATGAAAGAAGTGGTGAACAGGCGTTACTCGCGGATGCTGGCGGAGGCGCCTTCTGATTTACCGGATCTGATCGTGATCGACGGCGGCCGCGGCCAGCTGGATGCCGCATGGCAGGCATTGGCGGAGCTTGGGCTCACGGACAAACTCACGGTTGTGGGCCTGGCAAAACGCCTCGAAGAAGTTGTGCGGGTAGGGGATCCGTATCCGCTGTTTATCGACCGCAACTCGCGTGCGCTTAAGGTGCTCCAGCAAATCCGCGACGAAGCCCACCGCTTCGGCATCACCTTCCACCGCGACCTCCGCTCCAAAGCGGCGATCCGGAGCGCCCTCCGCGAAATCCCCGGCGTGGGCGCTAAAACCGAGCAGCGCCTCCTCCTCAGCTACGGCTCCGTGGCCCAAATCGCCCGCGCCCCCCTCGAGGAGCTCTCCGCCCTCGTCGGCGCCTCCCTCGCCACCCGCATACATGATTATTTGAGCGATGGCTAGTGCGTGAGCCAAAACAGACGGGACAAAACTTTTTCGCTCCCCCCTGTGGGGTAGAAAAAGTTTTAGTCACGTCGCAAAAAAGAAAACAAGAGTATTTGAAAGTGTAAACTGGAAGTTGTTGATATATAACAAATTATGAAAAGTGCCTGGGGCTTTTTTGCCCCAGGGTGTTTTGATAAGTAATTGATAGATAGAAAGTTGTATTTTACGCTATGATACAGGAAAAGACTTTTAACAAGTGGTTCAATGCGTTCATCCTGGTGGGGATGATCAGTGTTGTGCTGGTGGTGAATATTTTCAAGATGCAGGAGCCGGGGGCGAACATCGCGAAGATGCTGGTGGTTACCCTGGGGGCGGTGATGGGCGTGTTCAACTGCGTGATGAGCGCAAACGGGCTCATATGGAACTTCCTGTTTGGGATTGTGAACGTGTCGATATGCGCATACACCAACTGGGATGCGGGGAACATCGGCCAAACGCTCCTGCACCTGTGCTATTTCCTGCCGATGCAGTTCGTGGGTATATGGCAGTGGCGCAAGCACGGCGCCGGGAAGAACAAAGAAGGCAAGCAGGAGACGCCAAAGGCTCTGAGGCTCACCGGGAAGCAGTGGGCTATCGTGGGCGCGAGCATCGTGGCCGGTATCGCCGCCGTGTATGCGATACTGTATTATATCGACGTGGCGCGCCTGGGCGGGGCCGATGCCGTGGAACGCGATAAGATCCTGCTGGACGCCATTGTGATGGTGCTGAACATAACCGGGCAGATACTGCTTTCGCTGTGCTATTCGGATTCGTGGTTCATATGGGTATTCGTGAACATATTCTCCATCGCGCTGTGGGTAAACCGCTGTGGCGCAGCAGGTTCCAACGGATATGCACCCGTGATGGTGGTGAAGTACTGCTTCTTCTTTATCAACTCCCTGAACGGTGTGCGTATATGGCTCAAATTGGCTAAAAAGCAGCCAAAAGTTGAGAAGTAGAGAAAAATTGCTTATCTTTGCACGAATATCGGATATAAGAAAACGTAATATAAACTTAAAACCTAATCATTATGACTAACGAAGAAATCGTAAAGCAGGTCAAAGCTATCATCGTTGACAAGCTTGGCGTTGAAGAATCCGAGGTTACCGAAACCGCGAGCTTCACCAATGACCTGGGTGCAGATTCCCTGGACACCGTAGAGCTCCTTATGGAATTCGAGAAGGTGTTCGGCATCAAGATTCCCGATGAGGAAACCAGTGGCATTGCAACCGTTGGCGACGCAATCGCAAAAGTACAGGAAAAAGTAGGCGAGTAATTCTCCCTCAACATCACACAAAGAATCCGGTCCTTCGCGTCCGGATTCTTTTTTTTTGTGTGCAAGAGAGTTTGCCGCCGTGCCCGGCCGGTTGTTATAGGCTGGGCTCTTCTGTGTAATGGCAGGAGGTGCCGTCGAATTCTATCCAGTTGGAGCACTGTATCCAGTCGCGCAGGAGAAGGAGGCGCGGGGCCCCTTCGGTGGAGGTTTGCTCGGTTGTTACCGTTGTGGGCGTTGCGAGGGCGCCGGTGGCCGATACGGGGATATCCGCGTGGCAGTGGTAGTGGCCGAAGATGAAGTAATCTACGGGATTGGGGTAGGAGAGGCAGTACTTGTAGAGGGGTTCCGACGTGCCTTTGAATTCGTAACTTATGCTCTTGCCAAGGCGCGACTTCTTGGACCAGCCGTTGCCAAGGCGGAAGGCCAGCCATGGGTGCAGGCTGCTGAAGAGCGCCTGCAGGAAGCGGCTGTGGAAGCATTTACGCATGAACTTGTAGCCGCGCATGCCGGGGCCGAGGCCGTCGCCGTGGCCGAGGCAGAAGCGTTTGCCGTCGATTTCCACCTCATAGGGCTGCTCGAGCCGTATCATGCCAAGCTCTTCGAAATACTTGTACGTCCAGATGTCGTGGTTGCCCTGGAAGAAGTACACCTTCACGCCGGCTTTCATCAGGCCGATGAGCGCAGAAAGCACCTCCACATAGCCCTTGGGCACAACGTCGCGGTATTCGTACCAGAAGTCCCAGATGTCGCCGAGAAGATACACGGCGCTGGTGCGCATCACGGGAATCTCCCGAAGGAAGCGCACGAAGCGCTCTTCGCGGCCGGCGGGATCGGCCACATCAAGTCCCAGATGGACGTCGGATACGAAATAGGTGAACATTTAGCTGAGGAAGAAGATGAGGGCGGCCACCACCACGCAGTACGCGGCGAACCATGTGAGTTTTGCCTTCTTCACGATGGCGATCATCACCTTGCAGGCGAAAAGGCCGGAGGCGAAAGCTGCCACGAAGCCCAGAACGAGGGCCAGGGGGCTCACGCCGCCGCCGATTACTCCGCTAACCATCAGGCCCTTGGCGATATCCAGCAGCTGCTCTCCCAGGATGGGTATGAGCACCATGAGGAAGGAGAACTGGGCCATGCCCTTGCGCTCCACCCCGCACAGAAGGCCGGTTGCGATGGTGCTTCCGCTGCGGGAGATGCCCGGCACAACCGCCACGGCCTGGGCGATGCCCACCACGAAGGCCTGCCACCAGGAGATGCCGTTACGAGGGTGAGATCTCTCCGCGCGCTCCGCTTGACTGGAAGAACGGCCGAGGTAATCCGACAGGATGAGCAGGGCGGCGGTGAAGCACAGGGCGAAGCCAACCTGATGGAGGCTGCCGCTGAAAAGGCCGTCTACCCAGTCCTTGAGAAGGAAGCCAACCAGCATCACGGGGATGAGCGACACCAGGATCTTGCAGATATAGTCTGTTTCGTCGTTCCACTTGAACTTGAAAAAGCCTTTGAGAAGGTCCCATATCACTTTCCAGAACACCACGATCGTGGCGATCACCGTTGCCAGATGAACCGTTACGGTGAAATCCAGAAAGCCCTCGCCGTTAACGCCCAGAAGGCGGCTGAATATTACCAGATGCCCGGAGCTGGAAACCGGGAGAAACTCCGTGAGACCCTGTACGAGCCCAAGGATTATAGCCTGCCACCAAGTCATTTCTTCTTCTCTTTAAACCAACCCATAATGCCGATTAGTTCTACCACGAGCGCGGCCACGATTACCACGGGGGCGGCCACCAGGCGGCGGAAATCGAACATTGCGTAATTGAACACGGCGGGGTCTTTGGAGCCGCCGCCACTAAGCAGGATGAAGCCCGCTGCCAGAACCACCAGGCCGGCCACCATGAGCCAGAGGCCCTTGCGGGAGATGGCCATGCGGGAGTCGTCCTGCGGGGTGGGAGTAGTCTTTTTCATTAGTATGAGTATAATTGGTCGCGGTTGAAGCCCACGAGGCGGTTCACCACGATGGTTGTGCTGAGGGTGCAGATAAGGAGGCCGGTCACAAGGACGGTGGCCATAACGATTACAAGGCCCTGAAGGGTGAAGATGCCGAACAACTGGGAGAAGGAGCTGCGGAGGGCGAAAAGAAGCCCAACGAGCATGCCGATGGCGAGGAGCGCCGCCACAAGCCCCTGCAGTGCCGCCTGCCACACGAAGGGCCGGCGGATGAAGCTGCGGGTTGCGCCCACAAGCTGCATGGTGTGGATGGTGAATCGGCGCGAGAACACCGTGAGGCGCACGGTGCCGGCCATGAGCACCACGGAGATGAAAAGCAGAAGGGCGATCAGAACGCCCAGAGCCGCGGAAATCTTCCCGAGGTTCTGGTTAAGCGCGTCCACGAGGGACGTCTGGTACACCACCTCGTCCACCTCCGGGAAGGCCATGAGCTCCTGTTCCACCAGGGCGATGCTGTTTGCCGATACGAACTCGGAATAGAGGGTTATGTCGATGGAAACGGGCACCGGAGCCTCCTGGAACACGCTCAGAAAGTCCCTTCCCAGCATCTGGGCCATCTCCTCGATGCCTTCTTCGCGGGTGACGAGGCGGGTGGATTTCACACCGGTTACCCCGGCCACCACTTTCTCGAAGTCCGCCGCGGCCTCATCGGACACGTCGTCCTTCAACAGGACGCTCACCTGCATGTGCTCCTTGAAGTAGTTCGACACCGAGCGGGCGTTCACCACAAGCAGAGCCCCGACGCCCACCAGGAGCAGCAGGAGCGAGATGGAGATAACCGTGGAAACCCACGAACCCGCGATACGTTTTTTGATTATTTCGTTGTTCGCTTTGGCCATACTACCGCTTAATTTCGCCCCAAATATAGCGAAACCGCACCGAAATCCGAAAAAATTTTCGTATCTTTGTGAACTAAACGTATGAGTATTATGGGAGAATCAGTGAAAAAAGTCCTGTTCGTTAACTCGGAAATGTTTCCGTACCTCCCAGAAACGGACATCGCACGCATCGGCCGCGAACTTCCCCAGGGAATCCAGGAGCGGGGCCGCGAAATCCGCGTGTTCATGCCCCGCTATGGCTGCATAAACGAACGCAAGAACCAGCTTCACGAAGTCATCCGCCTGTCCGGCATCAACATCATTGTTGGCGAAGCGGATCATCCTCTCATCATCAAAGTGGCATCCATCTCGGCGGCCCGCATCCAGGTATACTTCATCGACAATGAAGATTTCTTCAAGCGCAAGCTCATCTACAGGGACGATGAAGGCAACTTCTTCCCGGACAACGGCGAAAGGGCAATATTCTTCGCCCGTGGCGTCCTGGAAACCGTGAAGAAACTCCGCTGGGCCCCGGACATCATCCACTGCTCGGGCTGGATCTCCCACGTGCTGCCCCTGTACCTGAAGAAGGCCTATAAAGACGATCCCATCTTCTCCGGCAGCAAAATCGTCCTCTCCCTGTACGGGGACACTCCCGCAGAGGCCCTCGGCCCCAATTTCGCGGAAACGGTGCGCTTCGGCCCCATCAAGCCCAAAGACGTTCCCCTCACCCCCGAAGCCACGGGAGAAGACCTCGCAAAGATGGCCGCCCTGTACTCGGACGGCATAATCCTGGGCGCGGCCGACGTATCCGCCTCCCTGGCCGATTATTGCCACGGCCTCAACGTCCCCGTCCTGGAATGCGATCCGGCATCCCTCGCAGACGGCACGTACAAAGACGAGTACAACGGCTTTTACGATTTGTTCCTGTAATGAAATCACGCATCATCGCTATATTGGCGGCCCTGGGGGCTGCGGTTCTGGTCTCCTGCGTCAAGATTGACGGCAGGATGGGCTCCGGCCTTGTAGACAGCAGCCTGCAGTACGACACCTACACCGCGGAATTCACCCTGGACAATCTCCAGATGAGGATGGCGGACAATCTGTCGGGCTTCTCGGACACCCGCATCACCATCGGCGCAATCAGGGACGATGTTTTCGGCCTCACCACCCGCGCATCGGCCTTCACCCTCATTCCGGTGGACGACACTCTGGATCTGGGCAAGAACCCCAAGCCCGTGAAGTTCGACGTACACTTTGCCTGCGACTCGGTCTCCTGCGCGGATGAATCCCAGCGGTTCATCCTCCAGAACGTGAACGTGTATGCGCTCACCCGGCCGCTCGCATCAAGTTCCCTTGAAAGCGGCACCAACCAGGACATTCCCCACGGCACCACGCGCATCTCCCGCGGCGTTCCCATCTTCAACGGAACAGACTCCCTGTCGTTCGAGTTCACGGAGGCTTTCACCCAGGAGTATCTGGACAAGATCGCGGCCCTGGAGAACTCGGAGCACATCATCTCCTCCTATGAGGATTATGTGGCGGCCCTTCCCGGCATCTATATCGACATGGACGCTCCCGCAGGCAACGGCGGCCGCATCAACATGTTCGAACTGTCCTGCCTCATGGTGAGCTCCGGCAAGTATTACCGCAACAGCAACGTGGCCCTTCTCACCATCAACTCGGAATATAACGGCGTGCGGAAGGACACCACCTTCCTGTTCATCCCCGGAGAACCCGCGTTCTACAACGAGGCGGAATACCTTAGCAACAACACCAAGTTCTACCAGTACGCTTTCAACCGCACCTCCCACGAGACCCGCGCCAAGGCCGGCGATGCCAGCGAATACGCCTACATCGAGGGTGGCGGCGGCCTCAAGCCGGTGGTTCTGGCAAGTGAACTCAGGGAAAAAGCTCTCGCCATCATCGGCACAAAGGGAGATCCCTCGAAAGCTGTCATCAACCACGCAACCATCTATCTCCCCTTCGAAGTGCAGGGAGAAGATTACGAGGCGCTGGACATGTTCCCGTCCATCATCAGCCCCACCTGCATGATCCAGACGGATACCTCCATCACCTTCGCCGGGCTCAGCGACGCATCGGCAAGCTCGGAGAATCAGGGCGATATCGACCGGTCCAATCTCACCTACCGTCCCGACATCACCCACCACTTCCAGGAAATCATCCGGCTGGAGGATCTCTCCAAGCTATCCCGCTACGATATCTGGTTCCTCACCGTTCACACGGAAACCGTGGAAACGGCCAATGAAGGCTACAACAGCGAATATCTGCAACAGCTTATGTATGCGCAGTATTACAACAGCCTGTACGGCGGTTATGGCGGATATGGCTATGGTGGCTACGGGTATGGCTACGGCAGTTACGGTTATGGCGGATATGGCGGCTACGGCGGCTATTCCAACTACTATAACTACATGATGCTGGCCCAGTACATGAACGCCTACAGCAGTTCATCCTCCAAAACCACCCAGGAACTGGACAAAGACCGCTACTATCGCGGTATTCTCAATGGCCCCGCAACCACAAGCGAGCGCAAGCCAAAGGTGAAGATATCATTCTCCGTGCCCAAAAAGTAGGGCCTGCGGCGTTATGGCAAAGTCTTTGCTTATGAACTGAACCGCCGCGAGAGAATGATATGAAAAAACTGGCCGTAATACTCCTATTAATAATTGCGTGTGCACCCGCGTGGGGGCAGAGGCATATCCGGCGCGCCATGGAAAGGGCCCGTGCCCAGCAGGAAGCGCGCGCGCAGATGGAGTATTACCACGAAAACGGCAACGCCGTGAACCGCGCACTGTACATGCCGTACAGGATAGAAGAAGGCGACACGGTTTTCTACGCCCAGCTGGATCCGGTGTGGGTGTTCGGCTATCCCAAGCATGCCCGCAAGGACTGGCGCAAGTACTACCGCCTGGTCTATAACTTCGCAAAAGTATATCCCCTTGCCCTTGCTTCCGGCCGCATCCAGGAAATCGTGGACAGCACCATCGCCGCGGACAACATGGGCGCGATGAAGAAAGACCGCTACATCTCCTCCATTCAGGCCGATCTGTTCAAGGACTTCGAACAAACCATGCGGAAGATGACCATCACCCAGGGCGGCGTGCTTCTGAAACTCATCGACCGCGAAACGGGCCAGTCGTCCTATTCCATAATCAAGACTTATAAGAACGGCGTTGCCGCCGGCTTCTGGCAGGGCATCGCGAAGATATTCGACAACAACCTCAAGTCGCAGTACGACCCGGAAGGGGAGGACAAGGACCTGGAGGAACTTTGCCAGGCCTGGGCCGATGGCACCTTCACCTCGCTGTATTACTCCATATTCTACGAGCCCCCGCCCGACATAAAGATTCCCGATAAATACTTAAAGAAGTAATTCTTGGCACTTTTGCCGGGAATTACTATATTTGTGGCTATCAAACAAGCACATAAGATGAAGCGCTTTCTTTTATCAATCATTGCAGTTCTATGCATTGCGGGTGAAGCCTTCGCCCAGATTCCCGAACTGAAACCTGTAAAAGACCTGGAAGACGAACTCGTCCCCGCCGAAAAGAAGGGGAAGTGGGGTTATGCGAACTCCTCCGGCAAGATGATCATCAAGGCGGTCTTCGACGAGGCCGGCCCGTTCGAGGTGGTAACGTCGGCCGATGGCACCTCCATGCCCGTTGCCCGCATCAAGGCGGGAAACTCATGGGGCTACATCACCCGTGAGAACGTATATCTCATCGAGCCCACGTATGACAATATCTCCCTTTTCGACAGCTTCGCAACCGTAATCGCGGAGTCGGGCCCGTTTAAGACGCTCATCGGCGTGCGTTCGGCAATCAGCCCCAGGCTCGGGGTGCCCGTGCTGGTGTCCAACTTCCTTCAGATGAACCTGTCGGAACTTGGCGAGTTCTCGGAGGATGGCCTTGCCCTGGCCTCAAAGTCCGGCAAGTCGGGCATGATCAACCCCAAGGGCGAATGGGTTATTCCCTGCCGATATGACGTGCTGGATCTCAATCCCCACGGCGGCTACCAGGTGGTCCTGGACGGCAAGATGGGTATTCTCAAGGCCGATGGAGCCATCCTCGTGGAGCCCCAGTACGACGGCATCAGCTGGGAGCCCGCCCTTAACGCATATCTGGTGCAGAAAGACGGCGGAATGGGCCTCGTGAGCGAAGACGGCAACCGCATCGCCCCTCCCGTATACCTGTCGATAGAGCCCCTTGGCATGGAGGCGTTCATCGTGCGCAAAAACGAGCGCTACGGCCTCCTTGGCCGTGACGGCCGCATCCTTCTGCAGTCGTACTACGACAGTATCGCCCCTTGCTCCGCCGGCGGCTATTACGTCACCAAGGACGGTGAACATGCCGTGGTGGCCCAGGGCGACGAGGTTATTATCCCTTACGGCTACTGGACGGCGAATCCGGAAGAGCTCCTTGCCGCCGGCTACGAGTCGATTGAGTGGAATCCGGAGGCCGAAATGTTCATCGTGCACAGAGGCGACAAAGTGGGTTCAATCTGGGCCGATGGCTCCATGGGCCTTGAAACCGAATACGATGCAATCGAATATCAGCCCTACGGCTGGCTCCTTACCATAGGCGGCGAGCACGAGGCTCTGGATAAAGAGCTGAACTACATCATCGGCCGCGGCCCCTGGACGGCGGACCTCAATGTGCTCTTTGAAAAATACGTCCATGTTTCATGGGATAGCGCAGTTAACCTCTTCACTGCGTTCATTGACGAGAATAACTCCTTCTGCCTGGATCCCGCAGGAAACGAGGTGGATCCCCCCGCACCCGTGATGTTTACCGAAAACGGTAAATACGGAATGAAGGATGTGTGGGGTGAAGTGCTTCTGGAGCCTGTCTACGACGGCATCGCAGAGCAGCCCTACGGCTATCTCATCGCCAAGGACGGACTCGTTGCTGCGTATGACAAGTATCTGGACATTATCCAAGGATGGGGCCCCTGGTCTTTGGATCTTGCGGCATTGTTTGATGAGTACGATGTGAGGGATTCAAGTCATATGTTCGGATTCATCGTCAGGAAAGACGGAAAATATGGTGTCATATCTCCCGGCGGCAACAACTATATTCCTGTGATTTATGACAGTCTTGAATGGGACAATTCCAGGAAATGCTTCATTGCCGGGCTTGACGGAGTAATGGTGGATATCGACGCCTGGGGCGAGACGGTACTTCCCGGCTCCGTGCCGGATCCAGCCAGGGCCAGGGAGTTCTCCATTGTTTCCAAGGACGGCAAATACGGTCTTATCAACCACTTTGGAGACGTGGTTGTACCGATCATTTACGACAGCATCGAGAAAACCGATTTCGGTTACGTCCTTGTCATGGGTGACGGCACCCGTCAGGCAAAAGACCCGTATCTGATGGACATCGCCATCCCATAACCCTGACAGTTCCACCATTTCTTAAGCCCGGCACCACGCCGGGCTTTTTTCGTGTTGTTCTATTGCGGAAAGGCCGATGTCGAAAATCGGGCAAAGTTTTTTTTATTGCTGAAAGGAAGGCGCGGAGTTTCAGTGAGTTAAGTGTTAAAAACCGCGGTCGAAAATGTGTAAATATTTTTGAAAAAATGTTTGCAAATCAAATTTTTTTTGTAACTTTGCAATCCCCAAATTGGAGCAAAACGCACCCAACCAGCTGAGTTTCAATAAGTTAGGGCAAATTAAGGAAATTTTTAAACATTACAACAATGTTACAGCCTAAAAGAACAAAATTCAGAAGGGAACAGAAAAACCGCATGAAGGGCAATTCCGGTCGCGGAAACCAGCTTGCATTCGGTTCTTTCGGTCTCAAGAACCTTGAGAACTGCTGGCTCACCGCTCAGCAGATCGAGGCAGCCCGTCAGGCCATTTCCCGTCGTATGAACCGTGAGGGTCAGATTTGGATCCGCATCTTCCCCGTCAAGCCGTTCACTGCTAAGCCGCTCGATACCCGTATGGGTAAAGGTAAAGGTGATCCCCAGGGCTTCGTAGCCCCCGTCACCCCCGGCCGCATTCTGTTCGAAGCGGAAGGCGTTTCCCTCGCAACTGCAAAGGAAGCGATGCGTCTTGCTGCCCAGAAACTCCCCGTCGCCACCAAGTTCGTGGTCCGCAGGGATTATGTAGAAGAATAATCGTAAGGAGGAGAACAACATGAAAGTATCAGAAGTACGTGAGATGTCTGTGGCAGACCTTCGCGACCGCATCGAGATTGAAAAGAACAACCTCGACACCATGAAGCTCAACCATACGATCTCTCCCCTGGAGGATACCTCCAAGATCAGAAAGACCCGTCAGGATATCGCTCGCATGATCACCATCCTGGCCGAGAAAGAGAAACAGCAGAACTAATTTAGTACTATGGAAAGAAATCTTCGTAAAGAAAGAGTCGGCATCGTGGTCAGCAACAAGATGGACAAAACCATCGTGGTAAAGGTTGAAAGGCACGAGAAGCACCCCATCTACGGCAAGTTCGTGAAGAAGTCCACCAAATTCGTGGCGGAGGATGCTAACAACGAGTGCTCGGAAGGCGATACCGTCCGCATTATGGAAACCCGTCCTCTCTCCAAGACCAAGAACTGGAGATTAGTTGAAATCGTAGAAAAAGTCAAGTAATTATGATACAGCAGGAAACACGTTTACAGGTTGCAGACAACAGCGGTGCAAAGGAAGTCCTCTGCATCCGTGTACTTGGCGGCACCCGTCACCGTTATGCATCGGTTGGCGAGACCATCGTCTGCACCGTCAAGAGCGCCATGCCCGGCGGCGAAATCAAGAAAGGTACCGTTACCAGGGCCGTGGTCGTTCGCACCAAGAAGGAAATCCGCCGTGCAGACGGATCTTACATCCGTTTTGACGACAACGCATGCGTCCTCCTGAACGGCGCAGGCGAGCTCCGCGGAACCCGTATCTTCGGCCCTGTGGCCAGGGAACTGCGTGAGAACTACATGAAGATTGTTTCACTGGCACCGGAGGTCCTCTAAAAAAGTATCGAAACAATGAAAAAGTTCCATATCAAGAAAGGCGATACCGTTATCGTGAACGCCGGCAACGACAAAGGCAAGACCGGTAAGGTCCTGGAAGTGGTTCGCGAAAAGGACCGCGTTATTGTAGAGGGCGTGAACATGGTGTCCAAGCACACCAAGCCCAACAGCAAGTTCCCCCAGGGCGGTATTATCAAACAGGAAGCAGCTATTCATATCTCCAACGTCCAGCTGATGGACGCCTCCGGCAAGGCCACCCGCGTGGGCTACCGTATGGAAGGAGACAAGAAGGTGCGCTATGCTAAAACAACAGGAGAGGAGATCAAGTAATTATGGCAAAGAAAGCAGAAAAACCCGCAGCGGCAGTCGCCGTTCCCGCAGGATACGTTCCTTCCCTGAAGAAGGTCTATAAAGAGGAGATCGTTCCCGCTCTCGAGAAGCAGTTCTCCTACACCACCGTGATGCAGGTCCCCAGGCTTGTGAAGATCACCCTCAACGAAGGCGTGGGCGACGCAACCCAGGACAAGAAACTGGTTGAAGAAGCAGCTGCAGAGCTCTCCATCATCGCAGGACAGAAAGCTGTCATCACCTCCTCCCGCAAGGATATCTCCAACTTCAAACTCCGTAAGGGTATGCCCATCGGCGCAAAAGTCACCCTTCGCGACGTTAAGATGTACGAATTCCTGGAGCGCCTCATGAGGGTTGCCCTCCCGCGCATCCGCGACTTCAACGGCATCTCCGAGAAAATGGACGGCCAGGGCAACTACACCCTCGGCATCAAGGAGCAGATCATCTTCCCCGAGATCGAGATCGACAAGAACCCCCGCATCCACGGCATCGAGATTACCTTCGTAACTACGGCCAAGACAGACGAAGAGGCACACGCCCTCCTGAAGGCTTTCGGCCTCCCGTTCAAGAAACATAACAACTAAGATAGTATATGGCAAAAGAATCAATGAAAGCACGCGAAGTAAAGCGCGCCAAATTAGTAGCCAAGTACGCCGCAAAGAGGGCTGCCCTGAAAGAGGCCGGTGACTATGCCGCCCTTGACAAGCTCCCCAAGAACGCGAGCCCCGTACGTCTTCACAACCGCTGCTCCCTCACCGGTCGTCCCAAGGGATACATGAGGGACTTCGGCCTGAGCCGTATCCAGTTCCGTGAGATGGCCTCCCAGGGTCTTATCCCCGGTGTAAAGAAGGCCAGTTGGTAATAATCAGATAAAGTATCAAGAAAATGACTGATCCTATTGCAGATTTCCTCACCAGAATCCGTAACGCTTACCTCGCAGGCAAGAAGGTCGTAGAGGCTCCCGCTTCCAACATGAAGCTCGCCATCACCAAGATTCTGTTCGAGAAAGGTTATATCCTTAGCTACAAGGTAGTTGAAGGAACTCCCGCAAATACCATCAAGATCGCTCTGAAATATCATCCCCAGACCAAGACCGCCGCTATCAAGCGCATCCAGAGGGTTTCCACCCCCGGTCTTCGCCGCTATGCCGACGTGGAGAACATGCCCCGCGTGCTGAACGGCCTGGGTATCGCCATCCTTTCCACCTCCAAGGGCGTCATCACTGACAAAGAGGCCCGCGAGATGAACGTAGGCGGCGAAGTGATCTGCTACGTCTATTAATAAAGTATATATATTATGTCAAGAATCGGTAAATTACCTGTAAACCTTCCGGCCGGCGTGAAAGTAGAAATTCTCGACGGTAACGTGGTGAAGGTGAAAGGCCCCCTGGGTGAACTTTCCCAGAAGGTGGATCCGGACATCACCGTCACTCTGGAGGGTAATGAACTCAAGTTCACCCGTCCCAGCGACCTCCCCCGCTTCCGCAGCATGCACGGCCTGTACCGCGCACTTGTCCACAATATGGTTGTGGGCGTGAGCGAAGGCTTCACCATCAAGCAGGAGTTCGTGGGCGTTGGTTACCGCGTGGCCGCACAGGGCCAGCTCGTAACCATGTCCCTGGGTTACTCCCATGACATCCAGCTGCTCCTTCCCGATGAGGTGAAGGCAGAAACCCCTCAGGTCCGTAAAGGTGAGAACCCCGTTCTCATCCTCAAGAGCATCGACAAACAGCTCGTGGGCCAGGTCGCAGCCAAGATCCGCTCATTCCGCAGGCCCGAACCTTATAAGGGCAAGGGTATCAAGTTCGTCGGCGAGACTCTGCGTCGCAAGGCCGGCAAGACCGCATCCGCTAAATAATAATGGAGGAATCAAGTTATGGCATTGAATAGAATTGAAAGAAGAAGGAGAATCCACTACAGGATTCGCAAGAGCGTCAATGGCACGGCCGAGCGTCCCCGCATGGTGGTCTTCCGTTCCAACAAGCAGATCTACGTCCAGGTGATCAACGACCTCGAAGGCAAAACCCTCGTGGCAGCATCTTCCAACGACAAGGCCCTCTCCGCTGAGACCAAGGGCAAGAACGGCATCGACGCCGCCAAGATCGTTGGCAAAGCCATCGCAGAGCGCGCCCTCGCAGCAGGCATCACCAAGGTTGCCTTCGACCGTGGAGGTTATCTCTTCCATGGCCGTGTTAAAAGTTTGGCCGACGCCGCCCGTGAAGGTGGCCTCGAATTCTAATCCTGTAAGAGACTATGGCAAATACTAACGTAAAAAGAGTTAAGACCTCTGACCTTGAACTCAAGGACAGACTGGTAGCCATCAACCGTGTTACCAAGGTCACCAAGGGCGGCCGTCACTTCCGCTTCGCAGCCATCGTGGTTGTTGGCGACGAGAACGGTGTCGTCGGTTATGGTCTCGGAAAGGCCAACGAAGTTACCGCAGCCATCGCCAAGGGCGTTGAGGATGCAAAGAAGAACCTTGTGAAGGTTCCCGTTATCAACACCACCATCCCTCACGAGCAGGTGGCCCGCTTCGGCGGCGCAGAGGTTTTCATGAAACCCGCTGCCCCCGGTACCGGTGTTAAGGCCGGCGGCGCCATGCGTGCCGTGTTCGAGAGCGCAGGTGTTCAGAACGTCCTCGCAAAGAGCAAGGGTTCATCCAACCCCCACAACCTCGTGAAAGCCACTATCCAGGCTCTCACCGAGATGCGTGACGCATACACCGTGGCAGGCCTTCGCGGCATTCCCATGAGCAAAGTGTTTAACGGTTAATACCCAGAGAATTATGGCAAAGCTTAAGATTACCCAGGTTCGCTCCAAGAACGGAGAGACCAAGCGTCAGATCGCCAATCTCAGGACTCTCGGTATCCACCGGATGCACGAAACCGTTATCGTGGAAGATACCCCTATCACCCGCGGTATGGTGGAGAAAGTGCATCATCTCGTAACAGTTGAAGAAATTGACTAAGGAGGAATAAGAGATGAAACTTGAGAATATCAAGCCCGCAAAGGGCTCAACACACAACTCCAAGCGGATAGGCCGCGGCCAGGGTTCCGGTAAAGGTGGCACCGCCACCCGTGGTACCAAGGGCGCACAGGCCCGTGCAGGTTACGAGCACAAGATCGGTTTTGAAGGCGGCCAGATGCCTATCCAGCGCCGTCTGCCGAAATTCGGCTTCAAGAACCCCACCCGCAAGGAATATGCAGCCGTGAATGTATCCACCCTTCAGGCTCTCGCAGAGACCAAGAAGATCGTGGAATTCGACGTTGAAACCTTTATCGCAGCCGGTCTCGTCTCCAAGGGCGAACTCGTGAAGGTTCTCGGCAACGGTGAACTCACCGCAGCCGTAACCGTGAAGGCAGATGCCTTCTCCAAGAGCGCTATCGAGAAGATCGAGAAAGCAGGTGGTAAAGCAACTGTAATCGAATAAGAGAAATGGCAAAGTTTGTAGAGACAATCAAGAACATCTACAAGATCGAAGAGCTGCGCAAGCGTATCGGCTACACGATCCTGCTTGTGCTCATCTACCGTCTGGGTAGCTTTATCCTCCTTCCGGGCCTCAATCCCGAGGTTCTGAAGGGAGGTATCGCAGGTACCCAGGAAGGCCTCGTGGGACTGCTCAACATGTTCTCCGGCGGTGCTTTCGGTAATGCATCCATCTTCGCTCTTGGCGTGATGCCGTACATCTCGGCATCCATCGTGGTCCAGCTCCTCGGGATGTTCGTTCCCGCTTTCCGCAAAATGCAGATGGAAGGCGAGAGCGGCCGTCGCAAGATGAACCAGATCACCCGTTACCTGACCATCCTCATCCTTGCCATCCAGGGACCGGCCTATGTAACCGGTATGGTTCCCCGCGCTGCTATCGCAGCCTCCTGGAGCCCCTTCTGGTTCAATATCATTTCCACAGTCATCCTCATGGCAGGTTCCATGTTCGTCATGTGGCTGGGCGAGAGAATCACCGACCGTGGTATCGGTAACGGTATCTCCCTCATCATCATGATCGGTATCGTGGCCCGTCTGCCCTATGCCCTGTTCGCGGAGGTCGCTTCCAAGTGGACCACCAACAGCGGCGGCGGCATGCTCATGTTTATCGTGGAAATGATCGCCTGGGTCCTCGTGATCATCGCCGCCATTGCCATCGTGCAGGCGGTGCGCAGGGTTCCCGTGCAGTATGCAAAGAGGGTTATCGGCAACAAGCAGTATGGCGGTGTGCGTCAGTACATCCCCCTGAAAATCAATGCTGCCGGTGTTATGCCCATCATCTTCGCACAGGCTCTGATGATGATTCCCATGCTGTTCGGCCGTTACGACGCCACCCGTGGCATCGCGGCAGCGTTCAGCAGCTATACCTCCGTCTGGTATAATGTAGTATTCGGCCTGCTGGTCATTGTGTTCACCTACTTCTACACAGCCGTTACCGTGAATCCCACGATGATGGCGGAAGACATGAAGCGCAATGGCGGATTCATCCCCGGTGTAAAGCCCGGCAAGAAAACCGCTGAGTACCTGGACAACATCATGTCCCGCGTCACTCTGCCCGGTTCCATCGCCCTGGCTATCATCGCCATCATGCCGGCCCTGGCCAACCTCCTCGGCGTCAACAGCCAGTTTGCCTCCTTCTTCGGCGGCACCTCCCTGCTGATCCTCGTGGGCGTTGTCCTGGATACCCTGCAGCAGATTGAAAGTTATCTTCTGATGCGCCACTACGACGGACTTATGAAAACAGGTCGTCTGACAGGACGTTCCGGTATGTAGTTTTTTTTGAAGAAGCCGATTTCGAAAATGGTCAGGCCCAAAACTGAAGAAGAGATCGAACTCCTGCGAATCAACGGAGAGCTGGTGTCAAGAACGCTGGCGGAGGTTGGTAAACTCGTCGCCCCTGGTGTGACAACTGCGAAGTTGAATGAGGTGGCGGAAACCTTTATCCGAGATCACGGGGCCGTTCCCAGCTTCCTGGGCTTCGAAGGCTTCCCTGCAGCTCTTTGCATGTCGGTAAATGACGTAGTCGTACACGGTTTTCCGTCGGACTATGTCCTTAAGGAAGGAGATATCCTTTCGGTCGACTGCGGTACCCTGTACAAGGGCTATAACGGAGACTCCGCGTACACTTTCCCCGTCGGGGAGATAAGCGCGGAAACCAGGAAACTCCTGGACGTTACCAAAGCCTCCTTGTACAAGGGTATAGAGCAGGCAGTGGCGGGCCATCGCACCGGCGACATCGGACACGCGGTACAAGCGTACGCTGAAAGTTTCGGTTTTTCCGTAGTCCGTGAACTTGAAGGTCACGGTTTGGGCAAGGAAATGCACGAGGCTCCGGGAGTTCCCAATTACGGGAGGCCCGGCCACGGATGCAGGCTTGTCGATGGAATGACCATCTGTATTGAGCCGATGATCTGTGCAGGCGGCAGAGGTGTGTATCTTGCAAAAAATGGTTGGGCAGTACACACGGCCGATCACAAGAACGCGGCGCATTACGAGCTTACGGTTGTTGTCCGTAAAGGCAAGGCGGAACAGCTTTCGACCTTCGACTTCATTGAGAAAGACAAAATTTGATCAATAATTAAAAGAGTGATTTATCAATGTCAAAACAAGTAGCTATTGAGCAGGATGGTACAGTCATCGAGACCCTCCCCAACGCAATGTTCCGCGTTGAGCTGGAGAACGGTCACGTCCTCCTCTGCAACATTTCAGGTAAGATGAGGATGAACTTTATCCATATCCTTCTCGGCGACCGGGTTAAAGTTGAGATTTCACCTTACGATTTGACCAAAGGCAGAATTTCTTTCAGATACAAATAAAAACACACATAAATATGAAAGTCAAGACTTCCATCAAAAAGCGCAGTGAAGACTGCAAGATTGTCCGGCGCAAGGGTCGCCTCTACGTTATCTGCAAGAAGAACCCCAAGTTCAAGATGCGCCAGGGATAATAAAGTGTAACCAATCAAGTAACAATAGAATATGGCAAGAATAGCCGGTGTTGATTTACCGAACAACAAACGTGGAGAGATAGGTCTGACCTATATCTTCGGTATCGGCCGTAGCTCGGCCCAGAAGATTTTGGACACCTGCGGTATCGACCGCAGCATCAAGGTTGGCGAATGGAACGACGATCAGATCGCTGCCATCCGTAACCTCATCAACGAAGAGTACAAGATCGAGGGTGAGCTCCGCAGCTCCGTCCAGATGGACATCAAGCGCCTGATGGACATCGGTTGCTATCGTGGCATCCGCCACCGCAGTGGTCTTCCCGTACGCGGACAGAGCACCAAGAACAACGCCCGTACACGCAAGGGTAAGAAAAAGACCGTTGCCAACAAGAAGAAAGCAACCAAGTAACTCCTGATGAATTATGGCAAAGAAAACTACTACAACAAAGAAGAGAGTTGTCAAGGTTGAAGCAAATGGCGAAGCCCATATTTCATCGACCTTCAACAACGTAATCGTTGCCCTCACCAACGCCCAGGGCCAGGTTATCAGCTGGTCATCGGCAGGCAAGTGCGGCTTCCGCGGTTCCAAGAAGAACACTCCCTACGCAGCCCAGATGGCCGCCGAGGATGCCTCCAAGACCGCTTTCGACGCAGGCCTCCGCAAGGTGAAGTGCTATGTCAAGGGTCCCGGTGCCGGTCGTGAGTCCGCCATCCGTACCATCAACAATGCAGGCATCATCGTTACCGAGATCATAGATGTCACACCTATGCCTCACAACGGTTGCCGTCCCAAGGGCCGTCGTAAAGTTTAACCCATTTAAAGAAGAAGCATTATGGCAAGATATACTGGTCCTACCACCCGCATCGCCCGTAAATTCGGCGAGCCTATCTATGGCCCTGACAAAACCTTCGAGAAGCGCAACACTCCTCCGGGACAGCATGGTCTCGCTGCAAAGCGCAAGAAGAAGAAGGAATACGGTACCCAGCTCATGGAGAAGCAGAAAGTTAAGTACATGTACGGTGTCCTGGAGCGTCAGTTCCGCAACACCTACAACAAGGCTGCCCGCATGAAGGGTCAGACCGGTGAGAACCTTCTCTTCCTCCTCGAGTCCCGTCTGGACAACGTGGTGTACCGCCTTGGTATCGCCCCCAGCCGTGCAGCAGCACGCCAGCTCGTCCTTCACCGTCACATCACCCTTGACGGCGCAATCTGCAACATCCCCTCCTGCCAGGTGAAACCCGGCCAGGCCGTGGCTGTGCGCGAGCGCTCCAAGAGCCTTGAGGTGATCACAAACAGCGTGGCTTCCGCTACCAAGTACTCCTGGCTCGAATTCGACGCCAAGACTCTCACCGGCAAGTTCCTGAACGTTCCCACCAGGGAAGACATCCCCGAGAACATCAACGAACAGCTCATCGTGGACCTCTACTCCAAGTAATAAAAAACACCGTACAAATTATGGCAATCTTAGCATTTCAGAAACCGGACAAGGTGATCATGCTCGAGGCAGGCGAAACTGTGGGCCGATTCGAGTTCCGTCCCCTGGAACCCGGATACGGGCAGACCATCGGCAATGCCCTCCGTCGCATCCTTCTCGCCTCTCTGGAAGGTTTCGCAATCTCTTCGATAAAGGTTACCGGCGTGGACCAGGAATTCCAGACCATCCCCGGCGTTATCGAAGGCATGCAGGATATCATCCTGAACCTCAAGCAGGTGCGTTTCCGCCAGATGGTGGAAAGCGTAGACTCCGAGGTGGCCAACATCGTTATCAGCGGCCAGCAGGAGTTCACTGCGGAGGACATCTCCAAGGGATTGTCTTCTTTCAAGGTGTTGAATCCGGAGTTGCACATCTGCTCGCTGGAGCCCTCCGTCAAGATTGAAATGTCCATCACCATCACCAAGGGCCGCGGCTTCGTGCCCGCCGAGGAAATGAGGGATGAGAACACGCCCATCGGCACAATTCCCGTGGACGCCATCTACACCCCCATCAAGAAGGTGAACTGGACCGTGGAGAACTACCGCGTTGAGCAGAAGACCGACTATGAGAAGCTGAATCTTGAGATCGTAACCGACGGTTCCATCTCTCCGGAAGCAGCCCTCCAGGAGGCCGCCAACATCCTCATCTATCACTTCAAACTCTTCACCGACGAGAAGAAGATCTCCATCGACAGCGCAGAGGTAACGGACAGCAAGGAGCTGGACGAGGAATCCCTGCACATGCGTCATCTCCTCCTCACCAAGCTTGCCGATATGGGCCTGAGCGTACGCGCTTTCAACTGCCTGAAGGCCGCCGACATCGACACCTTTGCCGATCTGGTATCCTATAGCCGCAGCGAGCTCATGAAATTCCGCAACTTCGGCCGCAAGTCGCTCAACGAGATCGACCTGCTGGTGGAGAAGATGAAGCTTTCCTTCGGAATGGATGTCACCAAGTACAATATTGAACCTAAGAAAAAGAACAACGTTTAGTTATGAGACACAATAAAGCCGTCAATCATCTTGGTCGCAAGAGCGGTCACCGCAAGGCCCTTCTCGCAAACATGGCATCCTCCCTCATCATCAAGAAGAGGATCAACACCACGGAAGCCAAGGCGAAAGCCCTGAAGCCCTATGTGGAACCCCTCGTAACCAAAGCAAAGGACGACAGCACGCACTCACGCCGCGTTGTCTTCAGCTATCTGAAAGACAAAGAGGCAACTGCTGAACTCTTCCGCACCATCGCACCCAAGGTGGCAGACCGTCCCGGTGGATACCTCCGTATCCTCCACACCGGTTTCCGCCAGGGCGACGGCGGCGAGATGGTACTTCTTGAGTTCGTAGACTTCAACGAAGCAGCTCTCGCAGCCCCCAAGGAGGCGAAGAAGGCAACCCGCCGCAGCCGCAAGGCCGCCCCGAAGGCAGCCGAGGCCCCCAAGGCGGAAGCAGCTCCCGAGGCTCCCGCAGCCGAAGCAGCTCCCGCAGCAGAGGAGTAAGAGCTTATCCTTTCAAAATAAACCCCGGGCTTTTCGCTCGGGGTTTATTTTTGTTAAAAAATAACTATATTTGTGATTGCTATAAAACTTAAACTTATGAGTTGGCTATTCTACCTTGTACCCGCAGCGTCGGTTCTGGCGCTCCTTTTCGCCTGGATTTTCTTCCGCGGAATGATGAAAGAGAGTGAGGGTACGGTCGTAATGAAAGAAATTGCCCAGTACGTGCGCGAGGGGGCGATGGCCTACCTGAAGCAGCAATACAAAGTTGTGGTAATCGTATTTGCGGTGCTCGCCGTGCTGTTTGCGATACTTGCCTACGGCTTCCATGTGCAGAATACATGGGTGCCGTTTGCCTTTTTAACGGGAGGCTTCTTCAGCGGCCTGGCGGGATTCGTGGGAATGCGCACGGCAACGTACGCATCGGCCCGTACGGCAAATGCTACCATGCGCAGCCTTAACAGCGGCCTCAAGGTGGCATTCCGAAGCGGCGCCGTGATGGGCCTCACCGTTGTGGGCCTGGGCCTTCTGGATATCTCCCTGTGGATGATCATCCTCAAGGCTTTCGTACACGATGCAACCGCCTCGCAGACGCTCGTTACCATCACCACCACCATGCTCACCTTTGGCATGGGTGCTTCCACCCAGGCGCTCTTTGCGCGTGTCGGCGGCGGCATCTACACCAAAGCGGCCGACGTGGGGGCCGATATCGTGGGCAAAGTGGAGCAGGACATCCCGGAGGACGATCCCCGCAACCCCGCAACCATTGCGGATAACGTGGGCGATAACGTGGGCGACGTAGCCGGTATGGGTGCCGATTTGTACGAGAGCTACTGCGGCTCCATTCTCGCCACCATGGCCCTGGGCGCATCGGCCTTCTTCAATAAGGGAGAGAGCGTGCAGTGGATGGCCATCCTGGCCCCCATGCTCATCGCGGCCGTTGGCGTTGTGCTCAGCATCCTTGGCATCTTTACGGTGCGCACCAAGGAAGGCGCCACCCTGAAGGACCTTCTGAAGAGCCTCAGTATCGGCACGAACCTCAGCGCAATCCTTATTGCCATCTTCAGTTTCGGCATTTTCTATCTTCTCGGCTTCCGCGGCCAGGAAGGCCTGCCGCAGTGGTGGCAGCTGTCGCTTTCGGTGATAAGCGGCCTGCTGGCGGGCGTTATCATCGGCAAAATAACGGAATATTACACATCTCATTCGTATAAACCCACGCAGAAACTTGCGGAGAGCGCGCAAACCGGCCCGGCAACCGTTATTATCAACGGAGTGGGCCTGGGAATGATTTCCACCGCGGTGCCGGTTCTCACAATCGCCGTAGCCATCCTTCTGGCTTATGGATTCGCAACAGGCTTCCACTTCTCCACGGATACCCTCAGCCTTGGCCTGTACGGCATTTCCATCGCGGCTGTGGGCATGCTCTCAACGCTTGGTATCACCCTGGCAACAGACGCTTACGGCCCCATTGCGGATAATGCGGGCGGTAACGCGCAGATGTCCGAGCTGGATCCTTCCGTGCGTGAGAAGACGGATATCCTGGACTCCCTGGGCAATACTACCGCAGCCACCGGAAAGGGCTTTGCAATCGGTTCCGCGGCCCTCACGGCACTGGCCCTGCTGGCCTCCTACATCGAGGAAATCAAGATCGGCTTCGGCCATCTGGCGCAGAAGGGCGGCGAAATGGCTGCGGAATTCACCCGCATGTCGCAGGCTTCCATCACGGATGTGGTGAACCATTACGACATCACCCTCATGAACCCCTCCGTGCTGGTGGGCATCTTCATCGGCTCCATGATGGCGTTCCTGTTCTGCGGCCTCACGATGAATGCCGTTGGGCGCGCCGCGCAGAAGATGGTGGTTGAGGTGCGCCGTCAGTTCCGCGAGATCCTGGGCATCCTTGAAGGCAAGCAGCGTCCGGATTATACCAGCTGCGTGCGCATTTCCACAAGGGCGGCCCAGCAGGAGATGATATTCCCCTCGCTGCTCGCTATCATCGCCCCCATGCTCGTGGGCGTGATACTTGGGCCTGCAGGCGTCATCGGCCTACTTGCCGGCGGTCTGGGCGCTGGATTCGTCCTGGCTATCTTCCTAGCCAATTCCGGCGGCGCTTGGGACAATGCCAAGAAGTTCGTGGAAGAGGGTAATTTCGGAGGAAAGAACTCCTCCAGCCACCACGCCACGGTTGTGGGCGATACGGTGGGCGATCCCTTCAAAGACACGTCCGGCCCTTCGCTGAACATCCTCATCAAGCTTATGAGCATGGTTTCCATCGTTATGGCCGGCCTCACCGTGATGTTACATTGCTAATAAACCTGAACCTACAATATGAGCAAACATTTCACTCTTCCGTACGACGGCGGACTCATCGAGAAAGGCCTGCCGAAGGGGATTCTCCACAGCTACGAGAAAATCTCCACGCAGATTTACAAGGAATCGCGCCTGGCGGCAAAGGATATTGCCGATATCATCGTGAACGCGGTGAACAGCGCTCCTCCGGGACGCCTGTTCCGCCTGGGCCTCACCACCGGTGCAACGCCCCAGAGCCTTTACAACGAGCTTGCACGCCGCTACGAGGCCGGCGAGGTATCGTTCCAGAACGTGGAGGTGGTTTCCATCGACGAATATTATCCTTCCGCAAAGGAAGAAAGGCAGAGCCGCAATTTCAAGCTCCACGAGAGCTTCCTGGACAAGGTGGACATCAAGGAGGAGAACATCCACATCCCGGACGGCACCGTGCCCCAGGACCAGGTGTCCGACTACTGCGCAGAGTTTGACAAGCTGGCAACCGGGCTGGATCTCCTTGTCATCGGCATGGGCGAACAGGGCCAGGTTGGCTTCAACGAGGCCGGTTCCACCCCCAAGGGCCGCACCCGCACGGTGAGGCTTTCCTACAAGAGCCGCAAGCGTCAGGCGAAGAACTTCAACCACGACATTGCCCTCACCCCGGACAAGGCTATCACCATCGGCATCGGCACAATGCTCACCGCCGGAAGGATCATCCTCATGGCCTGGGGCGAAGACAAGGTGAATGCGGTGAAAGCCGTCGCGGAAGGCAGGCCGGACCCTCTTTGCCCGGCGTCGTACCTTCAGATGCACGACAATATCTCCCTGTATGTGGATGAGGTCGCGGCCGCGGAACTCACCCGCATCGTGGCGCCCTGGCTCATCGGCCCCTGCGACTGGACCCGCAAATTCATCCGCAAGGCCGTGGTGTGGCTGTGCCAGCAGGTTCACAAGCCCATCCTGAAGCTCTCGGAGAAGGATTATCTGGATAATTCCCTCAGCGAACTCCTGGAGAAATTCGGCCCCTACGACAAGATCAACATCGAGGTTTTCAACGACCTCCAGCACACCATAACAGGCTGGCCCGGCGGCAAACCGAATGCCGATGACAGCACGCGCCCCGTGAGCGCGAAGCCCTTCCCCAAGACGGTTCTCATCTTCAGCCCGCACCCGGACGACGACGTGATTTCCATGGGCGGCACCTTCATCCGCCTGGCAACCCAGGGCCACAACGTGCATGTTGCTTACGAGACTTCCGGTAACGTTGCTGTGCACGATGACGTGGTTTTGCAGCACATGGACGCAGCCTTCCAGCTTGGCTTCGCAGACAAGTTTGCAGAGGTTAAAGCGCTTGTAGACAGCAAGATACCCGGCGAGCCGGAGCCCCGTGCCCTTCTTGAGATGAAGGGCGCAATCAGGCGCTCAGAGGCCCGCGGAGCCGTTCGCTCCTTCGGCCTTAACGACGAAACCAACGCCCACTTCCTGAACCTTCCGTTCTATGAGAGCGGCGGCATCAAGAAGAACCCCAGGACGCAGGCGGATGTAGATATCATCAAGCAGCTTATAATGGACCTCAAGCCCCACATGATCTTCATGGCGGGCGACCTGGCAGATCCTCACGGTACGCACCGCGTTTGTACGGAGGCCGCGCTGGAGGCCATCGAGCAGCTCAAGGAAGAAGGCAACGCCTGGCTCAACGAAACCCATGTGTGGCTGTACCGCGGCGCATGGATGGAGTGGGAGCTCGGACGCGTGGACATGGCAGTGCCTCTGAGCCCGGACGAGGTGGTGAAGAAGCGCCACGCCATCTATCGGCACCTGTCCCAGAAAGACATCGTCCCGTTCCCGGGCGAGGATTCCCGCGAATTCTGGCAGAGGGCGGAGGAGCGCACATCGGCCACCGCGCGTCATTATGACGAGCTGGGAATGGCTGAGTATCAGGCGATTGAAGTCTTCCTGAAACTTTGGTAAGCAACCCTTTTTTATTCAACAATTAACCATTTTTAAGTTAGTAGTAATTATTATGAAAGTAATTATTCGAAATTCATCCAAGGAGGCGTCCGTATGGACCGCCCACCTTATTGCAGACCGCATCAAGGCGAAAGCTGCAGTGTCTGACAAACCTTTCGTCATCGGCCTTTGCACCGGTAGTACCCCCATCGAGACTTATGCGGAGCTCATCCGTATGGTCAAGGCAGGGGAGCTTTCCTTCAAGAACGTGATTTCCTTCAACATGGACGAGTATGTGGGCCTTCCCGTGGAGCACCCGGAGAGCTATCACAGCTTCATGCACAAGTATCTTTTCGACCAGATCGACGAAAAGCCGGAGAACATCCATATTCTGGACGGCAATGCCAAGGATATTGAGGCAGAATGCGCTGCCTATGAGAAAGCCATCGTCGAGGCCGGCGGCTTCGACCTCTTCCTCGGCGGCGTTGGCGAAGACGGCCACATCGCCTTCAACGAGCCCTTCTCTTCCCTGGAGAGCCGCACCCGCGTTATCACCCTCACCCAGGACACCCGCGAGGTGAACGCCCGTTTCTTCGACGGCGATTTCAACAAGGTTCCCAAGCAGGCCCTTACCGTTGGCGTAGCCACCGTTCTGAGCTCCAAGGAGGTTGTTATCCTTGCTTTCGGCTCCAAGAAGGCTAGGGCAATTCGCGATGCCGTGGAAGGCCCTATGAGCCACTATTGCACCCTCAGCGGCCTGCAGGCACACCCCAACGGCGTGGTGGTTTGCGACGAGGCTGCCATCGGCGAACTCAAGGTGAACAGCTACCGCTATTTCAAGGCTGTTGAAGAGGCGGAGAACTTATAAACCATTTATACCCCTATGAAAAAACTATTCCTTCTTCTGGCGGCTCTGAGCTTCATGCTCTTTACTGCCGAAAAGTGCTCCCTCGAGCGCAAGATTGTGGATCCGGAACCCGAAGTGGACACTCTTGCCCCCACTCCATCGGCAGCAGACCTCATCGTGATGGTGTATTCCAACGCGTATGACGGTTTCCTGAACGTTCGCGAGCAGCCGGACACCAAGGCCCCCATTATCGGCAAGATCCTGAACGGCCCCATGGGCGCCGTGAAGATGGGCGAAGTGGGCGGATGGACCGTTGTGAAGGTTGGCGACAAGATCGGCTACGCCAGCTCACGCTACCTCCAGACGGAACCCACGGCGGAATTCACCGACAAAGACATGGAGAAGTGCATCCAGGGCATCTGGCTCAGCGAGGAGAGCAAGGATTACATGGTGCCGCAGAGAGTTATCTACCTGTGCAAGAACGGCGTTTTCGCACTCGGTTTCCCCGTGGAGGGCATATACCAGCTGGGCGAATGGGAGGTCAAAGGAAGCCTTCTGGCCATTCATATCACACGTGAGGGCATCGACCCCTGGGTTGAATGCAACGAGAAGGAAGAGTGGGTTGTGGTGAACGGCGATCTTCTCACCGACAATCACGACCTCAAGTACAAGAAGCAGAGCATAATGTCCAAGAAGGCCTACAAACAGTACGTGGAGAGCTGCCCCGGCGTTTCTCCCGTGATGTGGTACAAGTCGGACAGCGAACACTTCGAATTCGTTTACGAAGAGGCTCATCTGCAAGTAAAGGGTAAAAAGTAATTCACACTATGAGAAAAGTATTTATTCTTCTGGCGGCGCTGAGTTTCGTGCTCTTTACTGCCGAAAAGTGCTCGCTGCCCACCCGCGGCGGTTCTGAGCCGGAACCCGAAGTGGACACTCTTGCACCCACTCCGTCGGCCGCAGACCTCATTGTAATGGTGTATTCCAACGCATATGACGGCTTCCTGAACGTTCGTGAACAGCCCGATGTGAAATCTCCCATAATCGCCAAGATCGTGAACGGCCCCATGGGCGCCGTGAAGATGGGCGAAGTGGGCGGATGGACCATCGTAAAGGTTGGCGACAAGATTGGCTACGCCAGCTCCCGCTACCTCCAGACGGAGCCCACTCCCGAGTTTACGGATGCCGATATGGCCAAACTCCTTCAGGGCGTATGGATTCGCGAAAGTCCTCAGGACCAGAGGGTTATCGTTCTGTTTAAGAACGGGATCCTTGCCGAAGGCTTCACGTTCGAGGGCTGGACTAACGCAGGTAATTGGAAGGTGGAGGGCAATGTGCTTTCCGTCAACTACACCCGTGAGATCGACTTCAGTAACCCCGGCACTTGGCTGGATGTGGACATCCGCGAAAAGTGGATCATCGTCAGCGGCGACCTCCTGGAGGACAATCTTGGCGATCCGTTCAAGAAGTCCAAGCTTCTCACGGATAAGCAGGTTACCGACATCGAAGGCCACGGCGGTTCCCTGGAGTGGTATGAACTGAGCCCCTCCACGCTGGACGCCTTCTACGAGCAGGCCCACCTTCGCGCCACCGGCTCCTTCCCGTCGGGAGAATAAGCATACCAAGCGGTCTGGTGGAGCAGTCCTCCAGACCGCTCTTTAATAACCACCACATGATAACACTAAACGTACGTTCCGAAACGGGACGTCTTCGCGAGGTAATCCTCGGACTGCCGTATTCAAACGGCGGAACGCCCACGCTGGACCAGACTTTCGACAGCAAAAGTTACGAGTCTGTGCTCAACGGGGTGTATCCCCAGGAGGCCGATATCATCGCCGAAATGGACGCTTTCAAGGCCGTGCTGGAGAAGTACGGCGTGAAGGTTTATCGGCCCGAACTGGTGCCGGATTGCAACCAGGTTTTCGCCCGTGACGTTGGATTCGTCATCGACGATAAGATCGTGGTTTCCAACATCATACCGGACCGCCAGGAAGAGATTGACGCCTACGGAAAAATCTACGAACAGATCCATTACAAACAGATTTACAACCTGCCGGAAGCGGTACACGTGGAGGGCGGCGACGTGGTTCTGTATGGCGACCGCATCTTCCTCGGGCAGTACAATTTCCTGGACTATCCGCAGGTGAAAACGGCGCGCTCCAACCGCCTCGCCGTAGACTATCTGAAGATGCTTTTCCCGGACCGCGAAATCGTTCCGCTGAACCTTCGCAAGAACGACATCGACCCGTATGACGGAATCCTTCATCTGGACTGCACGTTCATGCCGGTGGGCCTCGGCAAAGCGATCATCTACCGCGACGGCTTCATGAACCCTCGCGACGCGGAGCATCTTGTGAATTTCTTCGGCAAGGACAACGTCTTCGAAATCACCCGCGAAGAAATGTACTGGATGAACACGAACGTCTTCTCGATCAGCGAGGACGTCGTTGTGATTGAGGAGCATTTCACAAGGCTTAAACACCATCTGGAGGACGTCTGGGGCATCAAAGCCGAACCCGTCCCGTATAGAGAGATTTCGAAGATGGGCGGCCTGCTTCGTTGTTCAACTCTACCCCTTAGAAGAGATTAATGGATTTTCCGGTATGTATTTTCCAAACCGTCGCTTCGCGACCCCTCCCAAACAAGTTTGGGCCCCTCCCTCTTACACGGCCGAGGGTGGCCATGGGTTTGGAAAACACATACCTTCAAATCTGAACATTAATCTCTATTTGTCATTTCGATAGTCCCGTATTTGTCATTTCGAGCGAAGTCGAGAAATCTGTAATATTTATCGTATAACATGTCAAAATTAGCAGTTGTTGCATTCGGCGGAAACGCCCTCCTGCGTTCCGGACAGAAGGGAACGTTCGAGGAGCAAATCGCCAACGTGGAGAGCACTTGCGAAAGCCTCATGGCCCTCGTAAGGCGCGGATATAATATCGTGATCGGGCACGGAAACGGTCCCCAGGTGGGGAACGATCTGCTGCGTCACGACGCGGGCAAAAAGGAGCACGGACTGCCCGCTTTACCCATGGATTATTGCGGCGCAGAAACGCAGGGCGGCATCGCCTATCTCATTGAAACTGCGATGGATAGTGTGCTCGCACGCGAGGGCATCGACCGCAAGGTTGTGTCGCTCGTAACGCGTGTTGAGGTGGGTGCCGACGACCCCATGTTCCGCAACCCCACAAAGCCCGTCGGCCCATATTATTCGAAGGCCGATGCCGACGCCATGATGGCCTCCGGAGTGGCGATGAAGGAGGACCCCCGCGGCCGCGGATGGCGCAAGGTTGTGCCCTCGCCCGTCCCCATCGGCATAGCTAATATCGACGTCGTGAAAGAGCTCGCCCAGAGGGGCTACATCGTCGTTACCGTGGGTGGCGGCGGCATCCCCGTCGTGCGCGAAAATGGCGCCCTGAAGGGCGTGGAAGCCGTAATCGACAAAGACCTCGCTTCCGCTCTCGCAGCCGTCACCATCGGCGCCGACGAGTTCTACATCCTCACCGATGTGGATAAGGCGTACATCAACTTCAACACCCCTCAGCAGCAGCCTCTGGATGTGATTACCGTCGCCCAGGCCAAGCAGTATCTCGCCGAAGGCCAGTTCGCCGAAGGCTCCATGGCGCCCAAAATCCGCGCCGGGGTCATGTTCGTCGAGCACGGCGGCGCCCAGTGCGTCATCACCGAAGCAGGTCATTTGGACGACCCCGCCTGCGGCACTAGAATTGTTCCGTAACCCTCCTCACCTTTTTTCGGGAAGAAAAGTTTTAGTCCGCGAAGGCTGAAATAGTTTTGGTTTTGAAGATTGGAATAATTGTTTTTAAAGATATTTAATCACTTAATAATTAATAATATGGCTTATAATCTTAGAAACAAAAGTTTTCTAAAGTTATTGGATTTCTCGCCGAAAGAAATCAGGTATTTTTTGGATCTGGCCCGAGATCTTAAACGTGCTAAATATGCTGGGACGGAACAGCCCCGGATGAAAGGTAAGAATATTGCGCTGATCTTCGAGAAAACATCGACGAGAACGCGCTGCGCATTCGAAGTTGCCGCATACGACCAGGGCGCTCATGTGACGTATCTTGGCCCTTCCGGATCGCAGATCGGCATCAAGGAAACCATGAAGGATACGGCCCGCGTTTTGGGCCGCATGTTCGACGGAATCGAGTACCGCGGATTCGCCCAAAAGACGGTTGAAGAGCTCGCCGAATTCTCCGGCGTTCCCGTGTGGAACGGCCTCACCAACGAGGCCCATCCCACCCAGGTTCTGGCCGACCTTCTCACCATGGAAGAGCACGTCGAAAAACCCCTCTCGCAGGTGGCCTTCGCATACCTCGGAGACGCCCGTTTTAACATGGGTAATTCCCTCCTCGTTGGCGGCGCGAAAATGGGTATGGACGTGCGCATCGTGGCGCCGAAACCGCTGCAGCCATCGGCCCAGTTAGTCGCTGAGTGTCAGCGCATTGCCTCCGAGACCGGAGCCCGTGTTACCATCACAGACGACGTCGACGCCGGGGTGCGCGGATGCGACTTCATCTACACTGATATTTGGGTGTCGATGGGCGAGCCGGACGAGGTGTGGAAAGAGCGCATCGGCATGCTCATGCCCTACCAGGTGAACGCGTCCCTGATGGCCCGAACCGGCAACCCCAAATGCAAGTTCATGCACTGCTTGCCGTCGTACCACAACCTGGACACCAAGGCTGGCAAGGACGTCTACGACAAGTTCGGCCTGGACGGCATCGAAGTCACCGAAGACGTCTTCGAAGGCCCCAACTCCATCGTCTTCGACGAAGCCGAAAACCGCATGCACACCATCAAAGCCGTAATGGTCGCCACCCTGGGGGACTAAGCACTTCGCCCACCCCGTTGGCAACTTTACTGTGAAACACACAATAGAGCCGTTTCGTGTGTTTCGTGAACACTTTTTGTCGGTATTTGCCCCAAAACCTGCCACGAAACACACGAAATGCTCTTTTCATGCTTTTCAACTTTTAGGGCTTGGGCGTTAGCCCGGCAAAAGAGTCGCTGAAAAGTATATGCCGCCCCATTCGTTTCGAGCGTGTGATGAGGGTCTGGAATCATTGCGATGAGGTTTTTGCGTGGCCGAAGGCCCATCTAAGAACTTGCACTTTTTCGCGTTTTGAAGTTCGTTACGCCGGATTTCAAAATGAGGAAAAGCGCAAGTAGGCAAGCCGCCTCCGCGGCGCGGCAGGTGCGCCGGCCCGTGCGTTCCCTTCCAGCCACCCTCGTATTCCGTTTCTGTCGTGGCGGACAATCCACTGTCGCATAGCACTTTGACAATCCTTCCACTGGTTAAAACTCACCAGGGGAACGCATCGTAATCAACTGAAACCCAACACATTAACAGCCACGGCGAAAAGAGCCGCACCGGGCTTCCGCGCAGAAACGCCACCGCACAAGGCCAACACACATAAGGAAGAAGATTTCGCAAACCGTTCAAGCCGTTGCTTTTCCGTTTTGCTTGGTGTGGGGAACTGAATTCTTCAGGGGAGGGCCTTCGGCCACGCAGTA
>JAEEUZ010000232.1 GCA_016290725.1 Bacteroidales bacterium | reverse complement strand
CTGCTGCGGATCCTCCGCAACACAAAGGTGGGAGAAAACGGACTTCACACGCACTTCCGGATGCTCTGCGAGGAATGCGGTGAGCCCCGGCAGTTCGCTGGTCATGAAGCCAAGGCGGTGCATGCCGGTGTCCAGTTTGACGTGGATTGGATAGTCTTTCAGGCCGGCTGCGCGTAGATGCTTGCAGAATGCTTCCAGCGTGTACAGGTTGGGGATGCTGGGCTCCAGGCGGGTTTCGATTATTTCCGGGAAAAAGTCCGTTCCCGCGGTGAGCACGATTACAGGCAGGGAGATACCGTTGCGGCGCAGTTCAAGGCCTTCTACAGGGTATGCAACTGCAAGATAATCCGCACCGGCGCGCTGCATCATGGCGGCAAATTCCACGGCGCCGTGGCCATAGGCATTGGCCTTCACAAGCACAAGCAGGCGCGTTTCCGGCTCCAACAGGGAGCGGAAATATCGGTAGTTTCCCACGCAACCTTCAAGGTTCAGTTCAAGGCGGGAAAAGTCATCGGCCTGCATCATAAGTATCCTGCAAAGATACTTACTTTTTTTATAATACCATTACGCCGGCCTTTACTTTGGCAGCGACTTCGGGTCCTTTGAGGTATTCAAGGATGGCCAGGCCGAACTCCACGGCATATCCTGCGCCGCGTCCGGTGATGAGGCGGCCGTCTGTTACGGTGCCCTTCACGGGGCAGTAGACCGCACCCTGAGCCTCCATGCTGCCCTGGAAGCCTTCGAAGCAGGTGAACATCTTGCCGCTGAGGCCGGGGAGCTGCGATGCCACAAGACCGGGAGCCGCGCAAATGGCCGCAACGGTGCCGCCGGCTTTGTAGTGCTCCACCATCAGGGCCATGAGTTCCTTGTCCTCGGAGAGCGTCTTGGAACCGGGCATGCCGCCGGGGAAAATCATCACGTCTTCGCGCGAAGCCCCGCCGGGGCTGGCAAAGCAGGTGCGGTCCAAATCGGCCACTACGGTTATGCCGTGTGAACTGGTGACGAAGGGATCGTCGTCCCTGAGTGTTACGGTTTCCACATCTACACCGCCGCGCACAAGGATATCACGGGTGGATATGGCTTCCATGTCTTCGAAGCCATCGGCAAGGAAAATCTTTACTCCTTTCATCTATCGTTTGCTTTTGAAAAATTCGAGCATAAGGGCGGAGCAGTCGTCGGCGAGTACGCCGCCTTCCACCACGGTTTTGGGATGAAGCAGCGAGGGTGTGAACAGCGAGTATCCGCGGCGGGGATCCGGGGCGCCGTAGACGATACGGCCCACCTGCGACCAGTTCAGCGCTCCCGCGCACATGGGGCAGGGCTCCACTGTTACGTATAGCGTGCAGCCTTCCAGATACTTTCCACCCATGGACTGCGTTGCGGCCGTTACGGCAATCATTTCCGCATGCGCCGTGGCATCGTGCAAACGCTCCGTCATATTGTGCCCGCGGCCTATCACTCGCTCGCCCCACACCACTACCGCGCCGATGGGAATTTCCCCCTCGGCCCTTGCCGCCTGCGCCTCCCTCAGCGCCTCCCGCATCCATTTTTCGTCCTGCTGTGTCATAATGAAACAAAGATACACATTTTTCTTGCATTTACCTTGTCCCGGGTGGTCTCAGGTGCAAAATGTGGGTGTTTTGCACCTGAGAGACCGTATTTGCAGGGTTCAGGTGCACAGAGGCCCTGTTTTGCACCTGAGAGGGCGTTGTCACTCATTTCTGCCAAATTGGCAGGGAAAGGGTGGTGGCACGAAGTTCGATAAATCCCGGTGGCTGCCCGAGGTGGGCGGCAGTGAAATGTAAACAAAAAACATTAGATATTATGGGAAAAATTATCGGAATTGACCTTGGAACCACGAACTCATGCGTGGCCGTGATGGAAGGCAATCAGCCTACCGTCATCATCAACAATGAGGGACAGCGCACAACCCCTTCCGTGGTAGCGTTCACGGACGGCGGCGAGCGTAAGATCGGCAATCCTGCAAAGCGTCAGGCTATCACCAACCCCAAGAACACTGTATTCTCCATCAAGCGTTTCATGGGCGAGACCTATGACCAGGTGAGCGCAGAGGTTGCACGTATGCCTTACGACGTTACCCGCGGAGACAACAACACTCCCCGCGTGAACATCAACGGAAAGCTC
>JAEEUZ010000070.1 GCA_016290725.1 Bacteroidales bacterium | reverse complement strand
TGCCATGGCCCTTGTGCGCAAGGACGCAGCCGTGATTGTGAAGGATGCCGATGCCGTGGACACCCTCCTTCCCACCGCCATCGGCCTGCTGCACGACGACGCCCGCCGCGAAACCCTTGGCAAGAACGCCCTTGGGATGGCTCTCCGCGAGGCGGCACAGGTAATTTGCGACGAAGTTTACAGAATTATATGAAGCACGTATATTTCATAGGTATCGGCGGAATCGGCATGAGCGCCATTGCGCGTTACTTCAAATTCAAGGGATTTGACGTGGCCGGCTACGACCGCACCCCGTCGGACCTCACCGCAGCCCTGGAGAAGGAAGGCATCGCCGTCCACTATGAGGATAGGCCGGAGCTCATTCCGGAGGATGTTAAAGAAACGCTGATAGTTTACACCCCTGCAATCCCTGCCGATCTGGGCGAGTTGCAGAAGGCCTTCAGCGGCGGATACAAAGTGGTTAAGCGCTCCAAAATGCTGGGCGAAATCGCCCGCGGGCAGCGCTGCCTTGCCGTTTCCGGCACCCACGGCAAAACCACCACCTCCACCCTTCTTGCCCATATCCTCACCGAAAGCGGAGAGGGCTGCTCGGCTTTCCTTGGCGGTATTTCCCGCAACTACAACACCAACCTCCTTATGAGCCACACCCCCACGGTAGTGGCGGAGGCCGATGAGTTCGACCGTTCCTTCCTGCAGCTCTTCCCGGAAATTGCCGTGATAACCGCAGTGGACGCCGACCATCTGGACATTTACGGCGACTATGCCCACGTTGTGGAGGCCTTCAGGGCCTTTGCGTCGCAGGTGAGCGGAACGCTTATCTGCAAGAAGGGCGTTCCCGTGGACGCGGCACATACGAAAGCGAAGGTATATACCTATCATTATACGGATACCGGAGCGGATTTCCACCCAGAAGATGCCAAACCCGGCCCCGACGGCTGTTTCACCTACAATCTTGTGCACCCCTGGGGTGTGCTGGAGGGCATCCGCGTGGGCACTCCCGGATGGGTGAACGCGGAGAACAGCGTTGCCGCCGCGGCCATGGCGCTGTGCTACGGCATCGGCCCGGAAAAGATAAAGGCTGCGATTGGCTCCTTCGGCGGAGTGAAGAGGCGTCTGGAGATGCATGTAAACAGGCCCGGGATGGCCTATGTGGACGATTATGCGCATCATCCGGCGGAGCTGGCATCGGCAATAAGTTCGCTGCGCGACATCTTCCCCGGAAGGAAGATAACCGCGATTTTCCAGCCTCACCTGTACACCCGCACGCGCGATTTCGCGCCCGAGTTCGCCCAGTCGCTGAGCATGGTGGACAAGCTCATACTGCTGGACATTTACCCGGCACGCGAGGAGCCCATTCCCGGAGTAACATCGGACATTATCTTCCGCGACGTAACCGCTCCCGAGAAGGTGCAGCTTAGTAAGGAAGAGTTGATGGATTACCTTGAAAAAGAGCCCGTGGACGTGCTGGTTACGTTCGGGGCTGGAAATATAGACCGTTTCATACCGCTTATTACCGAAATGCTGGAAAAGAGATGACACGTCGTCGCTTGGTGGACATAATCTGCACCTCGGTTGTGGTGCTTTCATCGGTAGCGATTCTGCTGCTGGCTACTTCTTCGTACAGGAGCAGCAGGCATCTCGTTACCCTGAAGTCCATTGAGACGATTATCCTTGACAGTATGGAGCGAAAGTTCGTGAGCCCCGGCGATGTGGAGCATTTCCTTGAGGACTATGGCCCCTGGCGCGGCCAAAGGCTTGAGGATGTGGACCTTGTGAAGATGGAGGATATTCTCCGCAGCAAGGGAGCCATCCTGGAGAGCAACGCCTGGACCGGCGACGACGGAACCCTTCACGTGGAAATCACCCAGAGAGCTCCGGTGGTGCGGTTCCAGATCGGCACCCTGGGATGGTATGCCGATGCCTCCGGCTTCCTCTTCCCCCTGCAGGAGCGCTTCCCCGTGAGGGTCCCGGTGGTGGATGGAGACATCCCGCTCACGCTCACTCCCGGATTCAAGGGCTTCCCGCAGAGCGATGAGGAGCTTGAATGGCTGCTCCGGATGACTGCCCTTGCAACTCAGATGAAGGGATTCTGGAACGGCAAGATCAGCCAGATCAATGTGGCCCCCGACGGAGAGCTTATGCTCATTCCACGCGTTGGCGACGAGTGCTTCCGCTTCGGCAGCCCCACCGGAATCGACGAAAAGTTCGAGAGGCTGAGGCTCTACTATGAATACATCGCGCCCTCGCGCGAATCGGCATATAAGAACGTCGACCTGCGTTTCGACGGACAGATAGTCTGCAGATAACAAAAATCTATATATATGGAAGAACGATACATAGCATCGATTGACCTGGGAACTTCCAAGTTCGGGCTTTGCGTTGCCCGCGTCAAAGGGGATGACGTCCAGATTGTTTACTACAAGGAGACACCTTCCGACGGAATCCGCAACAGCCTTGTATCCAACCCCCAGAAGGCCTCCAACCTCCTTCAGAAGGCCATCGCCGAGGCGGAAGCGGAACTTATGATAAAGATCCTGCAGGTTGTGGTGGGACTTCCCCGCTACGACGTGCGCCAGGAGATTGCGAGCGGCACTGTGGACAGGGCCAATCCGGAGGAATTCATCTCAGCGGAAGAGGTGGCCGACCTCAAAGCCCTTGCCCTTGAGACCTACCCTCTGGAAGACGGCAACTCGCAGATCATGTACGGTGCCGTTGCCCAGTCCTTCACCATCGAAGACCAGATAGAGGTGATGGAAGACGATGTCATCGGCGCAATCTCCAGCGATATCAAGGGTACGTTCAAGGTGTTCATCGGCAACCGGAGAGCAACGGTGGCCGTGGATAAGATTTTCAACACGCTGGGTATCGCCATCGCCAAGAAATACTTCCTCCCGGACGTGGTTGCGAAGGCGGTTCTCACAGAGGATGAAAAGCAGAACGGTGTCGCGCTTGTGGATATCGGCGCAGGAGTAACCTCCGTGAGCATCTACTACGGTGGAATCATGCGCAGCTATGCCGCAATCCCCTTCGGCGGACGCAATATCACCAACGATATCCGCAGCGAGTGCTCCATCTCGGAGCCCCTTGCGGAGAACATCAAGAAGCGTTTCGGCGCCTGCCTGCCTTCAAAACTGGGTCCCCTGAGCGAGAAGGTACTGCAACTCCGCGTCACGGACCCCATCAAGGAAGTGCCTGTGAAGTATATCTCCGAGGTTATCGATGCACGCAGCAGAGAGATTCTGTCTGCCGTCCTGTTCTATATCCAGGAAAGCGGCCTGCATAACGATCTTCGCTGCGGCGTAGTGCTCACCGGAGGCGGCGCGAAGCTCACCAACCTGGGCAACCTGCTCAAGGACATGTCGGGCTACGACATCCGTCCCGGATATCCCAGGCACAAGTTCTCGGCCGATGTGAGCAATGTCTACGAGCTTGGCGCAACCGCTTCCATCGGCATGGTGCTGGCCGCGAAGGACGACCGTCTGCCGGACTGCGCAACCCGCCCGGAGGCACCCGCCGAAACGAAGGAAGAGCCTGTGTACGAAGAGGTTGTGGATACATCGGCCCCCGTTCTATTTGCCGATGTGGACATGGGCCCCGAGCAGAAGAAGGAGGAGAAGAAAAAGAAAGTGAAGGTGAAAGTGAAGAAGGCGCCCAAGGAGACCGGAGAAGAGACCACCGGCACCATCCTTTGGGAGAAACTCACCAACTGGTATAACAAAATGACGGAGGAATAAGCTATGGATTACGATATCAAAACCGACATTACCCCGCGCGACTGGACCTACGGCGGCGACTCCATAATCAAGGTTATCGGTGTTGGCGGTGGCGGCTGCAATGCCGTGAACTACATGTACCGCAAGAACATCGAGGGCTGCAGCTTCGTTGTGTGCAACACCGATGCGATGGCTCTTTCCATAAGCGAAGTGCCAGTGAAGATTCAGATGGGCGCAGGACTTGGCGCAGGCACGGACCCCGTCGCCGGACGCAACGCCGCCCTGGAATCCCAGGACGAGATTGCAGCCAAGGTGCTTGATAACGGCACCAAGATGCTCTTCGTCACCGCCGGCCTTGGTGGTGGCACCGGCACAGGCGCCGCTCCCGTTATCGCCAAGATGGCGAAGGACCGCGGCATTCTCACCGTTGCCGTTGTTACCATCCCCTTCAAGAACGAGGGCAACGAATCCCAGTCCAAGGCCGTGGACGGCATCCGCGAGCTGGAAAAGAATGTGGACAGTCTCCTCATCATCAACAACGAGAAACTCTACGACTACTACGGCGACACCCTCATCCAGGAGGCCTTCCCCAAGGCCGATGAGGTGCTGGCGACGGCTGTCAGAGGCATTATTGAGGTTATCACCAAGCCCGGTTACATCAATGTGGACTTCCAGGATGTGTGCAAGATGATGCGCAACAGCGGAATGGCCCTTATGGGCAGCGGTGAAGGCTCGGGGCGCGACCGCCTGGAAATGGCCGTGAAGGGCGCTTTCGAGAGCCCGCTGCTGAACGATTTCGACCTTAAGACCGCCAAGAACGTGCTTGTAAACATCACCGTTGGCAACAACGAACAGGGTGCCAAGATGAGCGACATGCAGAAGGTTGACGAAATGATTGCCGATTACACCGGCAACGCAAACCGCTTCAAGAAAGGCATCGTGTGGGACAGCGATCCCGAATTCGGCGACAAGGTGAAGATTACCGCAATCGTCACCGGTTTCGAAATGGGCAAGATCGGCCAGATTACCGACATGAACCTGGGCAATATCGTGGTGATCGACCACGGCTTCGTGTGGGAAACCGGAGGCCATGGCGAAGAGGTTGTGCTTCCGGAGGTTACCCCCATCAAGATTGGATTCAATTCCTCCGACAACGTGCGTCAGCTGCACTTCTTCTCCGAAGTCAAGCCCTGCCTCTGCGTAGAGCCCGGCGACGATATCAGCCAGCTCGTGAACACTCCCGCAATCCGTCGCGCACATAAAGAGCAATAAAACATGGAAAGAAGAACCAGAGTTAGATTCGCGCCCTCCCCCACCGGGCCGCTCCATATGGGCGGCGTGCGCACAGCACTGTATAACTACCTGTACGCCAAGCAGAAAGGCGGCGATTTCATTATCCGAATCGAGGATACGGATTCCCACCGCTTCGTTCCCGGGGCAGAGGCCTATATCATCGAAGCCCTGCGCTGGTGCGGCATTATTCCCGACGAAGGCGTTGATGCCGATGGAAAAGTAGTTGAAGTAGCCTCCCCGCAGCACCCGCATGCGCCTTACCGCCAAAGCCAGAGAAGGCCTATCTACCGCCAGTATGCAGAGCAGCTGGTTAACGCGGGCTGGGCATATTATGCATTCGACAGCGCCGAGGAGCTTGCCGCGAAACGTTCGGAGGCGGAGGCTTCCGGCCAGACGTTCATGTATAACGCCGCGAGCAGGGGTTCTTTGCGCAATTCTTTGACTCTTCCTGCCGATGAAGTGGCGCGTCTTCTTGAGGAAACAACCGACTGGACCGTGCGCTTCAAGATGCCGGAGGGCCGCGTTGTTCAGATGGACGATCTCATTCGCGGCCACGTGGAAGTGAACACCGACACTTTGGACGACAAGGTGCTTTGGAAACGGGCCGATGAACTCCCCACCTACCACCTCGCAAACATTGTGGACGACCATCTGATGGAAATCACCGAGGTTATCCGCGGCGAGGAGTGGCTGCCTTCCCTGCCCCTGCACTATCTTCTGTACGAGGCATTTGGCTGGACCGATACCATGCCCCGCTTTGCCCACCTGTCGCTGCTGCTGAAGCCGGACGGAAAGGGCAAGCTGTCCAAGCGCGACGGCGACCGTCTTGGCTTCCCCGTGTTCCCCCTCCGCTGGGAGAACCCGGAAACCGGCGAAGTGTCCCGCGGATATCGCGAGGACGGCTACTTCCCCGAGGCTTTCGTGAATCTTCTTGCGTTCCTTGGCTGGAATCCCGGCGGCGAAAGGGAGTTGTATACTTTGGACGAACTTGTTCCGGTTTTCTCTCTGGACCGTGTTATCAAGTCCGGCGCCCGCTTCAATCTGGAGAAGGCTAAGTGGTTCAACCGCGAGTATCTCCGCATGAAGAGTTCGGCGGAGTTGTCGGATTTGTTTATCCCCATTCTGGAGAGCAATGGGTTGACGATTTCTGCCGATGCCGTTGTGCCCGACTTTGAGAATGGCCGTTTCTCCCGCGAGTATGTTCAGAAGGTTGTGGATCTTGTGAAGGAGCGCGCTATTTTCGTTGCCGACATGTGGGACATCGCCAAAGCCCTGTTCGTGGCTCCTACCGAGTATGTGCAGAAGGACGTGGAGAAGTTCTGGAAAGAGGACCATTACGAGTACTGCTTCGAGCTTTGCCAGTACATTACCGGCGCCAACTTCGGCTTCGATGATCTGGATCCCTACATGGGCTCCATGGAACCCGAAGTGCTTGAAGCCGCGATGTGCGACTACATCAAGATGCGCGAGTACCCCATGGGCAAAGTGATGAACAGCCTGCGCCTCTGCCTCACAGGCGCCGCCAGCGGCCTTGGCATCGCCGCCATCATCTCGCTGATCGGCCGCCGCGAGTTCGCCCGCCGCATGGGCTTCGCCCAGAACCGCCTGGGCAGGATTTGAGCGTGGCGCCTAAAGCGCCACAACATTTAGCGCGGAAGGGCGGCGAGAGCGTCGTCTACGGAAACGCAGTCTTCAATGCGATAGCCGCCGGAGCGGGAGCGCTGGAGGGCACTGAGATGAGCGCCGGAGCCAAGGGCTTCGCCCAGGTCGCGTGCGAAGGCGCGGATATACGTGCCTTTGGAGCATGCGATGCGTATCGTAGCCTCCGGCAGCCCCAGTGCCGATGTGTCCGCCACATTAATGCGCGAGGACGCCGTGCCGATTGTCATTTCGAGCGGAGCCGAAGGCGGAGTCGAGAAATCTGTAAAAGACAACAGTTCCAATTCCGTAATCTCAATCGTATTTCGCTGCAGCATAGACATGGACATTTCGTCCAGTTTATCCGTTTCGCCGCGGCGGTAGAGTTTGCGGGCGAGTTCGTAGGCGCGGACGCCGTCGACGGATTTGGCGCTGAACAGCGGCGCCACCTGCTCCTGCACGCCGATGAATCCCTTCAATGCTTCTGCAACCGCATCGGCTGTAATATGCTCATACGGGAACGTGCGGTCGACGTCTTTCTCAAGGTCGTAGGACGGCGTGGTGGCGCCGAAGCGGATGCGGGCCACATACTCCTTGGGGCTGTCCTGTAGCTGCTGGGCGCGTTTGCAGGCATCGCCGATGCACACCAGAAGAACTCCAGTTGCAAGGGGGTCCAAGGTGCCGGCGTGGCCAACTTTGAGGTTCTTTTTTCCGAAATGGCGGATTGCCGCGAACTTGAGTTTGCGGATTACATCGGCCGATGTCCATCGGAACGGCTTATCCACCGGAAGCACGATGCCTCCAGGATAATCTGCGATGTCGCCGGAAAAGGGTGTCATTTGCAGGGAATCTTGTCGATGCGCTTCTGATGGCGGCCGCCCTCGAAGGGAGTATCTAGCCATGTGCGCACGATAAGGGACGCGGTGCGGTAAGGGATGAAACGGGCCGGAAGCACAAGCACGTTGGCATTGTTGTGAGCCTTCACAAGTGCGCCGATTTCCTTCGCCCATGCAAGCCCTGCGCGGATTCCGGCATGTTTGTTCAGCGTAATGGCCATTCCGTTTCCGGTGCCGCAGATGGCAATGCCAAGATCCACTTTTCCGCTTTCAACGGCACTGGCAAGCGCATGCGCATAATCCGGATAATCCACGCTCGCAAGAGTGTCGGTGCCGAAGTTCACTACTTCAATGCCGCGGGCTTTCAGCAGGCGGATGATTTTCTCCTTGAAATCCACGCCCGCGTGATCGTTGCAGATACCTATTTTCATATTATCGCGTTTTTACATACTTCAACGGCTTCCCTGTCCGGACGGCAGCGGAGCTGGTAGCAGGGCACGTTCATGGCCACTTTCTCCACGGTGGGAACCAGCATATCCATTATCTCGTGCTTCCAGCGTATCGTGGACACCGCCGCAATTACGCTTGCATAGGCCTGCAGGGGTTTCAGGCGGGAGATTTCGTTTGCAGGAGCCTGTTCCAGGCGCACAAGCGCGTTCACGGGTGCCTTTACGTTACGGTAGCAAAGCGTTTTTCCGCTCCAGGGCGAGCCGTACACTATACATTCACCGGAGGGAGTGAAGCGGATAACGGGATTGTCGTCGTTCATGAGGTCGCTCTCCGGCACATATTCGTGCCACAGGCGGCTGTGGGTGCTCTTTCCCGTGCCGCTCACCCCGAAGAACAGGTTTCCTTTGCCATTATACCTGGTTACGGATGCGTGAAGGAGCAAAGTATCCAGAGGGGCGGTGGCGAAAGTGTACTGAATCATCAGCGAGGTGTTCACCTGAAGGGATGTAACGCGGAGCGGCATGCGCGGATACGCAAAGTAGTGGCCTTCGGTATAATCGGCATTCAGGACAAATACCCCGGCGGAGATATCCATCGAAGGGAAATACTCGTAAATAGTTTTGTCTCCGAGCACATAGCCATAATAGAACGGAGGTACCTCGTCCACGGCAGTAACCTCTTTCCAGTCCTTGCGGGACTCCTCTATCTTTCCGGGCACGCCTTCGTGCACGGTGAGAGTGAAAAGAGGCTTGCCGGAGGCTTCATCGGCCTCGAAGGGGGCATACTGCTGCATGTCCAGGGAATGGCGGAATTCGAAGCGCTCATCGGCCGACAAAGTATCCCACTTCTCCCTTGTCATGAACTCCTTGCCCATGAGGGCGTCGTTCACCTGCGCCTGTTCGGGCCTGTCTGCCGGAACGGATTCTATGCCGATATCCTCGCCCGCCTTAAGCCGACGCACCATTTCCTTCTGCCGGGCCGACAATTCCGCAAAAGCCCACGGCTCCTCAAGGATTACTCTCACGGCGTGCCCGCCTATAACGTATGTTTTCTCGTTCGTACGCATAATCAGCTACGAATATACGAATAATTTTTGACAACTGACGGCCTCACACTAACATAGTGTGCGTAGAGGTCCACGACTTGACACCCCTACACACGAAAACACCGGAAAACCGAGCGTAGAGGTCCATTGTTTGGCACCCCAGCGCACGGCACTGCAAAAAAAAGGCGCCCGAATCGGGGCGCCTGATTAACTAGAACACGTCGGGTTCTTCGTGTTTGGGCTCTTCGTGGCGATGGTCGTCGTGGCGGGGACGGCGGTCGCCGCCTTCACGACGCTCCGGGCGGCCTTCACGGCGGTCACCTTCGCGGCGGGGACCACGGTCGCGGTTGCCATCGCGACGCTGGCCGTCCTTGCGGTCGCCGTCACGGCGAGGGCCGCGGTCGCGGGGCTTCGGCTCCACGTAGCCTTCCGGCTTCTCGGTGAGGGCGCGCATGGAAAGGCGCATCTTGCCGGTCTTGGCGTCGATCTCGAGGAGCTTCACGTCCACTTCCTGTCCAACCTTCAGCACGTCTTCCACCTTTTCGGTCTTGGTCCATGCGATCTCACTCACGTGAAGCAGGCCTTCCTTGCCGGGGAGGATTTCGATGAAGGCGCCGAATTCCAGGATGGATACCACCTTACCGTGGTACACCTGGCCCACTTCGGGAACTGCGCAGATACCCTTGATGCGCTCCAGAGTGGCGTCCATGGCAGCCTTGTCGGTGCCGAAGATGTCCACAACACCCTTGGTGGTGCCGTCGCCGTTGTCCACCTCTTCGATGGTGATGGTGGTGCCGAATTCCTTCTGCATGCCCTGGATGGTTTCTCCACCCTTGCCGATGATTGCGCCGATGAACTCGGAAGCAACCTCCAGCTGGACCATACGGGGAACGAAGGGCTTGTAGTCTTCACGGGGCTCGGAGATGGTCTTGAGCATCTCGCCCATGATGTGGATACGGCCCTGGCGTGCCTGCTCGAGAGCTTTTTCAAGCACCTCGTAGCTGAGGCCGTCCACCTTGATATCCATCTGGGTTGCGGTGATACCGTCCTTGGTGCCGGTTACCTTGAAGTCCATGTCGCCGAGGTGGTCTTCATCGCCGAGGATATCGGTGAGGATTGCATAGCGGTCGTTCGGGCGCTCTGCGTCGGTGATAAGGCCCATGGCAACACCTGCAACGGGTTTCTTGATCTTTACACCCGCGTCCATGAGTGCGAGGCAGCCGCCGCACACTGAAGCCATGGACGACGAGCCGTTGGACTCGAGGATATCGGAAACTACGCGCACTGCGTAAGGGAGCTCGGGAGCTGTGGGAACCACAGGCTTGAGGGCGCGCATTGCAAGGTTTCCGTGGCCGATTTCGCGGCGTCCGGTGCTGCGCTGAGGCTTGGCCTCGCCCGTTGCGAACGGAGGGAAGTTGTAATGCAGGACAAACTGCTGATCCTCCTGGATGAGAACCTCGTCCATTTCCTTCATATCGAGCTTGGTGCCCAGAGTAACGGTTGCCAGCGACTGGGTTTCACCGCGGGTGAAAATGGCGCTGCCGTGTGCGCAGGGCAGATAGTCGGTCTCGCACCAGATGGGGCGCACTTCGTCGGTGCGGCGGCCGTCAAGGCGCTTGCCTTCGTCCAGGACAAGGTTGCGCATTGCTTCCTTCTCCACGTCGTGATAGTAACGGGCAACCATTGCAGCCTTCTCTTCCTGCTCCTCTTCCGGGAGGGTGGCAAGGAACTCGGCCTGGATAGCCTCAAAGCCGTCTTCACGCTCGTGCTTGGGCTTTGCGCTACCTGCCAGTGCATAGCACTTGTCATAGCAGAACTCGCGGACTGCGGCCTTGAGGGCCTCGTCCTCCTCGTCGTGAGGATACTCACGCTTGGGACTGTCGGTACCGAGCTCGTGCATGAGCTCTTTCTGCACTCGGCAGTGCTTCTTTATCTCTTCGTGGGCGAACTTGATGGCCTCCAGCATGTCGTGCTCGGAAACCTCGTTCATTTCGCCTTCCACCATCATGATGTTCTC
>JAEEUZ010000231.1 GCA_016290725.1 Bacteroidales bacterium | reverse complement strand
ACCCGCTACGGCAACCTGATGTGCTCTCGCGGCAGCGTTATTCCGCTTTGGATTGACCAGATTCGCAAAGGTAACCCCATCACCCTCACCGAGCCCAAGATGACTCGTTTCATTATGTCGTTGGAAGAGGCGGTGGACCTGGTTCTCTTCGCTTTTGAGAACGGCAAGAACGGCGACATCCTGGTACAGAAGGCTCCTGCCTGCACCATTCAGACTCAGGCCGAGGCTGTTTGCGAGCTCTTCGGCGGAAAGAAAGAAGACATCAAGGTCATCGGCATCCGCCACGGCGAGAAGATGTACGAAACCCTCCTCACGAAGGAAGAAGCCGCCAAGGCCATCGATATGGGCAACTTCTACGCCGTCCCGGCCGACAACCGCGACCTCAACTATGACAAATACTTCAAGGACGGCGATACCAAGCGGGCCACCATCGAGGAGTTTAACTCCGACAATACCTATCGGCTGAATCTTGAAGAGACGAAGGCGAAGATTGCCTCACTGGAGTACATCCAGAACGAGCTCAACGGCATTCCTAACATCGTGAAGTAATGAAAATACTGGTCACCGGCGCCAAGGGCTTTGTTGGGAAAAACCTTTGCTGGGCGCTGAAGAATATCCGGGACGGGAAAGACAGGCGCTTCCCCGGGCTTGATATTACGGACATTTTTGAGTACGACCTGGACTCCACGCCGGAGGATCTGGATGCCTGGTGCGCTCAGGCGGACTTCGTGTTCAATCTGGCGGGGGTGAATCGGCCCAAGGACCAGGCCGAGTTTATGGCCGGCAACTTCGGCTTTGCCTCGACGCTCCTGGATACGCTGCGCAGGCACGGGAATACCTGCCCGGTGATGCTGTCGTCGTCGCAGCAGGCTTCTTTGACAGGCCGATTCGGCGACAGCGAGTATGGCCGAAGCAAGAAAGCGGGGGAGGACCTGTTCCTGGATTACGGCTTCGAGACCGGCGCGAAGGTGCTGGTTTACCGCTTCCCGAACCTCTTCGGCAAGTGGTGTCGGCCTAATTATAACTCGGCCGTAGCCACCTTCTGCAATGCGGTGGCGAACGACCTGCCGTACACGGTGAACGATCCGTCGGTGGAGCTGGAGTTGCTGTACATCGACGACCTGGTGGAGGAGATGATCGCCGCGCTGCAGGGCAAGGAGCATCGTTGCGAGTTCGACGGCCTGGGCGTTTTCCCGGTGAAGGACGGCCGATACTGCTACGTCCCCGTCACGCACAAAGCCACCCTCGGGGAAATCGTGGACCTGCTGAACGAGTTTGCCGCGCAGCCTAAGACACTGATGATTCCCGAGATTCCTGCCGGATCTTTCGCGAAGAAACTATATTCGACCTACCTGTCCTATCTGCCGGCGTCCAAGGTGGCGTTTCCGCTGAAGATGAACGTGGACGAGCGCGGCTCTTTTACGGAGCTGCTCCATACCCATGGCAGCGGGCAGGTTTCCATTAATATTACCAAGCCCGGCGTCATCAAGGGGCAGCACTGGCATAACACCAAGTTCGAGCAGTTTATTGTGGTGAAAGGCCACGGCCTCATCCAGCAGCGGAACCTGAATGACCCCTCCGGTGCAATCCTGGAATGGGAGGTCTCCGGAGATAAGATTGAGGCCGTCCACATGCTCCCTGGCTATACGCACAACATCATCAACCTTTCGGAAACGGAGGACCTTGTAACCGTGATGTATGCCAACGAGAATTTCAATGCAGAAAAACCCGATACTTATTTTGAACCGGTAAAGTAAAAGAACTATGGCACAATTCAAGAATAACGGAAAGCTGAAGCTTCTTATTATCGTCGGTACGCGTCCGGAGATTATCCGTCTGGCAGCGGTCATCAACAAATGCCGCGAGTACTTCGACTGCCTGCTGGCACACACCGGGCAGAACTACGACTATAACCTTAACGGGGTGTTCTTCAAGGACTTGAAGCTGGCCGATCCTGACGTATACATGGAGGCCGTGGGGGCCGATTTGGGCGAGACCATGGGCAACATCATCGCCAAGAGCTACCAGCTGATGGTGTCGCTGCAGCCCGATGCGGTGCTGGTGCTGGGGGATACGAATAGCTGTTTGAGCGTGATTGGTGCGAAGCGTCTGCATATCCCGATTTTCCATATGGAAGCTGGTAACCGCTGCAAGGATGAGTGTT
>JAEEUZ010000069.1 GCA_016290725.1 Bacteroidales bacterium | reverse complement strand
CAGGAAACAAAATGGATGTCCTGGACGCGGAGCCCGCACTGGTAACAGGCCTCTTCCGCGGGATAGTTCAGCCCGCCGCGGAGGATGGTGAGTATGTCGATGAGTCCGTCTGAGCCCTGGGGATAAAGATAGCGGAGAGCGGCCACCGTGGGCGAAAGCATCGACAGATAGGAGTCATATCCTACCACTTCGGGGGATGCCATAAGGCGTCGCGTTCCCGGTGCGCTGATGACGAAGTACCTGTTTACGAGTTCCTTCGCGCCCAGTTTATATATACTTATATCATCCTGCAAGCCGACTTTCAGAAGGCTCGCATCCTGTGATAATGTGGACATAAAAAATCCCGATTAAGAGCTAACCGGGATACAAATATAATCATAATCCTGTTACAATCAAAGGAAAAGAAGCGCCTTTGTGATTATTTTGTGCTCACAAGCCCTTCGGCGACGGCGTGGGCCACACATTCCACTATGCTGTCCAGCCCGAACTTCACTTTGATGCGTTCCTTGTAACTGTCCACCGTATTGAGGGAGATTTCCAGGGCCGATGCAATCTGGGCATTGCTGTAGCCGGATGTGGCCAGTTGCAGCACTTCCAGCTCGCGCGGGGTAAGGCCCTGGGGCTTGCGTGAGAGAAGGTTGTCCTTGCCGCCGAAGAGGCGGGTGATTTCGCCTGCGTCGATGGTGTCGCCGAAGAACAGGCATTTGCCGCCGGCCACATCGGCAATGGCCGATACGATGGACGATGGCTCGGAGTCCTTGGCCAGATACGCGCAGGCTCCGGCGCTGATGGCTTTCAGGATGTACGCTGGCTTCTTGTAATGGGACAGCACAAGCGGGCGGACGGCAGGGAATGCCTCTCGGATGATGCCCAGCAGCGTGAGGCCGTCGGTTTCAGCCTCCAGGGAAATGTCCACCACGGCCACGTCGGTTTCCGGATGGGCATTGAGATATGCCACTGCGGCTCCCGGGGTTGAAACAGATTCTACGGAGCCCACGGCAGGCTCATCTCCCAAGGCAAGTTTGAGCCCCATCACAAATACGGCGGAGTCTTCTATCAGCAGTACGTTTATCATAGGTATATGGTTATTTCGAGCCCTCCTTCGGGGCGGTTACGTGCGTCCATCTTGGCGCCCATCTTTTCCAGCAGTTCACGGGTGATGACTAGGCCCAGCCCGTGGCTCCACTTGGTGTCGCCTTCCTTCATTCCGGGGCCTTCGTCTTTAATCGATATCGAGCGTCCTAATGCCTTCAGAACCACTTTTCCTCCCTTGGGAGTATATTTTACGGCGTTGTCAAGGATATTCCTCATGCAGGTGAGGAGCATGTTCCTGTCGGTGCGGATCACCATGTTGTCGGGTACGTCGATTTCAATCACTTCGTTGCCCTGTACGCTGCCGACAGCCTCCGCTGCAAGCCCCGCCAGATTCTCTTCGCGCATAACGGGCTCCAGCATTCCTTTCTGGTTGAGCGACCACAGGAGAAGGTTTTCCAGCAGGGCCGATGTCCTGTCGGCCGATGCGGAAAGGGCCTGCAGCCCCTCTTTGATCTGCTGGGGGGAGAGGTTGTCGGCTTTGTCCAGAAGCTGCCGGATAAGCATACGGTTTCCGGTGATGGGGTTCCTGAGGTCGTGCGAGATTATGGAGAAGAATCGGTTGCGGGTGTCCAGTTCCTGAATCAGGATTTTCCGTTCCCTTAAGCGGATGATCATCCATATAAGGGCCAGCAGTAGAAGCACATATAATATAAGGAAAGGCCAGCGGAGCAGCAGGGGCAGCGGGACACGGATCTGCTGCAGGCCGGATTCTCCTTTCTCCCATCGGCCGAATACATCGGTGCTCTGCTGCTCAAGGGTATACCGGCCCGGCATGATGTTGTCCGGCAGGCCGGAGAAGCGTCCGTACACCCATTCGCCCTTGTTCAGGCGATACCGGTGCCGGACCAGGGGCGACAGGGGCAGGTTACCCGGAGTCCTGATGGACAGAAGGCTGTCCGGGTGGAAAACGGCGGCGCCTTCAGGGCCTCCGAAGGCAAGGCGGCCGTCGGAAAGGGTGCAGGCGGAGCGCTCCAGATAGATGTCGGATGGGAAGCCCAGGGCTTTCCGCGCGACGCCTATGCTGCCGTCGGTATCCACAAAGTACAGACCGTCCTCAGTTCCGGCCCAGAGGCGGCCTTTCGCATCGGCCAGTACCGACTGAACCATTTTGCCGGAGAGATACCTCTTGCCGGAAGGGCTCCACAGGCCTGAACGGGTGGCGGCCCATAGCGTGCCGTCGGGCGCGAGGCACAGGTCGGTGACGTAATTGTCCGGGATGGAGAGGCTGTCCTGCGGGTTGGGCAAGTATTTGGTTACCAGGCGGGTGTCCTTGTCGATTATGTTGAGGCCGGCCTCGGTGGTGCCGAAGACCAGGTTGCCGTCCGTGTCCTCGATAAGGCGGCTGCCAAGGCGGGAGCTCAGGTAGATGTTGGAGTCCACCTGCGGGGTGGGATAAAGGAAAGGGCTCAGCCATTCGGCAGGGAGGGTTGCGCCCGTGGACCTGTCCCATTCGTTGAGGCCCACGCCTTCCCAGGTAACTACCCAGAAGCGGCCGTCGCGCCCTTCCAGGAAGTCGGTTATCCAGTTGGATTCGCTGCGGTCGCCACCGGCCACGGGATATTGCTCCACGGGTACGGGCCCCTTTACGACACCCCTTCGTACGCGGCCGTTCTCCCAGATGTTGAAGCCGCAACCGGCGTAGAGGCCGATGTATACGACGCCGTTGCTGTCCTCGTAAAGGCAGGAGACGTGGCCCTCGTTCGGCCTTCCCGCAGGGCGGTAGTCCACCTGGAGGCCGTCCACGAACGCTCCGGCATCGGCAGTGCCGATCCACAGACGACCGTCCGAGGCTTCCATCAGGGCGGTTACCTGTTTGCTGGGTACGTCAAGGGCCTGGACCTGCTGAAGCGCGGGACACAGGACGGACAGGCCGTTGTCACCGCCAGCCCAAACGTTGCCCTGACGGTCTTCAAAGATGCAGTACAGTTCGGCGGAGGAGGGTGAGGAGGGTTCATCGGCCTGATGCTTATAGATGACGGTGTCTTCAGGTCTGACGGTGTTCACAAGTGCTATCCCATAAGAGCCTGCAGCCCAGAGGCGTCCCTTGCTGTCGCCCAGAAGTCGGGAGTGGGCAAGGGGAAGACGGCCGATAACCTGCATCTTTCCGGGAGAGGCGGCGCATAGGTAATTCCGGTAGTCGTCGAAGGCGTAAAGGATGCCTCCGGCATAGGCATAACTGCCGATGGAGCCTATTCCCTCGAAGCTTTGCAGCACCGGGTTGTCCTTGTCCTCTATCCATTGGCTGTGCACCAGGCGACCTGCAGTCCATATACGCCCGTCCGGGGACTCATAGAGCTGCTGATAGGGATAATCGCCCTCGAAATGGCGGATGTCGTACTTCGTGCGTGCAAGTTCGTTTATCCCGTCCTTCCAGGAATATTTGACGAGCAGACTGTCGATGGTGGCGGCCCACACATGGCCGTCGGAGTCGGTGAGAAGGGCGCGGACGTGCTCTCCCGGGAGGCTGGAATGGAGGGTGTTTTCCTCCAGAACTTGGAGCCCGTCCGTGGTTCCTATCCACAGGCGGTCTTCGTGGTCCGCCGCCAGGGATGTGATGCGTCTGCCCTGGATCACGGTTTGAAAATGAAGGCCGTCGAAACAGCTCAGGCCGCCGCGGGTGCCGATCCAGAGATTGCCGTCGCCTGTTTGAGTGATGGCGTAGACGGTGTTGGACGGAAGACCGTCGGCCGCGCTGTAGTTCACAAAGCGGGCGGCCATGCCGGGCATGAGCCCGGCCATCGACATAAGGAGAAATAATATTACCGCAATTCGGCGCATCGTATGGCAAAGTTATCAATTCTTGGCGTAAAAAGCATTGTTTATGCGGCACTTGTGGAGGATTCCGCCACAAAAAGATTATCAGCCTTAATTAGTTTTGCAAAAAAATACGCACTATTATGAAAACCAAGAGTATTCTTCTGGCCGCGATGGCCCTGATGATGGTGGCATCGGCCTGCAACAAGGACGGTCCTTCTTCAAAGGTGAAAGCAAAGTTCCGTAGGGCCGATATTGCCGGCGCGAATATGCTGGCGTTAGCTCAGGGAAGCGCCGCCACAAAGGCGGAGGGCGACGTAACAGTGGGCCCCAAAGCTCTCTATACCGTTTCTGAAGACGGCACCATGGTTCAGGTTAGCTATAACGTAGATGTGGAGGGCGTGGACGGAGAAGTGGCGGAGACTATCCAGGCCAACCTCATTATTTCCCCGAATTTCATTTTCCCGGTTGGGGACGGCTGGCTGTGGCTGGCAAACTGCTCACTGGACGTGAAGGAGGGATGGTCCAACGGTACCATACCGGAAGGCCCCGCCAGGCACGCACTAAGCAAGCTGATTAATGAGTTCAGCGCCACTTATCACGATCGGCACGGCGCACATTACCTCATCCGCAAGAGCGACGGAGCAATGTTCGAATGGACGTTAGAGGCCGGCGCCCCGGACGGAATGGACGACGGTTTCAAGCAGCCCACGTTCCTCAACGGCTGGTTCCATCAGTTCGGAAAGGATCTGTATGTAAAGACCTGGGGATGGCTTTATGACGCTGGTGCGACTCCCTCCAGGCCAAGTCTCTTCAGGCTTGAAGACAAGGGCAGTACACTGGACGCCGTGAACCTTCTTGGCGACAATATCGGCTGCGGCGGAATATGGCCGGCCGAGGAATGTCTGGGGGTACAGTTCCAGTATGAAGGTGTATGGCCTTTTGGAATCATCGCCCCGCCGTCCTTTGAGCCCATCCTTCTGCAGCAAGAGTCAGATTTCGGGGATAAGAATTTGGCTTTGATTTCCATAGCAAAGAAACTCTACCTTGCCGTAAACACAACGGAAACCCAATATTACGATGACGGGAAAGAAAGATATCCCAACGGAGAAAAAAGCGTCGTGACATTCTATAATCTGAATGTAAGCGGAAGCTCCATTAGCCGCGGAAGCCAGATCTGCACCTGGGAAGGCTGGATTGACAATGATCCCAGATCTTTGATTTCCAGTGCCGATAAGCTCACCTGGTGGGGCGGCAACGGGGAAGGCGGTAGCCAGATAAACGTATTTGACCCCAAGGCCGGCACCGTGAGCTCCCATAAGTTGCCGGAGCATTATCCTAGCAATCAAGGAGATTATGTGAACGGCGTTGGCTATACCGTGGACGGCACCTCCGGCTTCTGGGAGTGCGACCTGTCCAAGGATGCGGCCGAGTATGTGGCACTCGACTGGAGCAGCGCTGCCGAATATCAGAGCAAGATCGTTCCCGGCACACTGCGCATGGAGCGCTTCGAGGCCGCCTCTCTTACCCTGCAGTTCAAAGCCTCACTCACAAACGGCACCCAGCTGAACTTCTACACCTCCGTAGTGGGAGCCGACCGCGGCATAATCAAAACCACCGTCGGCAGCGAGAACAACGCCGGCATGGTGGTTACTACAATGGTACGGCTGAATTAGTCTGCTTTTAAGTCATACCATTAAACAAAGAAAGTCGCTGAAAAATCAGCGACTTTCTGCGGTGCGGACGAGGCTCGAACTCGCGACCCCCGGCGTGACAGGCCGGTATTCTAAACCGACTGAACTACCGCACCATTTTCAGTTGGGATTGCAAAGGTACAAACATTTTTTGAATCTGCAATACCTTTGAAAAAAAAATTGCCCGGTCTCGAAGGCCGGGCTGAAAAGAGTTACTGAACCTCAATCTGTTTGTGAGTCTTCTCAGGTTCCACTTTCTTCACCTTGGGGATGCTCACGGTGAGAACACCGTTCTCCACCTTGGCGCCGATTCCGTCGCGGTTTGCGTCGTCGGGCAGGAGCATGGTCTGCTGGAACTTGGTGTAGGAGAACTCGCGGCGGAGGTAATGGCCTCCCTTGCGGCCTTCTTCCTTGTTCTCGGCCTTGTTTTCGGCCTTTTTCTCCATGTTGATCACAAGGTCGCCGTCTTCGTCCAACTGGACGTTGAAATAGGCCTTGGTCATTCCGGGGGCGGCGAGCTCAAGCTCGTACTTGTCCGGGTGTTCGATTACGTTGATTGCCGGCGCGGTTGCCTTCGGGCGTTCCATCCAGGTGTTGTCGAAGAAATCGTTGAAAATGTCGGGCATCCAGTTCTGGTTGTTTCTTCTGACGGGTAACATGGTTAAATCTCCTATATTAAAGTTATACATTTTTTGTTTGGTTTTTATCGTTTCCGCCGATGTGTATATCAAAGCCGGGGCCAGCGGCATAAAAGGGCTAACTATCTGACAAAAAGACACTTAGCCTTGCCAAATTGGCACTAAAACTGACAAATTGTCGCCCCGCCCATTTGCTTACGCGCAAAAAAAGCAGTACCTTCGTGTTGCGAGGAGATTTCTCCACGCTGCCAATGGCTTTGGTCGAAATGACAATGAGTATGGAAAAAGAGCTCCACTGGTATGCCGTAAAGGTGTTCTACAACAAGGTTTTCGAGTTGGAAGACCTGCTGGAGGCATACAATATCGAGTCGTACATTCCAGAGAGCCGAGAGGAGCAGAAAGGCCGGGCCCATTCGCTGGCGGCACGGAAGCTTGCCGGGGATAAAGACCGCATCGGCAAAAGGAAATTCATCCAGGAAGGGCCGATGATCTACCGCCGCAATCCCCTCGTCGCTTCGCTGATGTTCATCCATGCCGATTCCGACCAGCTCGCCCTGGTGGCCGACCGCCTCTACGACCGCGAACTCCGGAAAGCCCACGGCTTCATCTATAAGAATGCCAGCGGGGATGGCTATTCTGTTATTCCGGACTCCCAGATGGAATCGTTCCGCCTTGCCATAACGGCCTGGAGCAACGGCTGGGAGATATTGGAGGCCGACATTCCCATCGACAAAGGCGACAAAGTGCGCGTCGTCGACGGCCCCATGAAAGGCGCGGAAGGCTACGTGAAGCGAATCGGCAAGGACCGCCGCCTTCTGGTATTAATCGAAGGCGTCATTGCCGTAGCCACATCCTACATTCCGCGCAAATTCCTGGAAAAGGTTACGGAATAGTTTGCACCTTGGGAATTTTTCCCTATCTTTGCGGTCCGATTCACGGGGTATTAGCTCAGTTGGTAGAGCGATAGGTTCGCAATCTATAGGTCAGGGGTTCGAATCCCCTATGCTCCACAAAAAAAGACGATCTTGCCGATCGTCTTTTTTTTATAATTGCGGTGATAGCAACCGGCACAGGCCGATGATGACTCTTTGTAAAAATGACCGGTTATAAACATCCTGCATGGTCACGGGACGGCAGCTGCTGCGAAGATGCTCCTCGAAGTCGCCTTTCATGTACCCTGCCACGGGCTCGTCATAGACAAAGGCATTGTCCTCGTAATTGATGCGGAAGCTGCGGTAGTCCATGTTCACCGAGCCGATGCTGCTCAGATAATCGTCCGTGACAAAGGTTTTGCTGTGGTTGAAAGCCCCATGTGAAGTGTAAATCTTGATTCCGCTCCGCAGGCAGGAGCGGTAATACGACTGGTTCACGGAATCCATAATGGGCACATCCGACTCCCCCGGAAGCACGAGACGCACATCCACCCCGCGCGAAGCGGCACGCTTGAGGGCATCCAGAACCGGCCCCGGAGGCGCGAAATACGGCGTGCATGCATAGAAGTAATCGCTGGCGTTATCCAGAAGCCACACATACGAGTTCTCCATTAGCCGATGCCCGTCGAAGGGGCCGTCACTCACTATCTGCACAATCTTTCCCAGAGAATCCGCCGCCGGATATGTAACCGTCTGGGCAAAAGGCACATACGGCTCCACGCCGGCCTTTTCCCACATATTCATGAAAACGCCTTCGCATCCCACCGCAGCGGCAGGCCCCTCAATACGGAGATGAGTGTCCCGCCAGGAGTTGAAGTACACATCGGACAGATTCATTCCCCCGATATATCCCACACGATGGTCGATAACAGCGATCTTCTGGTGATTGCGGTGATTCAGCCGGAAAACGAAGCGGAGCGGCCGCACGAAAGGCGTAAACAATCGAAACTCTACGCCGGAGCGACCCATCTGCCGATAATCGCTCATAGGCACGGAAGAGTTGGTGATATTCTCCACCAGGAGCTTCACGTCCACCCCCGCCGAAGCCTTGTCCATCAGGATGTTACGCACTGCGGTAGAGATTTCTTCCCGGGGAAATTCGTAAGACTCCATGTCTATGCTCTCCTGCGCTCCCGAAAGATCCGCGCTCAGAAGCTCGAAATGCCGCATTCCGCGGATAATTTCCACGCTATTCCCCATAAGGGGAACCTGCACAGGAGTGATAGACAGCATCTTGGAGAAATCCTGAAACGATGCTCGGATGAAACGGCTGGCATCTTCCGACGGAAGAGGAAAGCTAACTGCAGATGAATCAGCCTCCTGGCATACCCCAGTGGCCGAAATCAAAACCGCAAGAAAAGCAATCGAAAGCCTCCGAAACATAAAACCTGAAAATTTGCTTGTAAATATAGCACTTTTTTCATAGTTTTGCTACTTGTAATATTATACCCATAATATGAACCGAGCACTACTAATCCTCTCACTCATCGCCGCAACATCATCGGCCTGCGACAAAACGGCCACTATCGGCGGCGAGAACGACAATCCGCGCAAGGATATTACCCTCACCAAAGCCCAAACCGAATTCGTAACCACCGGCAACACTTTCGCCTTCAATTTCCTGGACAAAGTGAACACGGCGGAAACCAAAGACTATATGATCTCCCCCCTTAGCATGCAGTTCCTACTGGGAATGATACTGGAAGGGGCGGAAGGCCAGACGGCGGAAGAGATTTCCACCGTACTGGGTTATGGCAGCGACGGCGCGCAGCAGGTGAACGAGTTTTGCCTCGCCATGCTCACCCAGCTCCCGGAGGTAGACAAAGCCACAAAACTGTCCATCGCCAATGCAATCATCCTTAACCAGGAGTGCACCCTCAACAAAAGCTACAAGGAAACAGTTGCCAAGTACTACCTGGCGGAAGCTACTAACAAAAACTTCTACGACACGAAGGGAACCGCCCAGTACATCAACTCCTGGTGCTCCTCCCACACTCAAGGCATGATTCCCAAAGTCCTGGACGAAGTGAGCCCGGACATCATGGCCTATCTCATCAATGCCCTCTACTTCAAGAGCAAATGGCGCAGCCCGTTCCAGAAGGATAATTCCGCCAAAAAGCAGTTCACCGACGAAAGCGGGAAAAAGGCGGATGTAACCATGATGATCCAGGAGGCGGATTTCCGCCATTTCGCCGGCACTCAGTTCAACGCCGTGCAGATGGATTATGGCAACGGGGCCTATACCATGACGGTGATGCTCCCCAACAGCGGCTATAAGGTGGCCGATGTGTGCGACTATCTCAAGACCGTCTCATGGCAGGAATTCCTCAAGAAGTTCTACGGCTGCAAGGTGAATCTCTGGATTCCTCGCTTCGAAACGGAATACAAAATCAAGCTCAACGACATCCTCTCCGAAATGGGCATGCCCAAATCCTTCGCCCCCGGAGCCGAATTCCTGAAGATGTCGGAAGACGCCAACTATCTGGATTTCATCCAGCAGTTCACGAAGATAATTGTCGATGAGGAAGGCACGGAAGCAGCGGCCGTTTCCATCGGCGGCATGGCAAGGAACACCTCCGTCGGCATGCCTGATCCCATCGTGTACTTCCATGCAGATCATCCTTTCATCTATGTTATCAGCGAAAAGAGCACCGGCGCGGTGCTGTTCGCAGGACGATACGCCAACAAATAAACACATCATAATTTATTAACCTATGACCAAAATTCACAGAATTCTCCTGTCTCTTGTGCTTCTGGGAGCATCCATTGCCGCCTGGGCACAGGACACCTACACCCTCTCGGGCGTAGTGAAGGACGATGAAGGTCTGCCGCTGCCCGGCGTGGCAGTAATGGTCCGCGGAGGCGCCACCGCCATCACGGACTTCGACGGCAACTATTCAGTCCGCGTGACCAAGGGTGCCACGGTGGATTTCTCCTGCCTCGGATTTGTCACTCAAACAGTGGAAATCACAGGCCAGGCCCGCCTGGACATCATCATGAACACGGAATCCAGCGTGCTGGACGAAGTGGTGGTGGTGGGTTACGGTACTCAGAAGAAGACCAACCTCACCGGCGCCGTTTCGGTTATCAAGGCCGATGAACTCAAGGACCGTTCGGCCCTTGACGTGGGTCACATGCTGCAGGGCTCGGTCCCGGGCCTTAACGTCACCTCCGGTTCCGGCCGTCCCGGCCAGGCCGCTTCGCTGAACATCCGAGGTTGGAACTCCATCAACGGCGGTTCCCCTCTGGTTCTGATCGATGGTGTGGAAGGTGACATCCAGTATATCAACCCTGCCGATGTGGACAACATCTCGGTCATCAAGGATGCTGCGGCAGCGGCCATCTACGGTGCAAAGGGCTCTGCCGGTGTTATCCTGGTAACCACCAAGAACGGCTCCAAGGAAAAGGAAGGCCGTGCCAAGGTAACCTACAGCGGCCGCTTCGGCGTAACCGCCCCCACCACAAGCACGGACTATGAAACCCGCGGCTACGACCATGTATACCTCACCAACCTGTTCTGGGAGCGCTACAGCCCCGGCACCAAGTACGCCAACTATTCGGATGACGACATGAAGGCGCTCTATGCCCGCCGCGGCGACGTGGTGGAGAATCCAGCCCGCCCCTGGGTTGTGATCACGCAGGAGAATGGCCGTGACGTGTATAACTACTATGCCAATACGGACTGGTATCACGTCCTTTACAACGATATCAAGCCCACCACCAACCACATGATTACCATGAGCGGTGCAACCGGCGCGGTGAATTACCTGGTTTCCGGCGGCTATCTGTACGAACAGGGTATGTTCAAGCAGGATCCGGACCATTTCAACAGGGTGAACCTCCGCGTGAAACTGGGCTTCGACGTAACGGACTGGCTCCGCATCGGCTCCAACCTGAGCTACTACAACAGCTCCTACTTCTATCCCGGCCAGGGCGGTATCAACAACAACTTCTCCAAGAGTACCGTGCACGTTCTGGCCAGCTATC
>JAEEUZ010000068.1 GCA_016290725.1 Bacteroidales bacterium | reverse complement strand
CAAACACAATAAAAATATGAAACAGAAAAAGTACATGCTTCCGGAATCGGAGATTCCCACGCACTATTTCAACATCCAGGCTGTGATGCCCAATAAGCCGCTGCCGTTCCTTCATCCCGCAACCCGCCAGCCCCTCAAGCCCGAGGATTTGTATCCCATCTTCTGCAAGGCCTGCGCCGACCAGGAACTGAACCAGACGGACACCTGGATTCCCATTCCCGAAGCCGTACGTGAGCAGTATGCGGCATACCGCTGCACACCTCTGGTGCGCGCATACGAACTGGAAGCCGCCCTTGGCACCCCGGCCCACATCTATTTCAAGAACGAGAGCGTGAGCCCCGCCGGCAGCCATAAGCTGAATTCCGCCATTGCCCAGGCATATTATGCCAAGGAGCAGGGTATAACAAACCTCACAACGGAAACCGGTGCCGGCCAGTGGGGCGGCGCCCTGAGTTATGCCACCAAGAAGTTCGGCATCGACTGCGCGGTATATATGGTAAAGGTGAGTTATGAGCAGAAGCCCTATCGCCGCAGCATTATGCAAACCTTCGGAGCGGCCATCACTCCCTCTCCGTCGATGAGCACCCGTGCCGGCAAGGACATCCTCACCATCAACCCCAATGACCGAGGCTCCCTTGGCTGCGCTATCTCGGAGGCCATCGAACTGGCCGTTTCTACCCCCAACTGCAAGTACGCCCTGGGCTCGGTGCTGAACCATGTTTGCATGCACCAGACTGTCATCGGCCTGGAGGCTGAAAAGCAGATGGAACTTGCGGGAGAATACCCTGACATCGTGGTGGCTTGCTTCGGCGGCGGCTCCAACTTCTCCGGTATAGCGTTCCCCTTTATGCGCCACAACATCTCCGGCGAAAAGAAAACCCGTTTCATCGCCGCGGAGCCCAAATCATGCCCCAAACTCACCAAGGGTAAATTCGAGTACGACTTTGGCGACGAAGCCGGCATGACACCCCTTCTGCCGATGTTCACCCTTGGCCACAGTTTCAAGCCCGCTTCCATCCACGCCGGAGGTCTCCGCTATCACGGCGCAGGCGTGATCCTGTCGCAGCTGATGAAGGACGGCTTCATGGAGGCCGTGGATATCGACCAGCTGGACAGCTTCCGCGCCGGTGTGCTCTTTGCCCGCACCGAAGGCATCATCCCCGCACCGGAATCCTGCCACGCCATCGCCGCCACCATTAACGAAGCCCTCAAGTGCAAGGAAACAGGCGAGGCCAAGACCATCCTGTTCAACCTCTCCGGCCACGGTTTCGTGGACATGGGCGCCTACGACAGCTACTTCTCCGGCGAGATGCAGAACTACAGCCTCTCCGACGAGGAACTCGCCAAGTTCATCAAGAGTGCCGATGCGTTGAATTGATTTTTTTCCTATATTTGCACGATTTAAAAAACACATACGAACTATGTTACCCAAAGCGAAAGAAATAGTGGATGCGGCCGATGCGAAGATGCAGGATGCCGTGGATTTCCTGGAGGAAGACCTCAAGAACTACAGGGTGGGCAAAGCCTCTCCCGCAATCTTCAACGGCGTTACCGTGGACTATTATGGTACGGCCACCCCGCTGAACCAGGTTGCTTCCATCACCACGCCTGACGCAAAGACCATCGCTATTCAGCCTTGGGAGCGCAGCATGATCGGCAAGATCGAGAAGGCCATCCTGGACGCCAACGTGGGCCTCACTCCTTCCAACAACGGTGAAATCATCCGCTGCATGGTGCCCGCTCTAACCGAAGAGCGCCGTAAAGACCTCATCAAGAAGGCCAAGGCCCAGGGCGAAACCACCAAGGTTACGGTTCGCAACGCCAGGCGCGACGGCATCGACCTTCTGAAGAAGGCTCAGAAAGAGGGTCTTTCCGAAGACGGCGAGAAGGAGGGAGAAGACGAGCTCCAGAAGGTTACTGACAAGCATGTCAAAAGTATCGACGCCATTATCGCGGCGAAGGAGAAGGAAATTCTCACAGTGTAATTGAAAACAGTAGCAGTACAAGGTTACAAAGGGTGTTTCCACGAAGAAGCAGCGCAGGTCTTCTATGAGGGCCTGCCGCTTGATATTGTAGAGTGCGATACTTTCGCACAGCTCTACAATGCGATGGACGACGGCCGTGCCGATGCCGCGGTGATGGCCATCGAAAACACGGTCTCGGGCGGTCTCATCCACAATTTCGAACTTCTTCGGAAGCACAGCCGCAAGATAAAGGGCGAGGTGTACATGCGCATCGTCCAGAACCTTATGGCGCTTCCGGGGCAGAAACTGGAGGATATAAAAGAGGTGCGCACCCACTATATGGCAATCAACCAGACGCGCGATTTCTTCGAGCACAACTGCCCGTGGATAAAACTAACCGAGTCGGAAGACACGGCAAAGAGCGCCGCCCAAATCGCGGAAAAGGGCCTCAGAGGCATCGGCGCCGTGGCGTCAAAAGCCGCTGCGGCAACCTACGGCCTGGAAATCCTTCGGGAAAGCATTGAAACCTATAAGCAGAACTTCACCCGATTCATCATTTTCGACGAGTCGATAACTCCCCGGGAGGCCGATATCGACAAGGCCTCGCTCTGCTTCACCCTTCCCCACAAGCCCGGTTCGCTGGCGCAGATACTCACCATCCTGTCGTTTTACGACATGAACCTCACCCGTATCCAGTCCCTTCCCATTCCCGGCAGGGAGTGGCAGTATTTTTTCTATGCCGATATAAAATTCGGCAGCTACACCCGCTACGTCCAGGCCCTCGCCGCGGTGAGGCCGCTCATCGAGGACCTCACGGTGCTGGGAGAATACAAATCGGCCTTATGATAGTTGAACCCGCAAAACGGACGGAGTCCGTAAGAGAATACTACTTTTCCACCAAGAACCGCGAAATCGCGGCTCTTAACGTTGAGCGTAAAGCCAAGGGGCTGGAGCCCATAATCAACCTTGGAATAGGCTCGCCGGACGGCACTCCGCCGAAGGCTGCGCTGGATGCTTTGTGCGCATCGGCCCCCAAAGATGGAGTTCACGGCTATCAGAACTACACCGGCATTCCGGAGCTAAGGCAGGCGTTCTCCGACTGGTATGCGAAATGGTACGGTGTGAAACTGGACCCTGCATGTGAAATCCAGCCTCTCACCGGTTCCAAGGAGGGCATTCTCATTACCTCCCTTGCATACCTGAATGCCGGAGACAAGGCGCTCATTCCGGATCCGGGTTATCCCACGTACACATCGGCCACGCTCATGACGGAATCCATCCCCGTGAAATACAATCTCAGAGCGGAGAACGGTTGGTATCCGGATTTTGACGAGCTGGAAGCGATGGACCTCAGCGGCGTAAAACTCATGTGGACGAACTATCCGGGAATGCCCACCGGAGCCAAGGCTTCTATGGAGCTGTACGAGAGAATCGTGGACTTTGGGTGCAGGCATAAGATTCTGATAATCAACGATAATCCGTATAGCTTCATAAGAAACGAAGAGCATCTGTCTATCCTGGCCGTTCCGGGCGCCCGCGAGTGCTGCCTGGAGATGAATTCCCTGTCCAAGGCCCACAACATGGCAGGCTGGAGGCTTGGAATGATTGCCGGCGATGCGCAGTACATCAAGGAAATCCTCAAGGTGAAGAGCCAGATGGATTCCGGTATCTTCCGCCCTTTGCAGCTGGCCGCCGTGGAGGCATTGAAGGCCGATGAGTCCTGGTTCGCCAGCCTTAACGCGGAGTATTACCGCAGGGCTGCCGTGGCGGGCCGCATTATGGAAGCCCTTGGCGCGGAGTATAATCCGGACAGTGCGGGGCTCTTCGTGTGGGGAAAGGTGTCGGTGCCACCTGTTGAACTCTCCGACAAGCTGCTTCACCAGGCGGGAGTATTCATCACCCCGGGCTATATCTTCGGCCATAACGGGGAACAGTATATACGCATATCGCTTTGTGCACCGGTTCCGGCATTGGAAAAGGCCCTCGAAAGAATACTTGCAGTGCTATGAAAACGGTTGGTATAGTTGGCCTTGGCCTCATTGGCGGGTCGATGGGGTTGGACCTCAAGGCCCGTGGGTTTGCCTCGCGGGTTCTTGGCGTTGAGCAGGATCCCCTCAGTGCCGATGCCGCCGTGCGCCTTGGCCTTGCCGATGAAATCGTGAATCTGGACATGTGCGTGGCACAGTCGGATATCATCGTGGTGGCCGTGCCGGTGGGGACGGCGGTGAAAATGGTGCCGGAGATACTGGGGATGATAGGAGCGGATAAGGTGGTGATAGACGTGTGCTCCACCAAGGAGCAGATATGCCTCGCAACAAAGTATTGCCCCAATCGTGGCCGGTTCGTGAGCACTCACCCCATGGCGGGAACGGAGTACAGCGGCCCCTGGGCGGCGATGCCCAATTTGTTCGACGGGAGGGCGTGCATTTTCGCAAACCCGGAGGAATCGGACCCATCGGCCCTGAAAATAATCGAAGAGATGTACGCCGTACTGAATATGCGCCCCATCTACATGGATGCGGCCCAGCACGACGTTCACACGGCATATGTGTCCCACATTTCACACATCACTTCCTTCGCCCTGGCGCTCACCGTGCTGGAAAAGGAGAAGGACGAGAAGCACATCTTCGACCTGGCTTCCGGCGGATTCTCATCCACGGTGCGTCTGGCAAAGTCGAATGCCGACATGTGGGTTCCCATCCTCACGCAGAACAGGGACAATGTGCTCCGCGTGATAGACACGTATCTGGACAAGATGAAGGAGTTCCGCGATGCGGTGGCCGCTTATGACGAGGCCAGGATACGGGAACTGATACAGGAGGCCAACAGAATCAAGAAGATCATACGATAATGGCACACGAACTGGACATAATACCCGGAACCGAGTGGGGGTGTTTCACGCTCCCGAGGCCCATGTGCATCGCAGGGCCCTGCAGTGCGGAAACCGAAGAGCAGGTGATGGAAACGGCCCGCGGGCTCGCCGCATTCGGCATTCACGTATTCCGCGCCGGAATTTGGAAGCCGCGCACGCATCCGGGCTCGTTCGAGGGCGTGGGTACGCCGGGGCTCAAGTGGATGCGCCGCGTAAAGCAGGAGCTGGGCATGTGGACGTGCACGGAAGTGGCATCCGAAAAACATGTCCTGGAGTGCATCAAGTACGGAATCGACATGGTGTGGATCGGCGCGCGCACATCGGCAAATCCCTTCCTCATGCAGGAAATCGCCGATGCGCTGGAAGGCACCGACATTCCCGTGCTGGTGAAGAATCCGGTGAATCCGGACATCGACCTGTGGATAGGAGCACTGGAGCGGCTGAACCGGGCCGGGCTGCGCCGCCTGGGTGTGATTCACCGCGGCTTTTCCACATCGGCCCCCATCCCTTACCGCAACGATCCGGGCTGGAGGTTGGCGGTTCAGATGCGCACCCGCTATCCCCAGATGACGTTTTTTGCCGATCCGTCCCACATGGCGGGCGACCGCAAATACCTCCAGGAACTATCGCAGCAGGCCATGGACCTTGGCCTTGACGGCCTCATGGTGGAAAGCCACTGCAACCCCGCCTGCGCCCTGTCGGATGCAAAGCAGCAGCTGGTTCCCGGGGATCTTCAAACGCTGCTGGAAAGTCTTGTTATCCGGGAAAAATCCTCCGAAAGCGAGGCGTACCGCGAAGGCATCGAAGCCCTGCGTGCGCGTATCGACGTCATCGACGAAAACCTTCTGCATCTTCTGGCGGACCGCTCGGAGGTGAGCCGCAAGATTGGCCAGTACAAAAAGGAGCACAACGTGGCTATCCTTCAGTCGGGCCGATGGGAGCAGCTCCTCGCCTCCATGATTTCCCGCGGCGCCGCCCTGGGTATATCGGCCGACGCCATCCGCGCCATCATGACGGCCATCCACGACGAGTCCGTCCGCGTTCAGAACGACGTCCTCTCCAGCGGGGAATAATCCTTTATTTGCGATGGTTCATCCAGGAAAAAGGGCTAAATCCTGGATGAGATGCCGTTTTTCACGAGTTCATCCAGAAAAAGGGCCCGAATCCTGGATGAGTTCCAGGAAAAATTACACCGGGGCCCAGGGGCGGAGTACGCCGAGGAGGGCGGCTTCGAAGACGGCCTGCTCCAGTTCGGAAAGGAAAGCAACCTCGATCGGTACCTGGAAGAGGCGCTCCTTCAGTTCATCGGGAATCTTTTTGTAATCCAGAATACGGCCGGCGTCCTTCTCCGTTGTTGCAACGCAGGCGGTGGGGAAATCCTTCTGAGCCTTCACAATCTTGCCGATATCGGCCGATGTGTACTGATGATGGTCCGGGAATTCCAGACGCCTGGCGATTTTATATTTGTCCGACAGATAGCTGCGAAGCGGGGTATCATTGGCAATGCCGGTGAAGAGCACCACGCGTTGGGCGTAGGTGAAGCGGCTGTCCGCCTTGTCCGGATAAACCGGAATCATGGGTTTGTAGGACACCGAGGTGAAAAGCAGCACCTGCTCCTTGTCTTTAGCGCTCACGCCACGGCATGTTGCAGGATCGAAGTCCCTTACTCCAAGGCTGGCCGCCCATTCCGCGCGCTCGGAATCCTCCATGTAGGTGGGGCATTTGCTCACGATAATCATATCGGCATAGGCAATGCGTGAGGGAAGATCCCGCAGATGGCCCCAGGGCAGGAGTTTATCTTTCTGGAGGGGGCGGTTATAATCCACCAGTATTATATTATAGGTAGCCTTGAGGCGGCGGTACTGGAAGGCGTCGTCAAGGATAATCACCTGTGCGGGAGGAATGTCCCCCGTTTCCGGATGGGCAAGGAGACGGCAGCCTTCCACGCGGTCTTTGTCCACCGCAACCGTGGCGATGGGGAATTTGCCGGCAATCTGGACCGGTTCGTCTCCATAAATGCCGGCGGAACCGCCGATGGGGACCTTCTGAAAACCGCGGGATTTGCGCTTGTAGCCGCGAGAAAGAACGGCCAGGTTTGCGTATGCCCACTGGTCGCTCTTAAGGAGCGTGCGCAGGACCATTTCCGTGTGGGGAGTCTTGCCGGTTCCGCCAACGGTGATGTTTCCTATGCATATTGTGGGGACATCCGCCTCGAAGGACTTTTTGCGCCCTTTGTCATAGGCTTTGTGCCGCAGTTTCAGGATGGTCTTATAAATCATGGGCACAAATTTACATAAAAAATCCATATCTTTGCGCTGTGAAAATTGGAAATTTGGATTTGGGTTTCAGGCCCGTTGTACTGGCCCCCATGGAGGACGTAACAGACGTTAGTTTCCGCATCCTGTGCAGGGAGGCGGGCGCCGCCATGGTAACCACCGAATTCGTTTCCTCGGACGGTCTCATACGCGATGCGGCCAAGACCATCGCCAAGATGAAAACCCTTCCGGAGGAGTCTCCGGTGGCCATCCAGATATACGGCAGCATCCCGGAGGCCATGGTTGATGCCGCCCGCATGGCAGACCGTGCCCAGGAACTTGCCGGAGGCCACGGGGCAGATGTCATCGACCTTAACTTTGGCTGTCCCGTTTCCAAAATCGCCGGCCGCGGAGCCGGAAGCGGCATGATGAGGGAGCCGGACAAGATGGTGGCCATCACCAAGGCCGTGGTAGAGGCAGTGGGTAAGCCCGTCACCGTGAAGACGCGCCTGGGATGGGACGATAGCAGCAAAATCATCGTGGAGCTGGCGGAGAGGCTGCAGGACGTGGGGATATCGGCCCTCACCATACACGGGCGCACGCGTTGCCAGATGTATAAAGGCGATGCGGACTGGACTCTGATTGGCGAAGTGAAAAACAACCCGCGCATGCATATACCTATAATAGGTAATGGCGATATCGACAGCGCTTTTAAAGCCCGGGAAGCGTTTGACCGTTATGGCGTTGACGGGATAATGGTGGGCCGCGCCTCGTTCGGCCATCCCTGGATTTTCACGGAAATCCGGCATCTGCTTGATACGGGTGAAGAGCTGCCGCCGATGAGCGTCCGCGACAGGGTTACTCTGGCAAAAAGGCATTTCGCGCTTTCGCTCCAGTACAAAGGGCCGGTAACCGGCGTATTCGAAATGCGCCGCCACCTCAGCTGCTATTTCAAAGGCCTGCGGGACTTCAAGGAAACCCGCATCAAACTGGTTACATCGAAGGATCCGGAGGAAATCCTCCGCACTCTGGACTACGTAGCCGCCCGCTGGGGCGGTGAAGCCCCCGAAGCCGTGTCGGTGTACGACAAATAGTTTGGTTATTTCAGGGAAAATACCTATCTTTGCGGTCCCCAAATTGTGTGGGGATCGCAATTTTTATAGTTAAACCATTAAAAATCAAGACAGTGGACACACTTAGCTACAAAACAGTATCGCTCAACGCGGCAACTGTGAACAAAGAGTGGCTGGTCATTGATGCAACAGATCTCATTCTGGGTCGCCTGGCTTCCCGCGTGGCACTCGTGCTCCGTGGCAAGAACAAGCCCGGCTTCACCCCTCATGTGGACTGTGGCGACAACGTGATCATCGTCAACGCGGAGAAGGTTCGCCTGCTCGGCAAGAAGATGACGGATCGCGTCTATGTCCGTTACACCGGCTATCCGGGCGGACAGCGCTTCACCACCCCCAAGGAGATCCTTGCTACAAGGCCCGCAGAACTCATCCGCAGGTCGGTAAGGGGCATGCTCCCGAAGACCCGTCTTGGTGACAAGCTCATCAACAATCTGTATGTTTATGCAGGTCCCGAGCACCCTCACCAGGCACAGAATCCCAAATCAATTAAGTTAAACGAAATCTAAAGACAAAGCATGGAACAGAAACACGCCATTGGAAGACGTAAATCAGCTGTCGCCCGTGTTTATGTTGTAGCCGGCAGTGGCAAAATCGTCGTTAACGACCGTCCCATGGAAGAGTACTTCAAAGAGGGAACTCTCCAGTACATCGTGAACCAGCCGTTCGACGTTACCGGTACAGCAGGTCAGTTTGACATCAAGGTCACCCTCGTCGGTGGTGGCACCAAAGGTCAGGCAGAGGCCGTCCGTCTTGGAATCTCCCGCGCTCTTTGCGAGGTGGATGCCGAGGCCTATCGTCCCGCCCTCAAGGCCGCTGGTTTCCTCACCCGTGACGCCCGTGAGGTGGAGAGGAAGAAACCCGGTCAGCCTGGCGCACGCCGTCGCTTCCAGTTCAGCAAACGTTAATCGTTTACCCTGGATTTACGTCAGCACAGTTGGGGTTTACAGTAAATTCTTGTTTATAAAAGGATTGCCCCGCTGCGAAAAAAATTCGGAGACTAGAAAACAATTCTGCTACTCCGGACTTGATGAAAGAGAATTTAAACAAAAGACAAATTTAAACCCATGTCAAGAACAAATTTCGAACAGCTGCTTGATGCAGGCGCACACTTCGGACATCTGGCCCGCAAGTGGAACCCCAAGATGGCTCCGTATATCTTCATCGAGAGGAACGGAATCCACATCATCGACCTGCACAAGACCGTCGTGATGATTGACGACGCAGCAGAGGTCCTCAAGGATATGGCCCGCAGCGGCCGCAAGGTCCTCTTCGTCGCAACCAAGAAACAGGCTAAGGACGTCGTCGCCGAGAAGGCAGCCGCCGTCAACATGCCTTTCGTGACCGAGCGCTGGCCCGGTGGAATGCTCACAAACTTCCCCACCATCCGCAAGGCCGTCAAGAAAATGAACACCATCGACAAAATGAAGGAAGATGGTACGTTCGACAAGCTCGCAAAGCGTGAACGCCTCCAGGTAGAACGCCAGCGTGCAAAGCTGGAGAAGAACCTCGGTTCCATCAGGGACATGTCCCGTCTCCCCAGCGCCCTCTTCGTCGTAGACGTCCAGAAAGAGGCAAACGCCGTTAAGGAAGCTGCCCGTCTGAACATTCCGGTGATCGCTATGGTAGACACTTGTTGCGATCCCACCCCCATTGATTTCGTGATCCCGGCCAACGACGATGCGACAAAGTCCATCGAACTTATCATGGACGTAATGTGCAAGGCTATCGAGGAAGGCCTTTCCGAGCGCAAGCTTGAGAAGGAAAAAGAGGCTGCAGAAGCTCCTGAAGCAACCGTTGCAGAAGCACCCGCACCCGCAAAACGCCTCCGTGCCCGCCGCACAGCTGCCCCCAAGGCAGAAGAAGCTCCTGTAGCAGAAGCCCCCGCAGAGAAGGAGTAATTATTAACCGTTAAAACAAAAGAGAACTATGGCAATCGCATTAGCAGACATCAAAAAGCTGCGCGACATGACCAGCGCCGGCATGATGGATTGCAAGAAGGCCCTCGAAGAGGCCGAAGGCGACTTCAAACGCGCCGTCGAAATCCTTCGCGAGAAAGGTAAATCCACCCTCGCAAAGCGTGGTGACAACGAGACTACCCAGGGTGCAGTGCTCAGCCGTATCAGCGGCGGCAAGGCCATCCTCGTATGCCTCGGCTGTGAGACCGACTTCGTGGCGGCAACGCCCGATTTCAAGAAACTCGCAGGCGCCATCGCAGATGCAGCCATCGCCGAGTTCCCCGCAGATCTTGCAGCTCTCAAGGCTGTCAAGGGTGCAGACGGTTACACTCTGGACGAAGATATCACCAACCAGGCCGGTAAAACCGGCGAGAAGCACGTTCTTGCTTACTATGCAGCCCTCGAGGCTCCCTTCGTGAGCGAGTACGTTCACTTCAACGGTAAACTTGGCGCCATCGTGTCTTTCAACAAGGTGGTTCCCGGTGAAATCGCCCGCGGTATCGCTATGCAGGTGGCGTCCATGAACCCTGTGGCAGTTGACGCCGCTTCCGTGCCCGCAGAGGTACTGGAGTCCGAGCGCACAGTTGCCATCCAGAAGACAAAGGACGAGCAGGTGCAGAAAGCAGTTGACGCCGCTCTGAAGAAGGTTGGCATCAACCCTGCACATGTAGACAGCGAAGACCACATCGAGTCCAACACCGCCAAGGGTTGGCTCACCCCCGAGCAGGCCGCACAGGCCCGCCAGATCATCGCCGAAGTTGGCGCCGCCAAGGCTGCCTCCCTCCCCGAGCAGATGATTATGGGTATCGTGAACGGCCGTATCCAGAAGTTCCTCAAGGAGAACACCCTCGAGGAGCAGGAATACCAGCTTTCCGACAATAAGGAAACTGTAAAGGCCGCCCTCGCTGCAGTGGATAAGGAAGCAAAAGTGCTTGCATTCAAGCGCTTCTCCCTTTCCGACTAATCGCATCGCCGATAACGGAGCCGCAGACTTTCACCAAAGCCT
>JAEEUZ010000230.1 GCA_016290725.1 Bacteroidales bacterium | reverse complement strand
TATCCTTCAATCCGTCTTGGGTTCCCGCCTGCAGCAATTTGCCTGCGGCATGCAGACCGACATTGGTTAGAAACGAAAAGGAAGTGGTTCTGAAGTAATTCCTGGACGTATCAATCCCCTATAAGGCATAACGGAATATGTATAACCCGATAACCCATACACAATTATGAACTCTGTTAAAACCCTTGCCATTGCAGGCGCCTGTCTCCTTTTATTATCCTGCGGCAACCAGGCCGTCAAACCGGCTCAGTCCGAGTTCGTCGACGGCGTGGCACAAGCGATGGAAAAAGGCGGTGAAGTCGATCTCACCGCTTTCCAGTGGACCCGCGAGCCAGCCTCCTGGTCGATTGAAGGTCAAACGCTTACAGTTACCACGGATCCTCACACCGACCTCTGGCAGCGGACATACTATCATTTCCGCAACGACAACGCGCCGGTATTCCAGATCCAAACAAGGGAGCAGTACTTCAGCTTCGTCGTGAAGACTGATTTCACCCAGAGCCACCATCGCTTCGACCAGTGCGGCATCGTGATGTACCTCGATAGCGACAACTGGCTCAAGGGCTCGGTCGAATTCGAGAACGGGGAGTTCCAGCACCTTGGCAGCGTCGCCACCAACAACGGCTATTCCGACTGGGCCACCACGGCCATCCCCGCCGATGTCAAGACCATGTGGTACCGCTTCTCCAGAAGGGCCGACGACTACTGCATCGAGTGCTCCGCCGACGGCATCAACTTCAGCCAGATGCGTATCTGCCACATGTACGCCGCGGCCGATGTCATCAGCTTCGGCGTGTATGCCTGCTCCCCGGAAGAATCATCCTTCACCGCCGTCTTTTCGGACATGAAGATTACCGAGTGCATGTGGAAAGCCCACGATGGCCAGCAACCTGATAAAGAATAAACTGCGGTCGGGGTTATTAAACTCAGCAAAAACCAGTCCCTCATGAGAAACGCAATAGGATACATCCTCGGATTCCTGATCTTCGTGGCCGGGATTCCGGCGCTGATGTGGTGGGTGTCCGGAAGGCCGTTCCCCTGGGCCCCGGCGCTGCCGTGGGCGATAATCGCACTCGTCTTGATGATTCCTGGGCTGGCACTCAGCATCCGGTCAATCGCACACATGAAAAAGGTCGGCGAAGGCAACCCCTTTGACGCTTATAACCACGAAGTTGCGCCCAGGACCAAGCATTTGATGAAGGATGGGCCTTACGGCATTTCCCGCAACCCTATGCTCCTGGGTATATACATCTACGACATCGGCGTCCTGGTATGGCTCCAAAGCTGGTGGCCGCTGGTCATCTTCGCCGTCGAGATAATACTCCTTACGCTCCAGGTAAGGGCTGAAGAAAAGCGCCTGGAGGCTGATTTCGGTGACGAATACCGCGCCTACAAGCGCGCAGTTCCCCGCTATTTCATTAAGTAACCGACCATGGCCTGCAATCCTGACTTCATGCCGGAACGGATATAAAGAACGATAACACATTAAAGAAACTGATATGGAACAGAAGTTTTGCCAGAGCTGCGGAATGCCGCTCTCCGAGGAAGTCCTCGGTACCAATGCCGACGGAAGCAAGAATGAGGATTACTGCATCTACTGCTACAAGGACGGCAGATTCCTTCAGAACTGCACGATGGATGAAATGATCGAGAACTGCGCCCAGTTCGTGGACGAAGTAAACAAAAACCTGCCGCAGCCCATCACCAGGGAGGAATACATCGCCCAGATGAAGATGTATTTCCCGCAACTGAAACGCTGGCGCAAGGAATAGGCCGCCCCTTTCCGTTTGGAGACGCGGAGAATTATACCTATCTTCATCCCGATAAAACGAGCTGAATATGAAAATAACGCATTTGATCTCAGCCCTGGCCGGGCTGATTGTATGCCTCAGCGCCTGCCAGCAGTCCCAGCCCCAGTCCGGGTACTGCACCGTCAAAGGTACCGTCAAGGGCGTAAGGAACGGGACCAGACTCGAGCTTCAGGATGAGTACGACCATTACAATGTAATTGCGACTACCCGGGTCAAGGGCGGAGCATTCGAGTTCCACCCCGACATTTCATCGCCCACCCACGTATATCTATATGCGAATCACACGAAGCAGTTGAAGGATTTCTTCCTTGAGCCCGGAACGATTGTCGCGGATGTCGATTACACGGATGAGGATGATATGTTGGTCTGTGCGAGCGGAA
>JAEEUZ010000067.1 GCA_016290725.1 Bacteroidales bacterium | reverse complement strand
GAGGCCATGCTCCTTAATCTGCTTGGGGATGAGGAAATTCTTTGCTATTTCCAGCTTTTCCTCCGCCAGATATCCGGTGACGTTGATCATCTCCATCCTGTCCTTCAGGGCCGGCTGTATGGTGGAAATGCCGTTAGCCGTGGTGATGAAAAGAACGTTGGACAGATCATAGTCGATATCCAGATAGTTGTCGTGGAAGGTGGAGTTCTGCTCCGGATCCAGGGCCTCCAGCAGCGCGCTTGAAGGGTCTCCCTTGAAATCCGCGCCGATTTTATCCACCTCGTCCAGAACGATCACCGGATTGGATGTTCCGGCCCTCTGGATGCCGCTCAGGATTCTGCCCGGTAGTGCGCCGATATAGGTTTTCCTGTGGCCGCGGATTTCAGCCTCGTCGTGGACGCCGCCCAGCGAAATCCTCACGTACTTACGCCCGAGAGCCCTCGCGACGGACTTTCCGAGCGAAGTCTTGCCTACTCCGGGAGGCCCCCAGAGGCAGAGGATGGGAGATTTCATGTTGCCCTTCAGCTTGAGAACCGCAAGGTATTCGATTATCCTGTCCTTCACCTGGTCCAGGCCGAAATGGTCTTCGTCCAGCACCTTGCGGGCGTTCTTGAGGTCCAGATTGTCTTCCGACATCTCGCCCCACGGGAGGTCCAGGATGAACTGTACATAATTATACTGTATACTGTAATCCGGCGAAGAAGGATTGAACTTCTCCAGGCGCGCCATCTCCTTGTCAAAGATTTCCCTCACGGCCTTGGACCATTTCTTTCCATCGGCCCTCTGGCGGAGTTTGGCGAACTCCTCGCCCTCGTCCATTCCCAGTTCCTCCTGGATGGTACGGAGCTGGTTGTTCAGATAGTATTCCCTCTGCTGCTGGTCTATGTCCGATTTCACCTTCTGGTTTATCTCCTGCTTGATCTGCAGAAGTCGCAGCTGGGTGTCCAGAAGCTTCAGAAGCGCGAGACCCCTTTCCGATATATGGTCCCACTGCAGCAGCGAGGCCCTGTCCTGGAAGTTCTCCACCTCGATCGTGGTGGCGATGAAGTTCACCAGGAAACGGAAGCTGTCGATGGACATAAGAGCCCCAACGGCCTCCTTGGGCACAAATGAGGAGGACTTCACAATCTGCGCCGCCTTTTCCTTGAGCGACTCCATGAGGACCTTCTTCTCATCGGCAGGCATCTCATCCTTGATATCCTCGCGATAATGCACACGTGCGACGATGTACGGCTCGAAGGAAATGATTCCGTCCAGTTCCAGACGCTTCACGCCCTGAAGTATGGCGGTGATGGAGCCGTCCGGCATCTCAAGGGTTTTCACAACCTTGCACACGGTGCCGAACTTGTACAGGTCCTGTTCGCCGGGTTCTTCCACATTAACATCGGTCTGCGGTACGGCGCCAAGAAGGCCGTCCTTTGACTCGACGTCGCGGACAAGCCTCACCGACTTGGTCCTGCCGATGGTTACGGGGAACACCGTCCCCGGGAAAATCACCGCATTGCGCAGCGCCAGGATGGGAATTGCGTCCGGAAGCGTGGACTCGTCCACATTGATAAGCCCCTCCCCCATAACGGGCATAATGTTCACCTCCATAGAGGTTGGGGAAAGCATATTCTTATTATTCTTCATACTCATTGAGAAAGTACACGGAAATGCCTTACTGCCAAAATGGCAGAAAACACCCCTGATAAATCCGTGGGCACTATATGGTCAATCATTATGCCAAAGGCCGAATGTTGCAAAAAAGGCAGTCAAGGTTTTGAAAATCAAAAAAAATAGTCTAAATTTGCACTCCGTTTTACGAAGAGTACATACTAACTCACATAATTATACTAAAAAATTATTGTATTATGACTAAAGCAGACATCGTAAGTGAAGTTGCAAAAGCAACCGGTATTGAAAAAGTACAGGTACTTAACGTTATTGAGGAATTTACAAAGGTCGTCAAGGGTTCCCTCATCGCCGGTGAGCCCGTTTATCTCCGTGGTTTCGGCAGCTTTATCATCAAGCGCCGCGCAGAGAAGGCCGCACGCAATATTACCAAACATACCACCATCACCATTCCTGCTCACAACATCCCGGCTTTCAAGCCCGCAAAGGTATTTGTGAACGCGGTGAAGGAGAAATAAATCACCTAACAATATTTAATTATGCCTAGCGGTAAAAAGAGAAAGAGACATAAAATGGCAACGCACAAGCGTAAAAAGCGCTTGCGCAAGAACAGACACAAGAAGAAGTAAAAATTACTTCCAGCCGAGTCTGCCATTTTAGCAGTCCCACCCAAATGAAAGCAAAGGGCCGGCCGGACATTCCGGAGGCCCTTTTGTCATGTACTAATAAAATTTCCAGATGGAGTCTGTCAAACCGGACAAGGATCTTATCGTCGACGTAAAGCCGACCAGCGTACACATCGCCCTGATGGAGAACCACAGGCTGATCGAGTACAACACTGAGTCCAGCACTGGGGAGAATTTCTCGGTAGGTGACGTTCACCTCGGAAGGGTGAAGAAAATCCTGCCTTCCCTCAATGCTGCCTTCGTGGATATCGGCGACAAGAAGGAAGCCTTCATCCATTATCTGGACCTGGGCCTGTATTTCAACGCATTCGACCAGTTCGTCAAGCGCCTCAACAAGAACGTGAATCCCGCGGACCTGTACGGCCAGATCGAACTTGGCACTCCCCTCCCCAAAGAGGGCCGGATCGAAGGAATACTCACCCCGGGCCAGATGGTGATCGCCCAGATTGTCAAGGAGCCCATTTCCACGAAAGGTTCAAGACTGACTGCGGAAATTTCACTTGCAGGACGAAACGTAGTTCTTCTCCCCTTTGCGGAGAAAGTTTCAATCTCCCAGAAGATTGGCTCCAAGGAGGAGAAACGCCGTCTTGAGACACTTGTCAAGAGCATACTCCCCAAGAACTACGGTGCCATAATCCGCACCGCCGCCGAGGGCAAGAACGCCGCCACGCTGGTGAGCGAAATCCAATCCCTCATCCAGAAATGGGAAAGCTCCTGGCAGAAGATTGCAAAGGACAAGTCCATCCAGCTGCTGTTCACCGAATACAGCAAAACCACCACGGTCCTGAGGGATCTGTTGAACGACTCCTTCTCAAACATCTACATCAACGATGCTAAGGTGGCCGACGAGGCCCGCAAGTACATCTCGCTCATCTCCCCCGAACAGGAGAAGATAGTGCACCTGTACGACGGCAAGCAGCCCATCTTCGACCATTTCGAGGTCACGCGTCAGATAAAGGGTTCGTTCGGCAAGGTGGTTCCGATGCGTCAGGGAGCTTATCTGGTCATTGAAACCACGGAAGCACTGAACGTCATCGACGTAAACAGCGGAATCCGTACCAAGACATCGGACCAGGAGCAGAACTCCTACGAGGTGAACCGGATGGCGGCGGAAGAAATTGCCCGCCAGCTGCGCCTGCGCGATATGGGAGGCATAGTGATCGTGGATTTCATCGACATGGAAAACATCGAGCACCGCAACAACCTCCACAAGTACATGCAGGATCTGATGGAGGCCGACAGGGCCAAGCACAACGTGCTGCCGCTCACAAAGTTCGGTCTTATGCAGATAACAAGGCAGCGCATACGTCCCGTAACCGAGATCAACACTATGGAACAGTGTCCCGTGTGCCATGGCACCGGAAAGATACAGTCCAGCGTGGTGATCGACGAAGAAATTGAAAGGCGCATATCCTATTTCGTAATAGAAAAGGGCCTGCGCTACATTACGATCAAGACCAGCCCCATCCTGGGCGCTTACCTGAAGCGGGGCTTCTTCAACTCTTACCTGTCCAAGTGGCGCAAGAGGTACAAGATTAAACTTGGCATCGAGGAAGTCACGGACTTCACGGTCCTGCAACATGAAATGTTCAATGAAAAAGGAGAGAAGCTCGAGTAAGAGCTCCTCTCTTTTTTTACTTCATCGCCGCCACATAATCCCGCCACTTGGCTATGAGGCCCGACATATCCGGCGGAAGCGGTGATTCAAACCATATTCTTTCACCCGTGCGCGGGTGCGTGACTCCAAGTGTCCTTGCGTGGAGAGCCTGCCTGGGGCACAGTTCGAAGCAGTTCTTGATGAACTGGCGGTATTTCGCATAAATCGTCCCCTGACGGATTTCCGCCCCGCCGTATCTCTCGTCGTTGAAAAGAGGATGGCCGATGGAGCTCATATGCACACGGATCTGATGCGTTCGGCCAGTCTCCAGCCTGCATTCCACCACGGTGATGAAGCCGTACCGTTCCAGAACACGGTAATGGGTAACGGCCCACTTGCCCTTATCCGGATCGTCGAACACGCGGAAACGAAGCCTGTCGTTGGGGTCCCGGCCGATGGTGCCTGATATCGTTCCCTCATCCTCGGCGATATTGCCCCACACGACCGCCGTGTACAGGCGGTCGATGCTGTGGTCGAAGAACTGAGCGGCAAGGTTCATCTGCGCATCCGGGTTCTTGGCCACCACCAGAAGGCCGCTTGTGTCCTTGTCTATGCGGTGCACCAGCATTCCCATCCGTTCGTCGCCCTCATCGGCCAGTTGCTTTATTCCAAGATGGAAGGCAAGGGCGTTGAGGAGCGTGCCGTCGTAGTTGCCGTGACCGGGATGAACAACCATTCCGGCGGGCTTGTCGATGATAATCATGTCTTCGTCTTCGAAGACTATGTTCAGGGGAATATCCTCCGGGAGGATTTCCACTCCGCGCCTCTCATAAGGCATCACGAAGCGGATAACGTCGCAGGGGCGGATTATGGTGTTCGCCTTTGCCACCACGTCGTTCACCAGTACGTAGCCGGCCTTTATGGCCAGCTGCACACGGTGACGCGAGGTGCCTTCCTGATGCGTAGCGATGAATTTGTCCACGCGAAGGGGCGCCTGCCCTTTATCGGCGGTCAGACGGAAATGTTCAAAAAGGAGATCTTCTTCCCCGCTTCGGTCCATTACTTCTTGGGGACTTTTTCCGGATCCAGGGTGAGATAGAGTTTCACGTCCGTCCCCAGTTTCCTTGTGGTCTTTTCCGGATCCTGCTTATAGACGATGGCGTTCACTGAATCCACATAAGTACGGATACCGGAATCGAAAACGGATTGGCCCACGTTCAGATATCTGTCGTGCAGGGCGTCGATGGCGGCAATGTATTTGAGGCCCACGACAGTGGGGACCCTGGTGGTGCTTTCCGTACGGCCAAGGCCAAGGGTGAGGTCTATGGTGGAACCGCTGATTATGGGATCTCCGGGAGCCACAACCCTGCCGCGGCAGCGCTGCTGCAGCACCCTGTTGGTTGCAATGTCCTGCTTGTAATTGAGCCTGCCAAGCACTAGGCCGCGGTTGTCCAGTTCCGCCTTGGCTTCCAGGATGGAATAACCCACGAGGTTCGGCATAGACACCTTCTTGGGCTCCACCGAATTGATGGTGAGGAAAACCTTGCGGCCACGCTTCACCGTGGAACCGGCCTGGGGATTCTGGCGGTACACCACGCCGGCGCCAAGACGGTATATGAACACGGAGTCCGTGACTTTAACGCCCACATGGCCCCTGGATGCGGCTGTCTCCGCTTCCTCAACGGTGAGGTTGGTGAAATCCGGCACCTCCACGGTGCGGTTATGGCGCGTCACGATATCCAGCCCGAACTTCACAAAGAGGAACAGCACCAGCAAAACCGCCGCGGCTGCGATGAGGTTCTTGGCTATCCAGTTCAATTTTATTTTCCCAGACATACTATGTGCGGATCAATTAACCTGCGAATATACGAAAAATAATTCATACCTTTGCGTTTATGAAGAAGGAAACGATAAGCTTTTGCCTGCTCTCCCTCCTGTTCACCCTGCTCATGAGCCTGCCTTTCCTGGCTCCCGGCACCGGGTGGGTGGCCCTGGTGGGCTTTGTGCCCCTGCTGTGCATGGATTATATTGCCGGAAAGAAAAGAAAACACTTCTGGTGGTGGCACTACCTGTGCTTCCTGCTCTGGAACGCGGTAACCACCTGGTGGGTTGCAAATGCCACAGTGGGCGGAGCGGTATTCGCCATCGTGGCAAATGCTCTGCAGATGTCTCTGGTTTTCGGTCTCTTCCGCTTCGGCAAACGCCGCCTGGGAGGAGTTCTCCCCTACCTTCTTCTGGCAGCTGCCTGGATTGCATGGGAAAAGTACTACCTCAGCATTGCCCAGATTTCATGGCCATGGCTGGTCCTAGGCAATGCTTTCGCCAACACAACTGGATTGGTTCAGTGGTATGAGGTCACTGGCCATCTTGGCGGTTCCCTATGGGTTTGGGCCTCCAACCTTGCCATCTTCGGCCTCATGGTGTCCATCCTGGAAGGCCGGTTCAAACTCTGGAATTCCAAGGCAAAAGCCGCCGCGATAGCAGGAACGCTCCTGGCGGTGTTCGGGCCCATGATCTGGTCCGTCTGCATCCCGGAAAAACCCGCCTCTGACAACACGGTCAAGGTCGTCACCATCCAGCCCAACTTCGACCCGTACGAAAAGCACGAGTCCCTCTCCCGGTGGGAACAGGATGCGCGCTTCATGGAACTGCTCGAAGGAGCGGAAGGCTTCCTCGCAGACTCCCTTCCCTGCCTCGTAGTTGGCCCTGAAACCTTCACAGACCGCTTCATCCTGGAAGACTACGACAACAACTCCACCTTCAATCTCTTCCAAGACTGGCTCCGGGAGCATCCCCAGTGCAATCTCCTTTTCGGCGCATCGGCATATAACCGCAGCTACTCCCTCTCAAGGCCAAACCTCCTTGCCTACGACATGGGAGAAACCGTAGTCGAAGGCCACACCACTCACATGTGGTACACATCCCACAACACTTCCGTAATCACGGATACCAGCCGCAGGTGCGACATCTTCCATAAGGGCAAACTCGTCCCGGGCACGGAACTCACTCCCTATCCCAAGGTCTTTGTTCCCATCGAAAACCTCTTCGGCGGCAACCTTATGGGTAAATGTGCAGATCAGGGAAGCCCCGCAAAATCGCTCCTCTTCAAAAGCGGGGACAAACAGTTCCGCCTTGGCACTCCCATCTGCTACGAATCCGTGTACGGAGATTACTGCGCCGGATATGTCCGCGACGGAGCATCCCTCATAGTGGTTATTACTAACGATTCCTGGTGGGGAGACACTCCGGGCTACAGGCAGCACTTCTCATATAGCCGCCTACGCGCCATCGAAACCAGAAAAACGGTTGTCCGCTGCGCCAATTCCGGCATAAGCGCCATCATCGACCCCAGTGGAAAGATCTTATCCAGCGGCCCCTGGTGGGAACCGGCCATCTTAACGGGAGAAGCCTCCATCACAGACGGCCAAACCTTCTTTGTCCGCCATGGCGACATAGTGGGACGCCTCAGCGTATTCGCGTTCGTGATGCTGCTTGCGGCCGCCGTTTTCCGCAGTAAAAAAAACGGCCTGCCGAAGCAGACCGTCCGTAAGGGCTAAAACATAGGGCCGCGTCCGCCCCTTCCGGGGCCGCCTCCCATGCGGGAACGCATGTGCTCGCCCGCCTTTCCGAAGTTTCCGAACCTCCAGGTGAAGGACAGGATGACGTACCTGCCCAGGGTGTTGTTGCGCACCTCCTGGTGATAGTTCTCCGTATCGGAAACGGTGAGGTTCTTTGCCTGGTCCAGAATGTCATACGCCTTGAGGGCGATGGTACCCGTGCGCTTGAGCACAGGAAGGGACATTGTCGCATTCCAAACCAGTTCGGAAGGCTGCTCCGTGGTGTATCCGCGATACCAGTTATAATCGGCATCCGTTCCGATCTCGAGGCCCAGTTTATAGTTGACGGTCCATTTGATGGATGCGTTCAGCTGGTTTGCCCATGTGGGATCCACGCTGGCCTCAACGGTGTACCAGGGTTTGGAGAAACGGGTGCGGGCGCCAAGGATAACTTCCAGATTGTCCGAACGGTAGGTAGCGCGGAATCTCTCGAAAATACCAAGGGTACGGGTTGTGTTGGCCTGGAAGTCATTGTCCCAGGAGGAAGCGAAGTGACTGCCGCTGAAATAATTGGAGTGGAACCCCTCATAATCGAACTCGTCGCTTGAGTTGAAATATGAGCTCATGTCAAGGCTGGACTTTCCGATGTAGCTCCCCGTCTTGGAATAAGAGAACCTGGTCACATTGGAGATGGAGAATCCCGACTTTGCGATAGGTGCATTCACCATGATTCGCATATTGCCGCTAAAGGTATCCTCTCCGTTCACAGGGAAAGAATAACTGCGGCCGTTAACATCATACCATACGGCATTGGTTATAGGGTTCTGGGTATAATTGCCGTCCAGATTGATACGTGTTGTAAAGAACTTCTTCTTCAGGGAATACTCGAAATTGGAGCGGAGCCCGTGGTTGAAATACGGCCTCAGATAAGGGTTACCCAGCGACATGGACAGAGGATTGGAATTGTCCATAACCGGCATAAGCTGCGAGGTGGAAGGCTGACTGCTGCGGCCCCAGTAGAAGAATCTCACGTTGGAGTTGTCGTTGAAGTCGTAGAACAGCATTGCGCGGGGAGCGAAATTCCACACGTGGCTCTCGTAGGTTTTGCCGTTGGTATTATTATAGGTATCCGTGGGAACCGCCGACATACCCAGCTGCGCGCGCAGTTTCTCCCTCTGGTACATGAAGGACAGGCCGATGTTCTGGTTGAGTGAGCGGTTGACGATTTTGTTGGAATACGTGGGGTCCGCGACTTCGCCCTCCGCTACATAGTCCATGATGTAATCCGGAGCCATCGTATACACGGGCGGCATAATACCGCTGTTAAACACATCCTTTACGCTTTCCGAACGGTTCCAGCGGATGTTGTAGCTGCCTTCCAGATAGAAGTAGTTACCAAGGGGCTCGGTATAGACGATACGGCTTCCCAGTGAACGGGAAAGGCTCTGCTGGTCCACCCTCTGGTTCACGAATTCAGTTGCAGTTGCATCACCGTTGCCATCAAATGCAGTGTTGGTGAGCGACTGGTTGAATCCGTCCAGATAGTTGTTGGACAGGTTCCAGTCCAGATTAACCGACAGGGTGCGCCCTGGCATTCCAAGTTTCTGACGGAACAGGAAGAAGCCCCTGGTCTGCCAGTTGCGGTTGTCTCCGGTATTGTGGGTGAAACCGTCATTGGTCTTCTGGACGTCCGCGCCCACAGCCTTCCGGGTATCGAATACCGACAGCTGGTCATAGCTGCCGCGGCCGAAGTTGAACTGGGGCTGGAACAGTATGGAGGTATTATCGGAAAACTTGTGCTCCAGGCGGATGCCGAAGCGGTGGCCGTCGGTGAAACGGCGGCTGCTTCCGCTGTTGTTGGAGATGAGCGTATAGTCTTCCAGATAGGTCTCCTTGTACTTATCCTCAAGGACATCGGTGATGGAGCCGTTGTACAGGTAGTTGCCGCCAAGTTCCATCTTTTTGTCGAAAAGGTCGAACGTGCCGTTCACACCTCCCATCCAGGAAGTGGTGATACCGTTGCCTCCGCGGCCGAAACCGCCCTGCCCGCGGCCCATTCCGCCGCCGCCTCCCATCATGGAGTTCATCATGGAGCCGGACATATCGTTGAAACCGCGGTTATTGGTATTGTTGCCGTTCAGGATAACGCTTATCTGGCTGTCCTCGGCGAATCGGCCGCCCATGAAGGCACTCTGCCAGCGCCAGTCTCCGTCGTTGAATGTAAGCGGCGCCGACGGAAGGTCATGACCGCCACCGGCCATCGCATTGCCGAACAGGCCGTTCATCATTCCCCTCTTCACACTGAGGTCTATCACGGTTTCGTCTTCACCGTCATCAATGCCGGTAAACTCCGCCTGCTCGCTCTTTTTCTTGACCACCTTCACTTTCTCGATAAGCTTGGCGGGAATATTCTGCGAAGCAAGTTGGGGATCGTCCAGGAAGAAAGTCTTGCCGCCTATGGTGATCTTGTTGATTGTTTCGCCGTTGGAGGTGATGGTTCCGTCTTCGGACACCTCGATACCGGGGAGCTTCTTGAGAAGGTCCACCAGCATGTCATTGTCCGTAGGACGGAAAGAAGATGCGTTATACTCCACCGTATCCTTCTTGATTACAACGGGATTGCCGATTTCCGTTACCACAGCACCTTCCAGCATCTGCGCATCCACTTCCATCTTGATTTCGCCGAGGTCCACATTCTGGCCGTTGACGGTAATCTCAGCAGAATACGTCTTGTAACCAAGGAGTTCTGCCTTGAACGTATAAGTGCCGTTCTTAACCTTCTCGATAACGCCATGGCCCTCAGCATCCGTAAGTGCATACTTGGGCTGCCCCCTCTGGGCGGTGACGGAAACCGTTGCGAAACCAATCGGCATGCCGTCTTCCTTATCCGTGAGTTTTACGCTCACTTTGTGCTGGGCCGATGAAGGCAGGGAAAGAGCCATGGAAACCACTGCTGCGGCAAGCAGGGCGATGATTTTAGTAATACGTGATTTCATAAACACTACTTTAACTTTTTCTTGGACGCAACGCGCGCGTAAAGGTTTAATCTACGCGCAATTATTTTATGCGTTCTGGATGGTCCTTTAAAAATGCGGCCCATCCACCGCGACCAGGAACTGCGGAAACGGGCTTTCTGAGTTCAAAAAAGTGGCAAAGGGCTATTGCCAGGGCATCGGTAGCGTCCAGATGCTCCGGCTGCAGCTTTACGCCCAGGGTTTTCTCCAGCATAAGTTGAACCTGCTCCTTGGATGCAGCGCCGTTACCAACAATTGCCTCCTTGGCCTTTCTGGGAGCATATTCCGTAACGGAAGCCACCCCCTGCTCCAGTGCCGCTATCATCGCGGCACCCTGGGCACGGCCAAGCTTCAAAACAACCTGTGCATTCTTGCCGTAGAAAGGAGACTCGATTGCCAGATAATCCGGATGATAACTCTTGCAAACCTCGCTTATGCACTCATAGATTGCAGAAAGCTTGGTGTAAGGGTCCTTTTCCCTGCGAAGGTCCAGGATGCCCATGTCCACATACTCCGCCTTATTGCCCAAGGCACGGATAACCCCGAAACCCAGCAATTGGGTTCCGGGGTCTATCCCGAGTATGATCTTATTGTCAATCAATGCGATCGAAGCCTGTATATGGACGAAGGACTTCGGGGATCTCGATGTATCCATCCTTCTGGTTATCTTCCAGCAGGGCGGCCACAACGCGCGGAAGCGCGAGCGAGCTGCCGTTCAGGGTGTGAACAAGCTGCATCTTGCCGTTTTCGTCGCGGTAGCGGCACTTCAGGCGGTTGGCCTGATAGC
>JAEEUZ010000229.1 GCA_016290725.1 Bacteroidales bacterium | reverse complement strand
GCTCATCCGGAACGCTACCTATATTTGGACGGTGAACGCTACACCTCCCTGAAGGCCGCCGGCGCCCTGTTCCAGGGCAACATCGGCTCCCTGGAGGGTCTGTACGGCACTCCCGTCCGAATCCGCACCAAACAAATCCGCGAAACCTTCGGCTACGACCTCTTCGGCACAGACCTCCACAGCACCTACTATGCCGACTTCTTCGACTCCTTCGGTTTCCATGCGTAGGAATTTGTTTTTGTTCGCGGAATTTCGTTTATTTGTTCAATTTCGATACAGTTATGAAAGCAAAGCACATATGGCGCATAGCCGGAGCGGTGGTTCTTGCCGCGGTTCTGGGCGGATGCATTTACCTTAATACGCTGATGCCGATCATTACGGGATACGCCGCGAAGAACCTGGCATCGGCAGTTTTTGTTTCCGGAAGGCAGCAGGCCGATGTGGAAGCTCTGGACCTGAACTTCTCGTTCATCAAGTTCACCCGCAACAAGGTGGATGCCCAGGCCCGCACCGTTACAAGCCGTTTCCTCTGGAGCAAGTCCGTGGCGGCGTACCGGGACGGATATGGCGTTACGCTCCTTCGCGGGAAGAAGCTCGCACAGCTGCAGGCGGAAGAGTATCCGCTGGAGCCCTGCCCGTCGTACGGGGAAGTGCTGCAGCAGGGAGATTCGGCCATATCGGCCCGTCTGGAGCCTATCGCAAAGGCTTTCGTAGATGAGCACTCATACAACGGCCATCCCTTCGCATTCGTGGTGCTGCACAAGGGCGGCATCGTGGCGGAGCGCTATGGCGAAGGCATCGGAGCTGATACCCAACTCCTCAGCTGGAGCATGGGCAAGAGCTTCACCAATGCCCTCGTGGGTATAATGGCGCGGGACAGCCTTGTCGATATCAACGCGCCGATGGATATCCCCCAGTGGCAGGGCGACGGCCGCGCGGCGATTACCCTGAACAACCTAATGCAGATGCAGAGCGGCCTTCAGTGGAACGAAGACTATGGCAACCGCTCGGACGTGAATGTGATGCTCCACTGCGAGAAAGACATGGGGCTGTATGCGTTGGACAAACCCCTCGAGCATGAGCCAGGAACCTACTGGTATTATTCCAGCGGCAGCACAAATATCGTGATGCGCTACCTGCGCGGGAAGTTCGGCTCGGACGCCGAGTTTCTGGGCTACATCCGCGAGCGGCTGTTCAAGCCCCTGCACATTTCCGGGGCACATTTCGAGCCGGATATGAGCGGTACGCCCGTGGGCTCGTCATACCTGTATGTGACGGCGCGCGATTTCGCCCGCTTCGGCGAGCTGTTCCTGGAAGACGGCTGCGTGGACGGCGAACGCATCCTCCCGGAGGGCTGGGTGGATTACACCGTTACCCCGGCATCGGCAAGCGAAGGCCGCTACGGCGCATTCTTCTGGCTGAATCTGGGCCACTCTCTGCCTGACGTTCCGGAGGATACGTTCTCCTGCAACGGCCACGACGGGCAGCAGATCTATATCATCCCCTCCAAAGAGCTTGTGGTGGTTATTTTGGGCTACTCTCCCAAGCCGGACCGCGTGATAGACTTTAATACCCTCCTCAAAGATATAATCAATACATTATAATTATGAAAAAGCTTTTACTCCTTGCCGGAGTTTTTGCCGCTCTTTCCCTTATCACCTCCTGCGACCCTTCAGAAAATGACAGGGACAATCTTGAGGTTACCGCAGAAAACCTCCAGGGCACCTGGGAGGCGTTCGTGGAGCACGATTTTGCCCAGGGCTATCAGCAGAAATACCGCATTAAGTTTGACGGTCAGAACTTCACCATGTGGCACATGCACCAGGAGCTGAAGAAGGAAGGCGACGAGTGGGGCCCCCTCACCGCGGTTGGAGACAAGTACTCTGGCAAATGGGAATACAATGAGGGGAAACTTACCTTTTCTCACGAGCACTGGTGGTATTCATCGTGGATTTCCAGTATGAACCCTACGCGTTATACATACAACCCGTATAATGTGGAAACTATGGAAGCGGATCCCTGGGGAGAAGCATCATCCGGAATAGTTGAGATGCTGGAAAAGGACGAGTGGGGTGTGATTTCCCTCACAAAGAACGCCCTCACCGTTAGGATTAACATGGACACCTTCAAACTCGAGAAAAAGTAGCATTTCCAGGGAACGCCCGTGAAATGCAAACTATTGAGTTGCTGGCGTTTACGC
>JAEEUZ010000066.1 GCA_016290725.1 Bacteroidales bacterium | reverse complement strand
TGAACGCCTCCAGTTCCGCCCACTGCGCCTGGTCTATCTTCAGGGTTCCCGCCACTTTCTTCATGCTCTTGAGCTGCGCACTGCCGCCCACGCGGGACACGCTGATACCCACGTTGATAGCCGGCCTCACGCCCTGGTTGAAGAGCGAACTCTCCAGGTAAATCTGGCCGTCCGTGATAGAAATCACGTTCGTGGGAATGTAGGCCGATACATCTCCCGCCTGCGTCTCGATAATGGGCAGGGCCGTGAGCGAGCCGCCGCCTCTCACCTTGTCCTTGAGCGACTCCGGAAGGTCGTTCATTTTGGCCGCAACCTCCTCCTGCGCGATAATCTTCGCCGCCCTTTCCAGCAGCCTTGAATGCAGGTAGAAAATATCGCCCGGATAAGCCTCACGGCCGGAAGGGCGCTTGAGAATCAGCGACACCTCGCGGTATGCCACAGCCTGCTTCGAAAGGTCGTCGTACACAACCAGCGCATGCCTTCCCGTATCGCGGAAGAACTCGCCGATGGCAGCTCCCGCAAACGGCGCATAATACTGCAGCGGAGCGGGATCCGCCGCCGTCGCAGCAACAACGCAGGTGTAATCCATGGCCCCGTGCTCGCGAAGAGTCTTCACGATGGAAGCCACCGTACTTCCCTTCTGGCCGATGGCGACGTAAATGCAGTACACCGGGTCTCCGGCAAGGAAATTCTTGCGCTGATTGATGATAGTGTCGATGGCGATAGCCGTCTTACCGGTCTGACGGTCTCCGATAATGAGCTCACGCTGGCCACGGCCGATGGGAATCATCGAGTCGATAGCCTTGATACCGGTTTGAAGCGGCTCGTTAACGGGCTGACGGAAGATAACCCCGGGAGCTTTGCGCTCGAAGGGCATGTCCGTCTTTTCACCCTCGATGGGGCCCAGGCCGTCAAGCGGATTGCCAAGGGGATCCACCACCCTGCCGATGAGGTTGTCGTTCACGCCGATAGCCGCGATCCTGCCGGTACGCCGCACCACCTGGCCTTCCTTCACGGCATCCGTGGGACCCATGAGCACGCCGCCCACATTGTCCGTTTCCAGGTTCATCACAACCGCCATCACGCCGTTCCCGCAATCCAGCAGTTCGCCGGATTCCGCGTTGTCCAGGCCATAGACGCGGACCACGCCGTCGCTCACCTGCAGGGCCCGTCCTATCTCTTCGAACTTAAGATCCTGCTTCATGTCGCGGAGCTGCCCCAGAAGGACATCCGACACTTCGCTCACTTTAAGATTTGCCATTATACAAGTCTTCTGTTTCTGATAATAAACTGATTCCGGATGATGTCAAGCTGCCGTTTCACGCTTGCATCCAGAAGGGTGTCCTCCAGGTCCAGGATGAATCCGCCCACAAGGGACGGGTCCACCACCACCTCGAAGACCGGTTTATCGCCGGTCTTGGATTTCACCAGGTCATAAAAACGCTGCATGAGTTCCTTTGAAGGCTCACGGGTAATGGTGAGGCGCACTTTCCGCACTCCGATGCTCCGGTAATACCGGGTGATGAAGTTCCGCAGGATGTCCGGGAACACATCGCCCCTCCCGTGGCTTATCACCAGGGTGGCGAAGCGCGACATACCGTCCGATATTTTCCCGCCAAGGGCACCGCTCACAAGGCGGTGCTTGGCTTCATCGGCAAGAACATCCCTCGAAGCAAGGGCCCGGGAGAACTCCGGCTCTTTGGCCAGAGCGTTCACCAGAGTCTCCGCCTCGCGGCACACAACCTCGCCCTCACCCGACTCCTGTACATACTTCACAAGAGCCGTAGCGTAGCGTGTTATGACCAGACTTCTGTTCACGATTTTGCTTGATAGGGCAATTTGTCGGCTTCCCGGAGCAGTTTGTCAAGGTACGCGGCGTCCTGCTCCTTGTCGGAAAGTTTCTCGCGGAGAACTTTCTCCGCCACTTCCACGCTCATCAGGGCCACTTCCCTGCGGATTTCCAGGATGGCACTCTCCTTCTCGGCCGCGATTTCGGTGCGGGCCTTGGCGAGGAGTTTATCGGCCTCTTCCCTGGCGCTTTCCTTTGCATCGGCAATTATCGTTGCCTTTGCGGCTGCCGCCTCCCGGAGAATATCCGCCTGCTCGGCGCGGGCATCCTCCACCATTTTCCCGTGCTCCTGTGTCCAGGACTGCATCCGGGCCTCGATTTCGCGGGCGTCACGAAGAGAATCCTCTATCTTCTGCTTGCGCTTTTCCACCATCCCCGTGATTATGGGGAAGCCGAAGCGCGCCAGCAGGAAGAAGACGATGCCGAATATGACGACCATCCAGAAAAGGAGGCCGGTGTCGGGGGTAATGAGGCTCATTTATCTCAGCGCGAGGAGCAGACAGACGATGATTGCGAAAAGGGCCGCGCCCTCGATCATACCTGCGGCGATGATGAGGGTGGTGCGCATGTTACCGGCGCTCTCCGGCTGCCTTGCGATGGATTCCATTGTGGCCTTGCCGATTTTTGAGATGCCGTAAGCACCTGCGAATGCGGCCAGGGCCGCACCGAATCCGGCTGCTACTTTTCCCAGGACGGCACCTGCTGCCGCCTGAAGGATCATTGATGCAAACATTAACATATTCTTATAAAGTTTAAAAGTATATTGTCATTTCGAGCGTAGTCGAGAAATCTTTATACTATCCATTGTTTTTTATTGCGACGGGAGTAACTCTTTTTCTACCACAAGGGAGCGAAAAAGAGTTCTCCCGTCTTTTTAGTCTCCATGCGCCCTTGCCATACCGATATATACGGCCGAAAGTGTTGTAAACACATACGCCTGGATGAACGCAACTAGGCACTCCAGGGCGTCCAGGAAGACGCCGAAGAGCACGGACACTACGCTCATGGAGCCGGTGAGGAGCGGGCCGTACTTCGCCACGATGAATATCACCGACACCACGCTCAGGAGCATGATGTGGCCCGCGAGCATGTTGGCGAACAGTCGTATGGTGAGCGAGACGGGTTTCATGAAGGCGCTGAACACTTCTATTATGGGCATGATGGGCTTCAGGAAGCCCGGCACATCCGGCCAGAAGATGTCCTTATAGTAGTGCTTGCTGCCGGTGAGGTTCACCGTGAGGAAGGTGAACACCGCCAGAACGAGCGTGACTGCAATGTTGCCGGTGACGTTTGCTCCGCCGGGGAAGAAGGGTATTATGCCAAGGAAGTTCTGCAGCAGGATGAAGAAGAACGCCGTGCAAAGGTATGGTGAATAGCGCCGATAATCGTGTTCGCCGATATTCTCCCTGGCGATGTCGTGAACCATCATCACCAGCGGCTCCACCGCGGCGGCAAGCCCCTTCGGGGCCTCTTCCAACGCATTATGCTTGCGGTACCAGCGCGCCGTGAGAAGCACGACCAGCACCAGCAGAACGGCCGACATCATAAGCGACAGCACGTTCTTCGTGATGGAAATGTCGAACGGGCGCTTCCCCGTTGCGGCATTCACCAACTTTCCGTTTTCGTTCAGCGTGTAACCGTTCTCCGCAGCATGGTGCAACGTGAAAACATGCACCCCATTCTCAATGACGATGCAAGGCAGCGGGATTGCAATAGGTTTTCCCTTCCATTCCGTGATATGCCACTCATACGCATCCCCGATGTGCTCGAAGATGATTTCCGATGCGTTGATGCCCTCCTCCGCCTCTGCGGCAGGAACCGCGGCGGCGAACAGCAACGATATGAGAAGCGTCAGGATCATACCTCAACGCATACGTGTATTTCGTTGTTTCCCACTTCCACAAAGCCTTCCTTGATATCCAGACTGTGCTCCCCTTCCGCATTGCGCCACTTGATCGCCCCCTGGGAAAGCGACGACAGCAGCGCCCCGTGATCCTTCAGCACCACGAACCGCCCCTTGGCGCCGGGCAGCTCCACCGCCTCCGCCATCACCTCCGCCAACGTTCCTTCAGGAGATAAAATATGTAGCCTTATACAGTCTGTCATTTCGAGCGTAGTCGAGAAATCTGTCTATTTTATCGCTTCAAGTATCGCACGTCCCTTCTTAATCGCTTCGTCTATCGTTCCCACGTTCAAGAATGCCTGCTCCGGATACTCATCCACCTCGCCGTCGAGGATCATGTTGAACCCACGGATGGTTTCCTCGATGGGCACCATTACGCCGGGAACGCCGGTGAACTGCTCCGCAACGTGGAACGGCTGCGAGAGGAATCGCTGCACGCGGCGGGCGCGGTTCACGGTTGTCTTGTCCTCATCCGACAGCTCGTCCATGCCAAGGATGGCGATGATATCCTGCAGCTCCTGGTTGCGCTGGAGAATCTGCTTCACCCTCTGGGCGCAGTCGTAATGTTCCTGGCCCACTATGTTCGGATCCAGGATACGCGAAGTGGAATCCAGCGGATCCACGGCCGGGTAGATACCCAGGGACGCGATCTTACGGCTGAGAACCGTTGTGGCATCCAGGTGCGTGAACGTGGTGGCGGGAGCCGGGTCCGTGAGGTCATCGGCAGGGACATAAACCGCCTGCACCGATGTGATGGAGCCGTTCTTCGTGGAAGTGATGCGCTCCTGCATCTTGCCCATTTCCGTTGCCAGGGTGGGCTGATATCCCACTGCCGACGGCATACGCCCCAGAAGGGCCGACACCTCGGAACCCGCCTGGGTGAAACGGAAGATATTGTCGATGAAGAAAAGGATGTCGTGCGGGTCCCCTTCCTTTTGGGAATCGCGGAAGCTTTCCGCCAGGGTAAGGCCGCTCAGGGCCACGCTGGAACGCGCTCCCGGCGGCTCGTTCATCTGGCCGAACACCATGGACACCTGGCTCTTTTTCAGCTCCTCCGGATCCACCAGGGAAAGATCCCATCGGCCTTCCTCCATTGCCTTGTTGAAAGCCTCTCCGTAGCGGATGACGTTGGATTCTATCATCTCGCGAAGAAGGTCGTTGCCCTCACGGGTACGTTCACCCACGCCGGCGAAGATGGAAAAGCCATTGTGCGCCTTAGCGATATTGTTGATGAGTTCCTTGATGAGCACCGTCTTGCCAACGCCGGCGCCTCCGAAAAGGCCGATTTTACCGCCCTTGAGGTACGGCTCCAGGAGGTCTATCACCTTGATGCCGGTGAAAAGCACCTCCTCCGTTGTGGTGAGGTCTTCGAACTTGGGGGGCTCGCGGTGGATGGGAAGGGAATCGTCCTTCGTGAGTTCTCCCATACCGTCGATGGCGTCTCCGGTGACATTCATGACGCGGCCGCGGATCTGCTCGCCCACGGGCATGGTGATGGGCTTGAAGGTATTCTCCACGCCCAAGCCGCGGCTGAGCCCGTCCGTTGAGTCCATTGCGATGCACCTGACGGAATCCTCGCCGATGTGCTGCTGAACTTCCAGCACCACATTCCTGCCGTCCGGCCGGCGGGTTACCAGCGCGTCATGTATCCTGGGGAGCTCTGCTTCCGCATTCTGGGAACTGACGTTAAAATGAACGTCCACTACAGGTCCCACGACCTGTGCGATTTGGCCCGAACTTCTTGCCATAGGTTTTGTTTTACAGTACCCACAAAGATACGTATTCCGTATGAGAAAAAAAAGCCCCGGCCCAAGGGGCCGAGGCTGATTTTCGCGCAATAATGTTTAGCGGAGCTTGGTGTAGCCATAACGGGCTGCGTCCTCGAGCTCGATTTCGATGCGCATGAGGCGGTTGTACTTCGCGATACGGTCCGTGCGGGACAGGGAACCGGTCTTGATCTGGCCGCTGTTGGTGGCAACGGCAATATCGGCAATCGTGGTGTCCTCGGTTTCACCGGAGCGGTGGGAAGTAACGGTGGTGTAGCCGTGACGGTGGGCCATTTCAATGGCGTCCAGGGTCTCGGTGAGGGAACCGATCTGGTTCACCTTGATGAGGATGGAGTTGCCTGCGCCCATCTCGATACCCTTCTGGAGGTATTTCACGTTGGTAACGAACAGGTCGTCACCCACGAGCTGGCAGCGGTCGCCGATAGCCTTGGTGAGCTTCACCCAGCCGTCCCAGTCCTCTTCGCTGAGGCCGTCCTCGATGGAGTCGATGGGGTACTTGGTGATAAGCTGCTCGAGGTATTTGATCTGCTCGTCGGTGGAGAGCTTCTTGCCGTTGGGATCTTTGAGCTTGCCGCCCTTCAGCTGTGAGTAGTCATAGTAGAAGGAGCCGTCGGGGTTCTTGAAGCAGAACTCGGAAGCGGCGCAGTCCATTGCGATCTTAACATCCTTGCCGGGCTCGTAGCCAGCTTTCTTGATAGCCTCGATGATGCAGTCCAGAGCGTCGTCGATGCCATTGAGCTTGGGTGCGAAACCACCTTCGTCGCCCACTGCGGTGGAGAGTCCGCGGCCCTTGAGAACCTTCTGGAGGGCGTGGAACACCTCTGCGCCGATGCGCACTGCCTCTGCCTCGCTGGGAGCGCCCACGGGACGGATCATGAATTCCTGGAAAGCGATAGGGGCGTCTGAATGTGCACCGCCGTTGATGATGTTCATCATGGGAACGGGAAGCACATAGGCGTTGACGCCGCCGATATAACGGTACAGCGGGAGGTTGAGCTCCTGTGCGGCAGCCTTTGCAACTGCGAGGGAAACGCCCAGGATAGCATTTGCGCCAAGTTTGCTCTTGGTGGGAGTGCCGTCCAGTTCGATCATGGTCTTGTCGATGGCGCGCTGCATCGTGGCATCCATACCGACAATGGCCGGGGCGATGATTTCGTTAACGTTCTTCACTGCCTGGAGAACGCCCTTGCCGCAATAGCGGGAGCCGCCGTCGCGAAGCTCGAGAGCTTCGTTCTCGCCTGTGGAAGCGCCTGAAGGAACGGCTGCTACGCCCACAAATCCAGTGTCAAGAGTTACTTCAACTTCGATGGTAGGGTTGCCGCGTGAATCGAGGATCTCTCTACCGAAAACGGATACGATCTGCATAATTTTATTAGGTTTAAGAGTTTTTGGCTTAAAGTCGACGCAAATTTAGCATTTTCCCTTAAGATTTACAAGGGACGAACTACCTTTATTCCAACGCAGCCACGGCGCCCCGCCGCATAGCTTGCAACGCTCTTTGCGTCCAGCACCACTTTCTTTTCCACAGACGATGCGTGGATGAATTTTAGCACCCCGTTATCCACATATGCAATGGCCACGTGGGCGATATCCAGCCCCTCCACGGAGGTGACGTAGCAGATAATATCTCCGCTTCGCACTTTGGATGCGATGGAGGGAATCCTTTCCGGCGGAATCACCGTCAGGGGCTCTTCGTTCAGCGTTTTCTCCACCGCGGCAATCCTGTCCACATCGGCCTTTCCCATTTTATAGGCCGATGGATGAGTGCTCATATAGTTGATAGGATGGGGGTATTCCTGCCCTCCGAGATTGAGCGTGATATCCATAACCACGCCCTGATTCTCCAGATTGCGTATCCATTCGGTGGTGTAGTGGATGCGGTCCGAGAAATATCTGATATTGAAAGGGTTACGGTATCTGCAAGAAGCCAGCTCCGAGGCGAACCATCCGTACCAGGGGCCCTTGTCCGGGGCCGATACGGCCGTGCGGCAGAGGCACAGCATGGCTTCCACGAAAAGGATGCAATCTGTATGGCCTATCACCACACGGAATTTTTCCTGAGTATCTCCCAGCCCCAGCTGCCCGCCCACATACGGTGTTCCGTACATGGACTTTGCCGCAGTAACCATAAGATCGGGCACCGTCCCTCCGGTCTGTTTGAGCATCGCAATTTTCCTTTCCACAAGGACGGAATCCTCCCGGCTCACATAAGAAGTAACCCTGCACTGATCTACGCGTATCTCCTGAGCCGAGGCGCCAAGGGCAGTAAAAAGAAGAAGAATGAACGTCAGAATTTTTTTCATCTCAATAGCATTCCGATTCACAAAGATAACAATCTTTTTATTACCCTCCCGTGACCCACTGGGCGAGAGTGTTTCGGGGTGTTTCGTTTTTAAAAAAATAATCTGTATCTTTGCCCCGCAATTAACCCTTTATATGAGAAATCTTTCGGAAAAAGAAGTAGCCGTCCTGCAGGGCAGGGGCTGCAGCAGTGAAGACTGGGGGGCGGTTCAGATTGAATGCCCGGAGTCCCTCGATTATATTAATAATGTACATTTCTCCGGCAAGGTTACCCTTGGCCGGTTCGAGAAGGAGTTCACCCTCCCCGGAGGCTTGAAGAAGCATTCGGGCGTGCGCAACGCCACGCTGCATAACGTTACGGTGGGCGACAATACGCTCATCGAAAACGTGTCCAACTACATCGCCAACTACGACATCGGCCACGATACCTATATAGAGAATGTGGACCTTGTGTTCAACGACGGAATGAGCAGTTTCGGAAACGGCGTGGAGGTGTCGGTGCTCAACGAAACCGGCGGTCGCGAAGTGAAGATTTTCGACCGTCTGAGCGCTCAGGTGGCTTATGTGCTGGCAATGTACAGGCATAGGCACGGGCTGTCGGAGAGGCTGAACGCGCTCATCGACCAGTATGCGAAAGAGCGCAGTTCGGAGCGCGGAAGCATCGGCAGTAATGTGCGTATCCGCAACACCCGGTATATCCACGGGGTGCGGATCGGAGATGCTGCCGTTATCAGCGGTGTGAACAGGCTTCGCAACGGCAGCGTGATGAGTAACTCTATCGCTCCGGTTTGCATCGGCCATGGAGTCATTGCCGATGATTTCATCATCTGCAGCGGCTCCTCCGTGGAGGACAACACCTCCATCACGCGTTGCTTCGTGGGGCAGTGCTGCCATCTGGGGCACGGCTACAGCGCATCGGATTCGCTCTTCTTCTCCAACTGCCACGGGGAAAACGGCGAGGCCTGCGCAATCTTTGCCGGCCCGTTCACCGTTACCCACCACAAGAGCACCCTTCTTATCGCCGGCATGTTCTCCTTCATGAACGCCGGCAGCGGCTCCAACCAGAGCAACCACATGTACAAGCTGGGGCCCATCCATCAGGGCGTGATGGAGCGCGGCTCCAAAACAGCATCGGACTCCTATATCCTCTGGCCATCACGTGTGGGCGCGTTCTCCCTGGTAATGGGAAGGCACGTAACGCATTCGGACACTTCCAATCTGCCGTTCTCCTATCTCATTGAGCAGCAGAACACTACCTATCTTGTTCCGGGAGTTAACCTCCGCAGCGTGGGCACCATCCGCGACGCCCAGAAGTGGCCCAAGCGCGATGCCCGCAAGGATCCGGACCGCCTGGACTGCATCAACTACAACCTCCTTAGCCCCTACACAATCCAGAAGATGATCAAGGGCATCCAGCTGCTGAAGAACCTTCAGTATTCTTCCGGCGAACTGTCCGACGTCTACTCATATCACAGCACCAAAATCCGCAACTCATCACTGCGCAAGGGCATCAGCTACTATCGCACGGCTATCACCAAATTCCTGGGCAACTCCATCATCAAGAAGCTGGAGAACCTGCGTCCGGGCGCTTCCGACGAGGAAATCCGCCGCGAACTCCTGCCCACAGCAAAGTTCGGCAAGGGCCCCTGGGTAGACCTCAGCGGTCTCATCGCCCCCAAGGAGGCGGTGGACTCCCTGCTGGACCGTCTGGAGCAGGGCACTATCGGCCTGGAAGAGTTCTCATCGGCCTTCCATGACATGCACTCGCACTACTACGAGTACGAATGGACCTGGGCCTACGACCAGTATGGCTCCTTCTTCGACTACCCTCTGGAGTGCATCACGGCGGCGCAGGTGGAGGATATCGTGCACAAGTGGAAGGAAGCCGTAATTGGCCTTGACCACGAGCTTTACAACGATGCCCGCAAGGAATTCGACCTGGCTTCGATGACCGGATTCGGAGCCGATGGCACCAGGCAGGACAAGGAGCAGGACTTTTCCGAAGTTCGCGGCCGCTTCGACTCCAACTCCTTCGTAACCGCCGTCGTGGACCACATCCGCGTGAAGGAAGCCCTGGGTAACGAACTTATCGAGCGACTTGGGTTACGCAATGCGTAAAATGGAAGTGGCTCTGTGCCAATGAGTTACAAAATCCTTCTGTGGCGTTTTTCCACAGAAGGTTTGCATAATCTTTTGAGGAACAATGCGTTACATTTTACGGGTAGTTTTGTTGGCGATGCTGGTTTCGTGCACGCCGGTATTGGAAAGGGGCTCATGGGAGCCTGAAACGTACGATGCGCTATGCGCGCTGCTGAAGGACAAGTCCTGCAAGGGCGGATACGCCGTGTTCGACTGCGACAACACGTCCATCATTCACGACATCACACACTCCCTCATGCTGTACATGGTGGAGAACCTGCGCTTTGCCGATGCTCCTGAGCACTGCTTCACGGATGGGCTGGGGGACACGTCGATACCCCTTGCCGGAGGCTCGCTTTCTGCCGCTGAAATGGGCGCTTCCGTGCGAGATAAGTATCTGGCAGTGAAGGCAATGGCCGATGATGGCATGCCGATGGACACCCTTCGTCTCACGGACGCCTTTGCCGATTGGCGCAGCTCTTTCTTTGCCTTCTATGACGCTGTTTGCGGAACCTACGACTACGGTACGTTATGCCTTTGGGAGCCGTCCCTTGCCACCGGGTATTCGCAGGAAGAGTTGCAGGAAGTTGGCCGCGCGAGCCTTGAATACTCCCTGGGCTTCGGCAAAGTATGGGAAGAGGAATGGGTAACGGCCGACAGCACTTGCCGCGGCTGGATAGACCCGGGGCTCGTTGTCCTGGACGATACACGGAACCTTTACAAGGCTTTGCAGAAAGCGGGCATCACGCCCTATGTATGCTCTGCTTCCGTAGAGTGGCTTGTGGAACTGTTTGTGTGCGACCCAGAAATCGGCTTTGGGCTTAGCCCGGATCAGGTTTTCGGCCTCCGCTTCGTGCAGGATGAAAACGGCACCTTCGCCTATGACACCACATATCCCCAGCCATACAAAGAAGGCAAAGTAGCCTGCATCGACAGCCTTATAGCTCCCCAGCACGGTGGTGCACAGCCCCTCCTTGTGGCCGGCGACAGCTCCGGCGACCTTGCCATGCTCACATCCTACCCGGGGATGCGTATCGGCCTGATCATGAACCAGTACCGCGGCGGCGAAATCGAAGAACTCGCAAACCGCCACGATGGCCGCTATTTCTCACAACCCGTTGAGATTCCTAAAGTGGCCCTGCCATAACGAAAGAACCCCGGGTCTTCGAAAAGACTCGGGGTTCTCAAAAAACGGCAGCTACCTACTCTCCCAACTGGTGGGTCAGTACCATCGGCGATGGTGAGCTTAACTTCTCTGTTCGGAATGGGAAGAGGTGGTTCCTCACCGCTATAGCCACCGCAATATATGACTTGAGAGAAAAGATCTTCGGCACTAGCTCCGATAGATTTTTATGCTCATTCTTGGCTTATCTT
>JAEEUZ010000004.1 GCA_016290725.1 Bacteroidales bacterium | reverse complement strand
TCAGGGATCCCGTTATCTGGGACATCCTCGAGAACGTTATGAAGGGCCATCCGGTGCTCCTCAACCGTGCACCTACCCTTCACCGCCTGGGTATCCAGGCCTTCCAGCCCCGTATGATCGAGGGCAAGGCCATCCAGCTGCACCCGCTCGCCTGTACCGCTTTCAACGCGGACTTCGACGGTGACCAGATGGCTGTGCATCTGCCCCTTTCCAACGCCGCAATCATGGAAGCCCAGCTGCTCATGCTCGGCTCCCACAACATCCTTAACCCCGCCAACGGTTCTCCTATCACCGTTCCTTCACAGGATATGGTGCTTGGTCTGTACTACATCACCAAGGAGCGCCCGGGCGCAAAGGGAAGCGGCCTGAAGTTCTACGGACCGGAAGAAGTGATCATCGCCTTCGACGGCAAGGTCATCGACATGCACGCCCCCATCGAGGTGCGTCTGCCGAAAGACAAACAGGATGCCTCCAAGGGCTACCAGATGGTGAAAACCACAGCCGGCCGCGTGATCGTGAACCAGTATATCCCGGACGAGGTGCCCTACGTGAACGAGGTGCTGGGCAAGAAAGCCCTCCGTACGGTTATCACAACCGTTATCAAGAGCACCGGTGTTACCCGTACCGCACAGTTCCTGGACGACATCAAGAACCTTGGTTACGACCAGGCGTTCCGTGCCGGTATCTCCTTCAACCTTGGCGACGTCCTTATCCCCGCGGAGAAGGAAAAGCTCATCGAGAGGGGATACAAGGAGGTGGAGAACATCAAGATGAACTACGCGATGGGCTTCATCACCAACAACGAGCGCTACAACAAGGTCATCGACCTGTGGACATCCATCGACAATCAGCTCACCGGTATCGTGAAGCAGCAGATCTCCGCGGATCAGCAGGGCTTCAACCCGGTGTACATGATGCTGGATTCCGGCGCCCGTGGTTCAACCCAGCAGATCAAACAGCTCTGCGGCATGCGAGGCCTTATGGCAAAGCCCCAGAAGAGCGGCGCTGCCGGAGCGGAGATTATCGAGAACCCCATCGTTTCCAACCTGAAGGAAGGAATGTCGGTGCTGGAGTACTTCATCTCCACCCACGGTGCCCGTAAGGGTTTGGCCGATACGGCTCTGAAAACCGCAGACGCTGGTTATCTGACCAGGCGTCTGGTGGATGTCTCCCACGACGTGATTATCACCGAGGAAGACTGCGGAACCCTCCGCGGCCTCATCGCCACGGCGATCAAGAACAAGGACGAAGTTGTGGAATCCCTTGGAGAGAGGATACTCGGCCGCACATCCGTGCACGATATCTTCAACCCTCTCACCGGTGAGCTTATCATCGCAGCCGGCGAGGAAATCAGGGAAGATACCGCGAACCTCATCGACAGCCTGCCCATCGAGCAGGTGGAAATCCGCAGCGTTCTCACCTGCGAAAGCCGTCACGGCGTTTGCGCCAAGTGCTACGGCCGCAACCTGGCCACCTCCAGAATGGTGGAGAAGGGTGAAGTCGTGGGTGTTATCGCGGCACAGTCCATCGGTGAGCCCGGTACCCAGCTTACTCTGCGTACCTTCCACGTCGGTGGTACCGCATCCGGTGCGGTTGCCGATTCATCCATCGAGTCCAAGTACGAAGGCAAACTCGCATTCGACGAGCTCCGTACCGTGGACCGCGAGAACGAAGACGGCTCCACCGTACAGGTTGTGGTTTCCCGCATGACGGAACTCCGTATCGTGGACGAACGCACGGGTATGACCTATTCCCACTACGATGTGCCCTACGGCTCAACATTGTATTTCAAGGACGGTGCGTCCGTGAAGAAGGGAGACCTCATCTGCGAATGGGATCCGTACAACGCCACCACAATCGTGGAAAGCGCCGGTATCCTTCGCTTCGAGAGCATGGTAGAGGGTGTAACCTTCCGTGAGGAGAGTGCCGATGAGTACTCCACCAACAAGGACAAGGTTATCATCGAAAGCCGAGACAAGACCCAGAACCCCGCTATCGTGATTCTGGACGCCGAAGGCAAGACCCTCCGCCAGTACAACCTCCCTGTGGGAGCACACATCATGATGAACGACGGAGACTCCGTGAAGGTTGGCGACGTCATTATGAAGATCCCCCGCGCAATCGGCAAGGCTGGTGATATCACCGGCGGTCTGCCCCGCGTTACGGAACTCTTCGAGGCCCGCAATCCTTCAAATCCGGCCATCCTGTCGGAAATCAACGGTGAAATCTTCATGGGCAAGGTCAAGCGCGGTAAGCGTGAGATCATCGTGAAGAACCGTTCCGGTGCAGAAAAGCGTTACGAAGTTCCCATGACCAAGCAGATCCTTGTTCAGGAGAACGACTACGTGAAAGCCGGAACACGCCTCTCCGACGGCGGCACTTCCCCTACCGACATCCTCAACATCCTCGGCCCGGTGAAGGCTCAGGAGTACATCGTGAACGAGATTCAGGCCGTGTATCGACTGCAGGGCGTGAAGATCAACGACAAGCACTTCGAGATCATCGTGCGCCAGATGATGCGCAAGGTTCAGATCCTGGATCCCGGCGACACCGAATTCCTCCCCGAGGAACTGGTGGACAAGTGGGAATTCATGGACCGCAACGACGCCATCTACGGCAAATTCTACGTGGAAGATGCCGGCGACAGCGCTAAGTTCGAGCAGGGACAGGTAATCGGCGTGCGCGAGCTCCGCAGCGAGAATTCCTCGCTGGAGCGTCAGGGCCTCAAGATGATCGTGGCCCGTCCCGCCAAACCCGCAACCGCCTCCCAGGTGCTGCAGGGTATTACCCGCGCCGCCCTCAAGACCGGTTCATTCATCTCAGCAGCATCCTTCCAGGAAACCACCAAGGTGCTCTCCGAGGCCGCTATCCGCGCCCGCGTAGACCATCTCGAGGGCCTGAAGGAGAACGTTATCTGCGGCCATCTCATTCCCGCAGGTACAGGCCTCAGCGAGTACAGCTCAATCGAAGTCGCCTCCAAGGCTGATTACGCTGCCGAAATGGCGGACCTCTAATCGAGGTGTACTAAAATCTTTGAGAGGCCGGCCCCATCAACGGGCTGGCCTCTTTTTTTGTACGTTAATGACTGCCGGACCGGTATTCAGAACTGGTACTTGTAACCGAAGAAAAGGTTGAATGCGGCGGGCTGCTCGGTGTAGATGGTTTCCACGGGAGCGCTATCTTTGAAGTAGTAGGAAACCCCGGGCTGCACGAACAGGGAGCCATGCTTGTTGAGCTTGTACTGAAGAGCGGCGCCGGCATTGACCGACCATTTGTCGTCGTCCACGGTGGTATCATCGTGGCTTTGGTCCGTGCGCCGGTTTCCGGCGAACGATTCCGTATTTGTATTTGTGCCGACGGAGAATTCGTACATGGGCCCCGCATTAAGGCTGAGGCCGAGTTTTTTCCACTGGAAGACGTTGTAGCAGCCGTAAAGAGGTATGCCGATGTAGTCCATCGTGCGGGTGGTCTCGGATGCGATGCTGCCACCTGTGGTGTTGAACTGCGATTCCAGCGAAGAGGACACGACACCAGTTTCCACGCCCCAGTGCTCGTCCAGATCCACTTTAAGGCCGAAGCTCACACGTGAAGCCTGCCTATGGGTGGCCTCCGTAGTGGTGGTTTTATTACGGCTTAGCATGAAGGCATCGGCCCCCGCTCCGGTGGCTTTGGTGGCCATTCCGGGCGATGAGGGGATGCCCACACCAGTGACGCTGGTGGAAACGCCTCTGGAGGATGAGGGCGAAAAGGCGAACATCACCTGCACGCGAGGTTTTATGATGTGCCTGGGCTTTGCCGGGGTGGTTGCCGGCGTAGTTGCCGGTGTTGTTACCGGCGGCGTTACCGGTTCTGTGCCGATATGCGGAATCACGGGAGGAGGTGTGTCCTCTTCGTCCTTCTGAGGAACGGGTTCCTCTTCGGGGACCGTGTCCTGGGGGATGATTACCGCAGGAACCGTCTCTTCGGGAGCTACGTCTTCCGGGACTATCTCCTCCTGAACGTTATCATCACTCACCGGTTGTTCAATAGGTTCTATGACAGATTCTTCAGTTACAGGCTCTGTTTTATGACGTGCAGGCACAGTCTGCGGCACAAAAACGTCTTCAGAAACAACCTCGGTCGATGATTCGTCCATATCGGCAATGACGGAGGGAGTGCCCGGGACGGGGGCAAGGATTTCGGGGGCCGATGGCGACGAGCTCCGGAGAAGGAGCACGGCAATGACTGCGGCGGCCGCGGCGGCAGCGCCACCGACATACCACCACCACACAGGGACGACACGCCGCTTTTTCTGCGGCTCCATTCCGGAGCGGACCGCGTCCCACAGCCCTTCCGGTTCCGCCTCCGAAAAGCCCTCAAGGAGCTCCGGAAGCTGGTCTGTCCAATCTTTTTTACTGCTCATGTTCCTTTATGTATGCTTTAACGTTCTTTGCCAGTTGCGCCCTTGCGCGGAAGAATTGCGATGCCGACGAATCCTCTTTAATCCCCAGCATCGACGCTATCTCTTTATGGGATTTCTTCTCGAATACATACAAGTTAAAAACCGTCCTGTAGCCATCCGGGAGGGCTTTTATCATTTCCTGGATTGCCGATGCCGATATGTTCGGCAGCGAGGGCAGCTCTTCGTCCGGTTCGTCGGGGAACTGATCCGTGAAGACCAGTTTCGACGATGCCTTTAGCGATTTCAGCGAGTCGTTCACCACAATCCGCGTCGCCCACGCCTTGATGCTTCCTTCCCCGCGGTATTCAAAGCTGTCCAGGCCGTTGAATATTTTGATGAACGCCTCCTGGAGGATGTCTTTCACAACGTCCCTGTCCACGACATAGCGGGAGCATACCGCAGTAAGATACCCCACGTAGCGCTCGTACAGTTTTCGCGCCCCGGAAGGGTTCCCGCTGCGGACAAGCTTCAAAAGCTCAAGTTCTGTCAGCTCATTCCCGGCTTTTGAACTTGAAGGTTTTTTCAGAAGCCGTACCTCCACTGCTCGTCCATTTAAGCGTAAGCTCTTTATATTCACCTCCCGTATCGGGGAGGGCGTTAACGTCAAAGCAAATCAGCGCGTCTCCCTGCTCGTCCTTCTTGTCCCCATCGGCCTTCTGCTGTAGGACGAGGGTATAGGGATCGGCCGGATCCGTTCCGGTTATTACGTAGAAACTGTGCCGCACCGGGCTAAGGCCCCACCAAGTATTATAATGTAAGGTAAGATAGCCGTCTTCCAGCCCTGTCATCCAGTCGTCCACGATATCAAGGCCAAGGTCTCCGCGGATGGTGGCATCGGCAGTGACCGTCCCCTCGTCTATCGGCTCCGCCCAGTTCACCATCCCTGTGTACTTGAACCGGCCGGTGGGATGGTTATAGACCACGATGTCGCAGAACAGCTTCTCCATGCGCGTGAAACCGCTCTGATAGTTCTGCGGATAGATTGTCGTGGAATCGTCCAGCTGGAAATAGACGGTGTCCGTGGGCGTTTTCTTAACGGTGAGGATGGCCTTGAACGCGGCGGCATTCTCCCCTTGCCAATATTCATCTGCCATATTCGCCTTGGCACATGATGCCAAAAGGAGAATAAGCGGGACGATGGCCAATATGTTGTGAGTTTTTTTCATTTCCAACCCTTAAACCCCGGGGAATCATAATCTTGCACGAAAATATGAAATTTTTGGGGATTTTGCCGCAAGATTCCGCAGTTGTCGGGTTATAGTATCGGAAACCAAAAGAATTCGACTATGAAAAAGATTCAGATTATCCTTGCAGCGGCAGTGGCAGTGGCTGCGGTATCGTGCTCCAAGGCCGATTTCGGCGGCGGCTGGTATTCTTATAACGGAAGCTATGCAGCCGACGAAGCCATGTTCGGGGAAGAAGTTGAGGATCCTTCCGGGAATAACTTCGACGAGATAAAGGAAAACGACTTTGTGAAGGCGGCCGATGAGCCCACCTCCACCTTTTCCATCGATGCCGATGGTGCCGCGTACGCATACATGCGCCGCTGCATCAAGAATGGATATCTCCCCGAGCCCAATTCGGTTCGCATAGAGGAATACCTTAATTATTTTACCTTCGATTATGCCGATCCCACTGGCGAGGAAACCGTGGCTATAAATGCCGAAATCGGCGATTGCCCCTGGAATGCGGAGCATAAGCTCCTCCGCCTTGGATTAAAGGGTAAACCCATGAGTGATAATGATATACCGGATGCAAACTATATCTTCCTCGTGGACGTTTCAGGCTCCATGCTTGGGGTAGACCGCCTGGACCTTCTCAAGACCGGCCTTTGCAACATGGTGGACTATATGAAGCCCACCGACAGGGTTGCTATCATCACTTATTCTGGAAGCGTGCAGAAGGTGCTGGAATCCACTCTGGCAAAGGATGCGGCCGTGATCAAAAAGGCAATCAAAAAGCTTGACGCAAGTGGGAGCACCGCGGGCGGAGCTGCCATGAAAATGGCCTATGACGAAGCTGTGGAGCATTATATGCCGGGCGGCAACAACCGCATCATCATGTGCACCGACGGCGATTTCAACGTTGGCGTTTCAAATACCGATGCGCTGGTGGAGATGGTGGAAAGCTATCTGGATAAAGGCATTTACCTCAGCATAATGGGTTTCGGCACCGGCAACTTCCAGGACGCCAGGATGGAGAGCCTCTCCAACCACGGAAACGGCACCTACACTTATGTGGACAGCGAGGAGGAGATGATGAAGGTGTTTGTGAACGAGCGCAGCCACTTCTACTCTGTTGCCAACGACACCAAGTGCCAGATAACCTTCGATCCGCAATTTGTTGACAGCTACCGTCTTATCGGCTACGAAAACCGCGTGATGAACAACGAGGACTTCGAGGACGACAAGAAGGATGCGGGTGAAATCGGCGCCGGCCAGACCATCACCGCCCTGTATGAGATCATCCCTGCCGATGGCTTCGCGCCCGAGACCGCCGTTGCCCGCTTCGACGTTCGCTACAAACTCGCCCTCGGCGGCGAAAGCCGTCCGCTCAGCCTGAACGTAGTGGCTCCCTCGGATGGCACTGCCTCATCGGCAAACTTCAACTTCGCCGCCGGCATAGCCGCCTACGGCCTCACCCTTCGCAGCTCCCAATACAAGGGCCAGGCTTCATTCTCCATGGCCTACGACCTGGTGAACGGCGCCCGCGTGAGCGACGCCTTCGGCTACCGCGCCCGCCTGGCCGAACTGATTAAGCTCGCCTCCGAGCTTCAGTAGCGCATTCTGGCGGCTAAGTCAGTAGTCTACGCGGGAGAGGAAGAGGGCGTGGGCGGGGACGGATTCGCCGGCGTCGGAGCGGGTGCCGCTTTCAAGGAGAGACAGGATTCGGTCGGGGGAGTGCTTTCCCCGGCCGATTTCTATTAGGGTGCCCACGGTGGCGCGCACCATGTTGCGGAGGAAACGGTTTGCGGCGATGCGGAAGTACCAATAGGAAGAACCCTGATACCCCATCACCTGAATGTGCGAAGGAGTGTACGGGGCCCAGAAGGCTTCGTACACTGTGCATATGGAGGTTTTGTTGTCGCCGCCGGTCTTTTCGAAGGCGGAAAAGTCGTGTGTGCCAAGAAGATGCAGGGCGGCCCGGTTCATGGCGTCGAAATCCAGCACGGGATATCCGCAGCGCCATGAGTAATTTTCCACGAAAGGGTCTTTGCTGCGATGCAAAAAATAAGTATATTCGCGTTTCGTAGCGTCGAAGCGGGCGTGGAAATCGTCGGCCACTTCAGACACTGAATGAACCACTATCTGACGGGGCAGAATGGCATTTAATTTGTAGCAAAAATCCGCCTGCCCAAAGGGCAGAGGGCCATCCAGATCGAAGTGGGCGACATAGTGCGAAGCGTGCACTCCGGTGTCTGTGCGGCCGGCTCCGGTAATGGCTACGGATCCGCCCAGAAGGCGGGAAAGGGCGGCCTCCACAGTCTCCTGAACGGAAGGGCTTCCGGGCTGGATCTGGTAGCCGCAGAACGGCGACCCGTCGTAGGAAAGGGTAAGACAGTAACGCATAATGTGCAAATGTACGAAAATATATGGAAAGCGTAAACATCAAAGAGCTTAACGAGCGCATCCAGAAAGAAAGCGCCTTCACGGACCTTTTAACCCTGGAAATGGGTAAGGTGATCGTGGGACAGAAGCACCTCACGGACAACCTCCTCATCGGCCTCCTCAGTGGCGGCCACATCCTGCTGGAGGGTGTTCCCGGTCTTGCCAAAACCCTCGCCATCAACACATTGGCCCAGGCGGTGGATGCCAAGTTCAGCCGTATCCAGTTCACCCCGGACCTCCTTCCGGCCGACGTAATCGGCACACTCATCTACTCCCAGAAGAAGGAAGCCTTCGAGGTTCACAAGGGTCCCGTCTTCGCCAATTTCATCCTGGCCGATGAAATCAACCGCTCCCCGGCAAAAGTGCAGAGCGCGCTGCTGGAGGCCATGCAGGAGCATCAGGTCACTATCGGAGACGAAACATACAAACTCCCGGAGCCCTTCCTTGTGATGGCAACCCAGAACCCCATCGAGCAGGAAGGAACATACCCGCTTCCGGAGGCCCAGGTGGACCGTTTCATGCTCAAGGTGGTAGTCTCCTATCCCAAGAAGGAGGAAGAGCGCCTGATTATCCGCATGAACAACGAGCAGGAGTTCCCCAAGGCCAATCCGGTGGTTACTCCGCAGGAAATCATGAAGGCCCGCGAGGTGGTGAAGCAGGTGTACATGGACGAAAAGATAGAGCGCTACATCGTGGATCTGGTGTACGCCACCCGCACCCCGGAAGACTATCAGCTCAAGGAAATCAAGGACTTCATCTCCTACGGCGCATCGCCCCGTGCCAGCATATCGCTTTCACTGGCCTCCAAGGCCTACGCCTTTATCAAGAGGCGCGGCTACGTGATTCCGGAGGATGTGCGTGCCGTGGCGCCGGAGGTGCTGCGCCACCGTATCGGCCTCACCTATGAGGCGGAGGCGGAGAACGTCACCTCGGACCAGATCGTGGAGAAGATTATCAACGCCGTTATCGTTCCGTAATGACCAGCGAAGACCTCCTGAAGAAAGTCCGCAAGATAGAGATCAGGACCAAGGCCCTGAGCCATCAGATCTTTGCAGGAGAATACCATTCCGCGTTCAAAGGGCGCGGCATGGCGTTCAGCGAGGTGCGTGAATATCGCTACGGAGACGACGTGCGCACTATGGACTGGAACGTTACGGCCCGCATGAGCGCCCCGTACGTGAAGGTTTTCGAGGAAGAGCGCGAGCTCACCGTGGTTTTACTGGTGGATATTTCCCGCTCTGGCCTTTTCGGCACCGCGGGCAAGACAAAGCGCGAACAGATAGCGGAAATCGCCGCCACACTGTCGTTCTCGGCCATTCTGAACAACGACAAAGTGGGCTGCATCCTGTTCACGGACAGGGTGGAGAAATTCATCCCGCCGGCAAAGGGCCGCACACATCTTCTGCATATAATCCGCGAGATTCTGGAGTATCAGCCGCAGGGCACCGCCACCGACATCGGAGGCGCGCTGCGCTATCTCACCGGGGCGATCAAGCGCCGCTGCACGGCATTCCTGCTTTCCGATATGCTTGATGTCCAGGCCGATGGAAGCCCCCGCTACGAAGACGCCCTGAAAATTGCCGCCAACCGTCACACCATTTCCGTGATAAGGGTGGAAGACCCGCGCGAGTACAGCATCCCGGATGTTGGCATCGTCCCCGTGAAGGATGCGGAAACCGGCAAAGTGCTGTGGGTGAACACCTCCCGAAGGAGCGTGAGGGAGGATTATGGCCGATGGTTCCAATCGGCCCGTGAAGACGCCGGAAAGGTTCTCAACCGATACAAGGTGGATTACGTTGATATCGGCACGAATGAAGATTACGTTAAAGGACTGAAAACCCTGTTCCAAAGCCGATGAAACTGCTCACCGTCATACTTGCCATGCTCCTGCAGGGGATGCCCTTCCTGAACCAGCTTCAGAAGAGGGATTCCATCCTCATTGCAGACCAGCTGGAATACGGAGTCACCGTGGACCAGGCTTCCGATACCGTCCTGGTTGGCTGGCCGCAGATTGCCCAGCCGGAGTTCATAAAGGACATTTATACCATCAGTGGGTGGAAAATCGACACTCTGAACATGACAAAGGGGCAGATCCGGAGCTACTCGCTCAAGGGCAGTTTCGTAATCCAGCCGTTTGCGGAGGGCGAATATGAGCTTCCGCCGCTTTATGTGGTGCGCCTGCACCGGGACGGAAGTACGGATACGCTCCGGTTCAAGTCCATGCCCCTGGAGGTAACGACCATCCCCATCGACACAACCACCTTTGTCCCGCACGACATAAGGCCCCAGATAACCTATCCCGTTACTTTTGCGGAAGTGTTCCCCTGGGTGCTCGCGTTTGTGGGCGGGGTGCTTCTGATAGGAGCCGTTGTGTGCCTTATCATGATAGGCGGAAAACGCAGGAACGAGGGCCCTGTGTACAGGGAACCTGCGCATATCACGGCCCTTCGCAAGATGGACCGCTACCGCAGCAATAAGTACTGGGCTCCGGAAAAGCAGAAACAGTTCTACAGCGGAATAACGGATGCGCTAAGGGAATACATCGCTGCCCGCTATGATGTGGGCGCCATGGAAATGACCAGCGCGGAGATGTTCCACGCCCTGAAGGGCTCGGATATCCCTCCGGGACTGTACGGAGAGCTGAAAGAACTCTTCGAGCGGGCAGACTTTGTGAAGTTCGCGAAATACGTGGCCTCCGACGAGGAAAACGCCACCGTGCTACCGCTGGGAGTGAGGTTTGTGACGGAAACGTATGTTCCGGAGGAAGAGGAAGAGATTTCTCCACAAGGTCGAAATGACAAAGAAGAAGGTCGAAATGACAATTAGCTATGTTTTTTGAGTATCCGGCATTATTGAGTCTTCTGGCGGTTCCCGCCCTATTGGCCGCCCTGTATGTGTACAGGGAGGTGAAGGGAAAGCGTGCGCATCTTAGGATGTCGAGCGCGGGAGCGTTCCGCAGGGATACCGTGCTGGAAATACTCCGTCACCTGCCTTTTGTGCTGCGCACGGTTGCGCTGGTGATGATAGTGCTCTCGATAGCCCGGCCGCGCTCGTCCACCTCCCTGGTGAACTCGCAAACGGAGGGAATCGACATCGTTCTGGCGATGGACGTTTCCACCAGTATGCTGGCCCGGGACTTCAAGCCGGACCGCCTAAGCGCCGCGAAAGACATAGCGATCCAGTTTATCGCGGAACGGCCGTCGGACCGTATGGGAATAGTGGTATTTGCGGGCGAGAGCTACACCCAGTGCCCCATTACAACGGACAGGGCCACGCTCATCAACATGATGAAAGACGTGCAGACGGACCTCATTGAAGACGGCACCGCAATAGGCAACGGCCTTGCGACGGCGGTTGCGCGCATGAAGGATTCGGATGCAAAGAGCAGGGTAATAATCCTCCTCACCGATGGCGTTAACAACCGCGGCGAAATAGAGCCCCGGATGAGCGCCGAAATGGCCAGAACATACGGAATAAGGGTGTACACCATAGGCGTTGGCGCCAATGGCGAGGCCCCGTATCCGGTGCAGACGCCTTGGGGCATCGAGCTGCGGAACCTCCCTGTGGAAATTGACGAGGATCTTCTCAAGGACATAGCAAAGGAAACCGGAGGCAAGTATTTCCGCGCCACGGACAATACCAAGCTGGCGGAGATATACGGGGAAATCAACTCCATGGAGAAAACCCGCACCACCACCGACAGCATTGCCGTGTATGAGGAACTGTACATGCGTTTTGCCATTATCGCCCTTATCTGCATCCTTGGAGAAATGCTCATTAAACTGTTTACGCGCCGCCTGCCATGATAATCTTCGCCCAGCATATGTGGCTGTACCTGCTGCTTCTGGTACCACTCATCCTCATTCTTTACGGGGTGGGCGAGGCCATGCGCAGCCGCCGCGTGAAGTCCTTCGGCGATCCGGCCCTGGTGGAGGCCCTCATGCCTTCACGCTCAAAGGCAAAGGGCTGGGTGAGGTGCGTTCTGTTTGCGCTTGCCTTCATGTTCTTCGTCATCGGCCTCGCAAGGCCTCAGATCGGAGCCCGTCTGGCTGAAAAGAAGAAACACGGCGCGGAGATAATGATAGTTCTGGACGTTTCCAACTCCATGCTGGCGGAGGATTACAGCCCGAACCGTCTGGAAAGGGCGAAACTGTCCATTTCCCGCCTCACGGACAAGCTCCGGGACGACCGCATCGGCCTTGTGCTCTTTGCCGGAACGTCCTTCGTGCAGCTGCCCGTTACCAGCGATTACACATCGGCAAAGATGTTCCTGCCGGGAATAACCACGGAGTCGGTACCGGTGCAGGGAACGGCCATGGGAGAGGCTATACTCACCGCCGCAAAATGCTTCAGCGAGCAAAGCGAGAAGAGCCGCGTGATAATAGTGATTTCCGACGGTGAAAACCACGAAGACGATCCGGTTCAGGCCGCAAAAACGGCCACCGAGGTTGGTGCAAAGGTGTACACGATAGGTGTCGGTTCCCCGGAAGGCCAGCCCATCCCCATCGGCGGGGAACTGCTCAAAGACAAGGACGGCAACATCGTTGTAACGCGCCTTGACGAGGAAACGCTCCGTAAAGTTGCCCGTGAAGGTAACGGGGCCTACGTGCACGCCGGAAACGACGAATTCGGCCTGAATCCCATCATTGCCGATATCCGCCGCATGGAGGACGAAGAGTTCGGAAGCGTGGTGTTCGAGCAGTACAACGAACAGTATATGTATTTCTTCTGGGCCGCCCTGGTGCTGCTCGTGGTGGAAATGCTCATCGGCGAGCGCAAGGGAAAACGCCGCCTTTTTGACGAGAAATGAAGAAATTGACGCTCATACTCCTTGGCCTTTTGGTGTGCATGGCCTCCCTTGCCCAGCCGGACAAGGCCGATGTACGCCGCGGAAACCGGGAATTCCGCCGTGGAAACTATTCCAGGGCCGATATCCTCTACCGCCGCGCCCTCCTTGCCGACAGCACATCCTTCGCTGCCCGCTACAATCTGGCCGGCGCCCTGTACCGCCAGAACAACATGGAAGAGGCCGGCCGGCAGCTGGAGACTCTCCGCCCCGCAGTGTCGGGCAGCCGCTACGCCGCCCGCTACTGGTTCAATACCGGAGATGTGGCCCTTGCCTCAAAGGACTATGCCAGGGCGGTTGAGGCCTTCCGCGAGGCTCTGATCCTGGAGCCGGACAATATGGAGGCGAAGGAGAACTATGTCTACGCCCGCATGATGCTGCAGAACCAGCAGCAGAACCAGGACCAGCAGGATCAGAATCAAGACCAAAATCAGGATCAGAACCAGGATCAGAACCAGGATCAGGACCAGCAGGACCAGAATCAGGATCAGCAGAATGACGACGGCGACGGGCAGAACCAGCCCCAGCCGCGTGAAAGCGGGATGACCCCGCAGCAAATGCAGCAGATGCTCAAGGCCATTCAGGCCAAGGAGCAGCAAACCCAGGACAAAGTGAACCGAGAGAAGGCTGCAGCCATGGGTTCACGCCAACGAGACATGAACTGGTAGACCAATGAAGAGGACAATCATATCGGCACTTCTTGCCGCGGCGGCGGCCATATCGGCCCTGGCGCAAACACGTATCGATGTGCAGGCTCCCAACATGGTGGAGGAGGGCAAGGCGTTCAACGTGGTGTTCGTGGTGGAAGGGGAGCATTCCCCGTCGGATTTCCGCTGGAGCGCCCCGGAGGGCATCGATGTCCAGTGGGGCCCGCAGAAAGGCACTTCCACCAGCGTTTCCATCGTGAACGGCCACACCAGCAAGTCCTCCAAGACCACCATGACCTATGTGCTTGTGGCAAGCCGCACCGGCACTTTCCAGATGGGGAAGGCCACGGCAAAGGTGAGCGGCAATACCATCAGTTCCAAGAACTTCATGATAGAGGTTGTGGCGTCCGGCGCGTCCACATCCTCCTCCGGCGGCCATTCCCAGCAGGGCGGAGGAGGGTCGTCGGCCCAGAGCAGTCCGGCTAAGGAAGTGTTCATTACGCTGAGCCTCAGCAAGAAAAGCGTGGTGGTAGGAGAGCCGGTAACAGCAACCCTGAAACTGTACCGGACGGTGGACATCGCCGGTTTCGAAGACGTATCGTTCCCCACTTTCAACGGCTTCTGGAGCCAGGAAGTGGTGGCTCCCACCAATATCGACTTCCACCAGGAGCAGGTGAGCGGGCATGTCTATGATGCGGCCCTCCTGCGCCAGTGGGTGCTCATTCCGCAGAAATCAGGCGACCTTGCCATCGATCCCGCGGAACTGGTCTGCCTGGTGAGCCAGGTCACCCGTCGAGCCCCCACGGGCACCATCTTCGACCAGTTCAACGACACGCAGTACGTTACGGTGCGTAAGAGGCTGTCCACATCGGCCCAGACAATACATGTTTCAGCTCTTCCTTCCGGAGCACCCGCCTCGTTCAGCGGTGGTGTGGGTAAGTTCTCGATAAGGGCTTACGTATCAAAGGATTCCCTTCGCACTCACGATGCCGCGTCGATAATGGTTACGGTGAGCGGAAAGGGCAATGTCTCGCTTCTGGAGGCCCCCGCCCTCACGCTTCCGCCGGATTTCGAGGCCTATGACGTAAAGAGCTCCTCGGACACGGACCGAAGCGGCACCTCCGGCTCCCGCACCTTCGAATACCCGTTCATCCCGCGAAGCAGCGGACATTTCGTGCTTCCGCCCGTCCAGTACAGCTATTTCGATCCGGATTCCAGAAAGTACGTTACCGTGAGCACGGACTCGCTGCGGATCGATGTTGCCCGCACCCAGGGTGTGAGCCAGGGAGGCCAGGCGAGTAGCGGCGGAACCCTCACCGTGGACCGTCAGGGCGTGAAAAACCTTGGCGAAGACATCCGCTTCATCCGCCCCCGCACTAAGCTTGACGAGCCCCGTCCCTTCTTCATGGGCTCCGCTCCTTATTGGGCCATAGCAGCAATTCTTTTGGCAATTTCGGCGTGTCTGTATTTCGCTTTCCGCAAAGTCGCCCTCATGAGGGCCGATGTGGAAGGCTCCCGCAAGCGCAAGGCGACGGGAATGGCTCTGAGGCGCCTCCGCGAAGCCGGCGACTTCCTGAAAAAAGACCTCTACACCGCATTCTACGAGTCCCTGCACCGCTCCCTTCTTGGCTTCGTGAGCGACAAACTGTCGATGGACATGGCCTCCCAGACCAAGGAAAACATAGAGCATGCCCTCACCGAAAGGGGAGTGAAGGCCGATGTGGCCTCGCGCTTCACGGCGCTCCTGGACGCCTGCGAATTCGCCCGTTATGCCCCGAATGCGGGCCACGAGGCCATGGATAGCCATTACCACGAGGCTCTGGACACCATTACCCTGATAGATTCTTCCATGAAAAAGCCCGCTCCGAAGGCCGCGGTATCGGCCCTTGCGATTATGCTTCTGCTGGTGCCCGCCATGCATCTTAACGCACAGCCGGCGGATTCACTCTGGAATGCCGGCGTTGAGGCTTACACCCAGGGCGATTACGAGGCTGCATCGGCCAGCTGGAATGCCATCGCGGAAAGCGGAATGGAGTCGGTGGAGCTTTACTACAATCTTGGAAACGCCTGCTTCAAGGACGGAAACCTGGCCCGAGCAATCCTCTGGTGGGAAAGGGCCGGGAAACTGGACCCCTCGGACAGGGATGTGCGTCACAATCTGGAGTTCGCCAGGGCCCAAACCCTGGACAAGATAGATTCCGTGCCGGAATTCTTCCTGCGCACATGGCTTCGCAAGGCATCGTTCGCCCTGCGCTCCAATGTGTGGGCCGCTCTGTCGCTGGTGCTGTTTGCACTTGCTCTGGCAATGCTGCTGCTCTTTCTTCTCGGAAGCCGCACGGGGCTCAGGCGCACGGGATTCTTCACGGCAATCGCCGCTTTCCTGCTGAGTCTGGCCTGCCTGGGCTTTGCCTCAATGCAGAAGAAAGATGCCCTCAGGCACGATTCGGCTGTGGTTATGCTTCCTGTTGCAAGCGTGAAGAGCGCCCCCTCGGAAGACAGCGCAACAAGCCTCTTCGTCCTGCACGAAGGAACAACGGTAAAGATTGTGGATACAGTCCAGGGCTATACCCTTGTGGAACTTTCCGACGGCCGCCAGGGCTGGATTTCCACCAAGGCGATAGAAATTATCTAGGCTTACATACTTCCCACAGCACAACGCCCACCGAGACGGAAACGTTGAGGGAGTGCTTTGTGCCCTTCTGGGGTATCTCAAGGGCGAAATCCGCCTCGTTAACCACGTCTTGGCGCACGCCGTCAACCTCATTCCCGAACACAAGGGCAATCCTGCGCCCGTCCTCCACGGCGAAATCCTGAAGTTTCACAGAGTGCACCGTCTGCTCCACAGCCACGACGGTGTAGCCATCGGCCTTTAACTTTCGGACCGCCTCCAGGGTGTCATCGGCCTTTTCCCATGGAACGGCATCCTCCGCGCCAAGGGCTACTTTGCGGATTTCAGGGGAAGGGGGGAAGGGACAGATGCCGCAGAGGATGATTCTGTCCACGTGAAAGGCGTCTGCGGTGCGGAAGGCCGAACCCACGTTGTGGGCGCTTCGGATATTGTCCAGCACAAGCACCACACCACTTTGTGGTCCCTCCCTGTACTGGCGCGGAGAAATGCGTCCGAGTTCTATGTTCAGAAGTTTTCTGTCTTTCACGGTGGCAAAGTTAGGCAAATTCACGGATATTTTTTATATTTGTAAGTTGATAAACGCTAAAACAAGGATATGAAACAGGATCTTCAGGTCTTCGACCTTATCAAGAAAGAGTACGACCGCCAAACTTCCGGCCTGGAACTCATCGCATCGGAAAACTATGTCTCCAATCAGGTTCTGGAGGCCATGGGCTCAATCTGCACGAACAAGTATGCGGAAGGGTATCCAGGCAAACGCTATTATGGCGGCTGCGAGGTGGTAGACCAGATAGAGCAGTTGGCGATAGACCGCCTCTGCAAGCTTTTCGACGCGGAATATGCGAACGTGCAGCCCCATTCGGGCGCGCAGGCAAACATGGCCGTAATCATGGCAGTGCTGCGTCCCGGGGATGTTTTCATGGGGCTGGACCTGTCGATGGGCGGCCATCTCACCCACGGCTCTCCCGTGAACGCATCGGGCATCCTGTACAAGCCGGTGGCCTATGGCCTGGACGAGAAAACCGGCCTCGTGGACTATGACGACATGGAGCGCAAGGCCCTCGAGCACAAACCCAAACTCATCATCGGCGGCGCATCGGCCTATTCCCGCGAATGGGACTATGAGCGCATGCGTAAGATTGCCGATGAAGTTGGCGCCATCCTGTGGATAGACATGGCCCACACCGCCGGCCTTATCGCCGCGGGCCTTCTGAAGAACCCTGTGAAATACGCCCATATCGTCACCTCCACAACGCACAAAACCCTTCGCGGTCCCCGTGGAGGCATCATCCTTATGGGCAAGGACTTCGACAATCCCATGGGCCTCACAACGCCCAAGGGCGAGATCAAGAAAATGTCGGCAGTGCTCAATTCAAGCGTCTTCCCCGGAGTCCAGGGCGGTCCGCTGGAGCACGTCATCGCCGCAAAGGCGGTATCCTTCTACGAGGCCATGCAGCCGGAATACAAACAGTATCAGAAACAGGTGCTGGCCAACGCCGCAACCATGGCGGAAGCCTTCGTGAAGAAGGGCTACAAGATCATTTCCGGCGGCACGGACAATCACCTCATGCTCATAGACCTCCGCACCCGCTTCCCGGAGCTCACCGGCCGCCTGGCGGAAAAAGAGCTGGGAAGGGCGGATATAACCGTGAACAAGAACATGGTTCCCTTCGACAGCCGCAGCGCTTTCGCAACCAGCGGCCTTCGCATCGGCACCCCTGCAATCACGTCCAGGGGCTTCGAGGAGAAGGATATGCTTAGCATCGTGGAACTTATAGACCAGGTGCTGCAGAGCGCCTGCGCCCATAGCGAGGCCCTCACGGCCAAGGAACCCACCCCGGAGCAGCTTGCCCAGTGCCGCGAGCACGAAGCAGTCCTGGATAAAGTTCGCAGGAAAGTGCACATGATGACGGCAGGGCGCCCGCTGAACCGCTATTAATCCACTTCAAGAGTTATGAAACGGATACTCATCGCGCTCCTTGCGCTGTGGACCGGCCTCCAGACCGTATCCGCACAGGTTCCCGAGCTCAAGCCGCTCAGGGATCTGGACGAGGCCCTTGCCCCCGTGCAGAAGAAAAACAAGTGGGGCTATGCGAACGGACGCGGCAAAATTGTCATCAAGCCCGTTTTCGACAAGGCGGAGTCCTTTTTCTCCGTTACATCCCCGGACGGCACAACCATGCTGGTTGCCCGCATCAAGGCAGGAGGGAAGTGGGGCTACATAACCCGTGAAAACGTCTATCTCATCCAGCCGGACTTCGATACCATCTCCCGTTTCGACAACAACGCCCTGGTGGTGGCCCAGAACGGCCCTTCCAAAATGCTCATCGGCGTACGTTCCATCATGAGCCCAAGGCTCCAGATTCCCGTTCTCACCGGGAACATCCTTCAGGTGAACCTTGGGGAACTGGGAGAATTTAACGAGCTTGGTTATGCTTGGGCTTCCCGCGCAGGCAAGTGGGGCCTTCTCGGCACCAATGGCCAGTGGGCTCTCTCCCCGGAGTATTCCGCCTGGTCATGGTTTGAGGAATTGGGCCTTTACGGCGTGGAGAAGGAAGACAAGGCGGGCCTGGTAAGCCAGGACGGGAAAATAGTGATCCCCGTGCAGTACGACCGCATTGCTATCCTTTCCAACAAGAATCTGCTCGTGGACGTGGGCGGGCTCAAGGGCGTCTTAACCCAGGATGGCACCCAGGTGCTTCCTCCCGCATTCAACAGTATCTTCTGGGACGACAATCTTGGCTATGTGGCCTCCGTATCCGGCATGTATGGCCGCTACACGGAAGATGGGGTGGAACTCTATCCCTGCGCATTCGCGGATATCCCGGACAGGGAAAATATCGGCCACATTCCCCTGGTGAAAGACGGCATTCCCTGCATCTACATCGCGGGGGACGGCCTGTACAACATTACAGACTACGACGAAAGGCTCTTCAACGAACTCGGCCCGGAGGAGTATGAGGCAAGCACCATCCTTCCCAAATGGATGAAGGCTAATCTCCCGTACAAGGAGAAATACGTAACCATGGCAAGCAATCTGCCTCCGAGCGTTGAAATCCCGGAAGGCTTCGACGGCTCCTCGGACCAGTGCGCGGATATCCGCTTCAAATGCGGCGCAAGCCTTGCCGATGTCGTCCTGCAGGACGAATTCGAGAGCATCGACCCTCAGGTGAGAATCTGGGACGGCGGACAGAAGGTATACATCCTCCTCCATGCCGTGGAGGAATTCTGGGTGCTTTATGAATACAACTCCGTAACGGGAGAAAAACGCACCTTCAGCGTAACCGGCAACATGGAGTGCGATCCCGTTGCCGGCGTCATTGCGGAAACGGGAGTTTGGGGCGACGATGTACCCCTGGCGGAGTTCATCCCGATGAAATTCCCCGCAAGGGCCGATATCAGGGTATTCCCCATCCTCCGCTACACCTTCCACAGTTGGGCCGGAGTGCCGTTCGTGCTCCTTGGTGCGTCGATTAACGGCGCCTTTGAAATGATGCCGGTTGCTCCGGGAGAAACCGTGAATGCCGGTGTCGTGTCCTATGGCCCCAGCGGCCAGTATTGCCAGTTCCACGCCCACGTGCGTGACGCCGCGGAAAACGGCATCGCCATGTATGAGCTTGTGGCAACGGAATATGTGTACGGCACCCCCGGAAATCCGGACGAACTGGTTGCCAAAACCCCCGTGGTGGTGGCCTGCGGCTATATCGGCCTCACCCGCCCGTACTTCACCCAGCCCCTCTTCTACGAAGCCAGGGACTTCAAGGACGACAGCGCGCTTGTTCGGATTGGAGACGACTGGTTTGCGAAGAAATCCTCGGATATTATTGCCCTGGACCCTTTTATACAGCCCGAAGACTGATTTATGGCAGATTTCCTGTACAGCCATTACATAATTGACGGACAGCATCAGGCGCTCACCCCGGAACGCATGCTTGCAGACTGCACCATCGACCCTCCTCTTCCTCCGGACGGGGATCCCGGCACCGTGGCCGATGAAAGGGTGGACCCGGCTCCCGGAAACATAGTTTTCTCGGATTCCAGGATTAACAAGTATGCCGATGCCGTGGACGGCATCCGCCGCAGCCTGCCGCTTCCCTATGCCGGCCAGTTCACCGTGGGCAAAATTGCGGAGGCCCTTCTGGACGCAATCTGGATGAGCGGCCACTTCCGCCTTGGGGACCTGAATCTGAAGGCGGACTGGAAGTGGAACGGCAAAGCCATGGGCAACCTTGCCGCGTTCTACGGCTCTGTGGAAGCTGCAAGTGAATTTTTGGACACCCTCGGAGTTAAGATATCCCGTTACACCGTGTCGGAAGGCGTTCCTTCCGTTTCCTTCAAGGCAACCACGGTTGCTGAAGAAGATGCGATTGCGGAGGAGGAAAGCCTCTTCCGTGAACTCCCTTACCGCACTGCTAATCCAAGGATATCCCGCCGCAGGCGCTGTCCCAGTTCCATCCAGCCGGAAGAGAGCGACTGGCTTCTGTACATCCCGTTCGACACCTGCGAATACCGCCTTGGCGGCTCCACTCTCGCAGAAGCGCTTTCCGCCCGCCCTGCCGCAGCGCCGGATCTTGGCGACGCGGATTATTTCATCGACTGCTTCGAAGTTGTGCGGGAACTTGTGGAAGACGGCGTGGTGAAGGCCGGGGCCACCGTGTTCGGCGGAGGCCTTCTAACCGCGGTGCGCCGCATGGCCGCCGGCGGAATCGGCGCAGACATCTCCATCCAGGAGGTGTGCAAGGCCTATGGCGGGGAAAGCCCCGTGCGCGTTCTCTTCGGCGAAATCCCCGGCGTAGTGGTGCAGGTGGCAGATGCAGACTATGACTATGTAGACGCGGAACTCCTCCTGCAGGACGTTGCCTACTTCCCGCTGGGGCATCCTTCCCATGCGGTGAGGGGCGTGAAATTATCGGCAAAAACAGACATACAAGGAATACTGAATTCCCTCCTGAATACCCTGGAGGGAGAAGACTGACCTATGAGTAAAATATTTGTCCTAGACACCAACATCATCCTTCACGACCACCTGGCGGTGAAGCAATTCCAGGACAATGACATTGTGATTCCCATCGCAGTGATCGAGGAACTGGACAAGTTCAAGAAAGGCAACGACGCCCTGTCGTTCAACGCCCGCGCCTTCATGCGGGAAATCAACGCCCTTTCGGAGAAAAACGAATTCGGCCCCCGCGGCGTTCCCCTCGGAAAGAAGCTCGGTTACATCAAGTTCGAACCCAGCCATCCCTTCCCGGACGAACTGAAGGATCTGTTCCGTGACGATATTCCGGACCACCGCATCCTCGCCACCGCAATCTGGATGAGAGACAACAATCCGGACCGTTTCGTGGCCCTTGTAACCAAGGACATCAACCTCAGGCTCAAGGCAAAGGCCGCCGGAATGATAGCCCAGGACTACATGCACGACCGCGTGGAAGAAACCCTTCCCTTTGAGCGTGAGGTTATAACCGAAGGCATTCCCATCAAGGAGCTCCAAACCCTGTCCTACGGCCCCGAGTGCGCGATTCCCTGGAAGAAGGCCGGCAAGAAGGAGCCCGCTCCCAACCAACTTTACAACCTTGCCTTCGGGGACAGTTCAATTCCCGCGCGCTACGATGCACGCAAAGGCAAAATCGTGCTGGTTAAGAGCCGCGAGGCCTATGGCATCCGCCCCCGCAACGTTGAGCAGCGCTTCGCCATGGACGCCTGCCTCAATCCGGAGATTCCCCTGGTATCACTAACCGGCGGCGCCGGAACGGGCAAAACCCTCATAGCCCTCGCCGCTGCACTGGAGCAGGCGGCAGACTACGACCAGATTATCCTGTCCCGCCCCACCGTGGTGCTGGGCGGCCAGGACATCGGCTTCCTGCCAGGAGACCAGAAGAGCAAGATGGGCCCCTATGTGCAGCCCCTCATGGATAATCTGGACGTTATCCGCCACCATTTCAAACCCGGTTCCAAGCAGGCCCAGAAGATAGAGGCCATGATGAGGGAGGAGAAACTGGTGATTTCACCCCTGGCATATATCCGCGGCCGTTCACTCGGCAAGGTGTACTTCATCGTGGACGAGGCCCAGAACCTCACCCCGCACGAGGTGAAAACCATCATCACCCGCGCCGGCGAAGGCACCAAGATGGTGTTTACGGGGGATCCCTATCAGATAGACCAGCCCTATCTGGACCAGTGGTCCAACGGCCTGGCCCACCTGGGAGAAAAGATGTCCGGGCAGCCCCTTTTCCAGCACGTGGTGCTGCTTAAGGGAGAGCGTTCCGAGCTTTCGGAGATAGCCGCGAAACTATTGTAATCGAGCGAAAAAAATCGTAAATTTGCACCGCTTTAACAGAAAAAATATTTAAAACCTATACTTTACTATGGCAGAAATCAAGAAAAGAGTCTATCGCTTTGGCGCCAAGCACGCCGAAGGCAATGGCAAGATGCGCGAGCTGCTGGGTGGCAAGGGTGCCAACCTGGCTGAAATGAACCTCCTTGGAATGCCGGTTCCCGCCGGTTTCACCATCACCACCGAATGCTGCACGGAATACTACAGGCTGGGCGGCGGCTACACCCCTGAACTCAGGACCGAAGTTGCAGCCGCACTCGAGGCCACCGAGAAAATCATGGGCAAGAAATTCGGCGACCCCAAGGATCCCCTCCTCGTATCCTGCCGCTCCGGTGCACGCAGCTCCATGCCCGGCATGATGGACACCATCCTCAATATCGGCCTTTGCTCGGCCACCATCCCCGGCCTCATCGAGAAAACCGGCAACCCCCGTTTCGTATATGACGCATACCGCCGCCTCATCATGATGTATTCCGACGTTGTGATGGAGAAGGCTGAAGGCATTGAACCCGCCGACGGCCAGGGCATCCGCCAGCAGCTGGACCGCATGATGGACGATGTCAAGAAGGCCAACGGCTACAAGAGCGACACAGAGCTCACCGCAGAGCAGCTGAAAGACCTTGCAGAGGCCTTCAAGCTGCGCATCAAGGAAGTCCTAGGCGTAGAATTCCCGGACGATGCGAAGGCACAGCTCTGGGGTTCCATCGGCGGCGTGTTCAAGAGCTGGAACGGCAAGCGCGCTATCCGCTACCGCCAGATCGAGCACATTCCCGATGACTGGGGCACAGCCGTGAACGTTCAGTCCATGGTGTTCGGCAACATGGGAGACACCTCCGCAACCGGCGTGGCATTCTCCCGTAACCCTGCAAATGGCGACAACAAGTTCTACGGAGAATGGCTCATCAACGCCCAGGGTGAAGACGTGGTTGCAGGTATCCGCACCCCGAACCCCCTGAACGAGGCCACCAAGAGCGAGAAGAACAAGAACCTGGCATCTCTGGAGAAGGCAATGCCGGAGGTTTATAAAGAGCTGGACGATATCCGCAAACACCTGGAAGACCACTTCAAGGACATGCAGGACATCGAGTTCACCATCCAGGAAGGCAAGCTGTGGATGCTGCAGTGCCGTATCGGCAAGCGCACCGGCCTGGCCGCCCTGCAGATGGCGGTGGATATGGTGGATGAAGGCCTCATCGACGACAAGACCGCCGTCATGAGGGTAAGCCCCGCCCAGCTGGACGAGGTTCTTCACCCCATCCTGGATCCCGCTTCCGAAAAGAAGGCCGCTGTGCTCGCACAGGGTCTGCCCGCATCTCCGGGCGGCGCCGTGGGCCAGATCGTCTTCACTTCCGAAGATGCAATCGAATATGCAAAGGCAGGCAAGAAGTGCATCCTCGTCCGTGAGGAAACTTCCCCTGAAGACATCGACGGAATGCACGCCTCCGTGGGTATCCTCACAGAGCGCGGCGGCATGACCTCCCACGCAGCCCTCGTGGCCCGTGGCTGGGGCAAGTGCTGCATCGTGGGCTGCGACGCCCTGAAGATCAACTTCAAGGACAAGACCGTTAAGTTCGCCGGCATCGACAAGTCCTTCAAGGAGGGCGAGTGGCTGAGCCTTAACGGCGCCAAGGGCCTTGTGTACGAAGGTGCCATCGAGACCATGGACGCCAGCGAGAATCCTCTGTTTGCCAAATTCATGGGCATGTGCGACAAGTTCCGCAAACTCGGCATCCGCACCAATGCAGATACTCCGGAGGATGCAGCCCGCGCACTGAAGTTCGGCGCCCAGGGTATCGGCCTCTTCCGTATCGAGCACATGTTCTACGGCAGGAATTCCGAACTCCCTCTGTCCAAACTCCGCAAGATGATCCTCTGCGACACCGACGAGGAGCGCAAGAGCGCACTCGCAGAACTGGAGCCCTTCATGAAGGCTGCGGTTAAGGAAACCCTCCGCGTTATGGACGGCAAGCCCGTCGTGTTCCGTCTTCTGGATCCCCCTCTGCACGAGTTCGTGCCTCAGGGCGAGGAGAAGAAGAAAGAGCTTGCAAAGGATCTTGGCATCAGCGTGAAGGAAGTGGAGAAGCGTGGCGAAAGCCTGCACGAGGTTAACCCCATGATGGGTCACCGCGGCGTACGTCTGCACGTTTCCTTCCCTCTGATTGCGGAAACCCAGTACCGTGCAATCTTCACCGCAACCGCAGAACTCCAGAAGGAAGGCCTGCACCCGCATCCGGAAATCATGATCCCCGTCACCATCAGTGCACGTGAGCTCAGCTTCCAGAAGGCAATCTGCGAGAAGATCAAGGCAGAGGTCCAGGCACAGCAGGGCGCCCTCATCGACTACCAGTTCGGTACGATGATCGAAATCCCCCGCGCAGCCCTCACCGCAGACCGTATGGCTCGCGAGGCCCAGTTCTTCAGCTTCGGCACGAACGACCTCACCCAGATGACCTTCGGCTTCAGCCGTGACGATATCGGCACCTTCATGGGCGACTATCTCGGCAACAAGATCCTGGATGCGGATCCGTTCCAGACCATCGACACCAAGGCCGTGGGCCAGTTGGTGAAGATTGGTGTGGAGAAGGGCCGTTCCCATCGCAAGGAACTGCAGTGCGGTATCTGCGGCGAACACGGTGGCGATCCCAAGTCCATCGAGTTCTTCAACACCATCGGCATCGACTATGTGTCCTGCTCGCCGTTCCGCGTGCCTATCGCACGTCTGGCAGCCGCCCAGGCACAGATTGCACAGAGCTAATTTTTAAAAACCCGAACCTGTCTCCGCGGACTAAAACTTTTCTAGGCTAAAAAATGCCGTCGAAAAGTTTTGTCCGACTCCGACGAATGGTTCGGGTTTTTACGTTTCAATGACCGATTCAGCCTCATACAACTCCCTGTTACAGGAGATCTTCACGAGGTTTCCGTCGGTGCAGAACGTGCCCTTCAGTCAGGCGTACAAACCCGGGCTGGAGGGCATGCTCGCTTTTGACGAGGCGATGGGCAACCCGTCGCGCAAGTTCAAGAGTGTGCATGTGGCGGGGACGAACGGGAAGGGGTCGGTGGCGAATATGCTTGCCAGTGCGTTTGATGCCTGCGGGTATAAGGTGGGCCTGTACACTTCGCCGCATATACTGGATTTCCGGGAGCGGATGCGCATCGGCGGGGAAATGGTGCCCCGGGAGTGGGTGTATGATTTCCTGTGCCGATGGAAACCCTATTTCGAGGAGCACAATCTCTCGTTCTTCGAGATAACTACCGGCATGGCCTTCAAGTGGTTCGCCGAATCAAAGGTGGATGTGGCGGTGGTGGAGGTGGGCCTTGGCGGCCGCCTGGACAGCACGAACATCATAACCCCGGAGCTTGCCATCGTTACCACCATAGGCCTGGACCATTGCGCATTGCTGGGAAACACCCTGGCGGAAATCGCCGCGGAAAAGGCGGGGATTTTCAAGCGGGGAGTGCCGGCGTTGGTGGGGGAGTGGAACGCCGAAACGCGGCCCGTGTTTGAGTCAATAGCAGAAGGATTATGCGATGTCTATGGGCCGTCGTCCGATGGCAAAACTTTTCTGGCTTCGCGGACTAAAACTTTTTCTCCCGAAAAAAAGGTCGAAAAAGTTTTGTCCGACTCCGCTATCGAAAAGTTTTGTCCCCCCTCTGTCATTTCGAGCGAAGTCGAGAAATCTCAAATTCTCTTGCAAATGGATCTTCAGGCGGAGCCGCAGAGGGATAATCTGCGGACGGTTTTGGCGGCAATCGAGCTGCTGAAGCCAAAGTTTCCGGCGCTGGGGGATACGGAGCGAGTGGTGGACGGTATCGTGCACACGGCCGCCAGGATGCATTTCCACGGGCGGTGGGAACTGCTTCGGGAGAGCCCGCCGGTGATTGCGGACATCGGCCATAATGCCCAGGCCCTGCAGAGCAATTTCCGAAAGCTCGAAGCCATGGGCCACCCCATTATTATATATGGTATAATGGCCGATAAGGACCTGGATGCCATCATACCCCTTATGCCACGCCAAGCCAGCTGGATTTTCACCACTCCCAATACGGCCAGGGCGCTCCCCGCGGAGGCAATCGCGGAGCGCTGCCAGATGCCGGATTCCGTAGTGATCCCTTCCGTGAAGGACGCCGTGCAGCATGCACTTGCGCTTGCGGGGGAGAGCCGGCCGGTGTACATCGGCGGAAGCACCTTCGTGGTGGCGGAGGCTCTGCCCAGTTTTTCGGCAAGATATTTGAACGCATAATAATAAAACGCTATAGCCATGCTCACCTCGTTAATCGTCGCAGGCCTTATCGCATTAGGCCAGTTCGCTTTTCAGCCCGTACCTTCCGACGACGGACATCAGCTTAAACAATTGTGGAACCGATACGCTCTGGCGGAGGAAGCCGACCAGCCCGTAACCCAGTGCAATATCCTCACGGAAATCAAGCAGAAAGCCGTCGAGGAGCATCTGATGGTGGACTTTTACGATGCGGCCACCAAGTTCGTGGAAGTGTCGCTCCAGCGAAACTGGAAGCAGCGCGACAGCCTGTACGCCGCGCTGAAGGTGGAGATCCGCTCCTTCGGCGAACCCTTCCTGGAGTACAAGCGCATGGCCCGCTACGAATATCTCACGACGGACCAGCTGTGGGATTATGTGAAAGACAAGTTCGGCCAGATTGGCGCCAAGCGCAACCCCGCCCTGTGGAACGACGGCGTGCTTTCCGAGTCGCTGCGGTATTTCATCAAGGACGATGCGGAATACGTGATGTGGGAGATATTCGGAGACCGGAAAGTGAATTTCCGCTCCCCTGAAGACGATAAGGTGGTGAAAGAGCTGAAGAGCCGCCTGAACGGCAGCTATCCGCTCGCGCCGTACCTGGAGTTCGTCCTGGCGTACAGGCATCCGGACGAGAAAGAGTCAAAGTCCAAACTGGAGAAGCATGCCCAGGATTATGACGGCAAGGCGGTGGCACTGTTCTCCCGGGAGGCTCTCCTGAGAATGGAATTCGGCGAGCTGCTGGAGAAAAAGGACACTCCCGCATCGGCCTATATTGCTCTCCGCGACAAGGCAAAGGCTTTCGAGAAGGACCGCGCGAAATTCAGGGGCGACGAGGCAAAAGTGGCAGAGAACTGCACCTATGCGGAGAGTCTCATCAAAACCCTTGAGGGCAAGAGCATCGAGGTGAAGGCCGGCCAGGGAAAGGCCAGGGTTTACTTCCGAAACGTTGAAAAGGCAACCCTCGAGGTTAGCTTGGAATCTGGCAAAACGGCCCTGTACACCACCGAGGTGAAGAATCCCGTGAAGAGCTTCTATGTCATCGATTCCGTGGAAGTGGCGCTTCCCGCCTTCGAGGACGGCTCGTACAATGTGAAGGCCAGCGCTTCAAAAACTGTAGAAGATACATTCTCTTACGAACAGTTCCGCCTGTCGGCCGCCCTTCGCTGGGATGCCGACGGCCAGAAGATATATGTGGCCGATTATAAGAGCGGTAAGCCAGTTTCCAGGGCAACGCTCATCCTGAAAAAGGGCGGCAAAGTGGTCGCTACGGAAACTCTCAAACTCTCCGACGTATTCACTCCTCTTCCCGCCAAGATAAGCCGCACGATCAAGAATAACCCCCGCGCATATTACGACCTCATCGCTGAAGCATTTGATGCCGATGGCGTTGCGATGCGCAGCATGCCTATTTCGCTCAGTTACGACGAAAAACCGGAGCCCTACAGCGAGGATTCTGCCGATGACGACGACCGCGGGATGAAGGTGAACATCTACAGGGACCAAGGTGCATACCGCCCCGGCGATACGATGCACTTCAAGGCCATCGTGTTCAAGGGAAGCATCGAGGAGAAACTCTCCGTGGTCTCCGGCAAGAGCGTTACCGTGAAACTTTACGATGCGGAATATAAGGAGATTAACAGTCTTAAACTCAAGACCAATTCGTTCGGCTCCGTGTCAGGCGAGTTCGCCCTTCCCACGGACCGCAAGGGCGGCATGTTCCACATTGCCGTATACTCCGGCAAGGATGACGGTCTTGGAAGCGAATACTTCCGCGTGGACGAGTTCCAACTCCCCACTTTCACCCTCTCTTTCGACAAACGTAACGAACTCTTTATGACGGGTGAGGAAATCCCCGTTTCCGGCAAGGTGGCCAGCTATTCCGGCCATCCGCTCACCGGCGCCACCCTTTCCGTGGCGGTGAGCCGTTACGGCAATGTTGTCAAGAGGCTCAATCCCGCGATGGAGGCCGATGGCAAATTCGACTTCAGTTTCAAGGCCAACGATTCCGGATATTATAATGTAGAGGTTACCGTGCTGGATGCAACCGGAGAAACCCAGTCCTTCAGCACCGGACGTTATGTGAGCAGCAGCTTCTCCATCTCATCGTCCATCGGCAATGCCGCGGACGGAACCTTCGAACTGTCCGGAGAAGGCAGCCAGGTGGGGCGTTACACCTATCGGCGCACATATTACAGCTCCCGCTGTATCGTGGAGGACAACGTTGTGAACTTCACCGCATCGGCAAAGAACAGCGGCGGAAATACAGTCCCCATGGAACTGGACTGGGCACTCGTGAATGAAAAGGGCGATACCCTCCTCACCGGCAAGGCGGATTCGGGCAAGGCTGCATCGGCCGATATCTCCTCTCTGAAACAGGGGCTTTATATGCTCAAGTTCCAGGCTACGGCGAAGGGATATACTGCGAAGAACGATTACCGTTTCCTCAAGCTGGATAAGGATAGCAAAACGCTTCCGGAAGGCATCAGCTACATCATCCTGCCCGAAAAGACGGAGCTGGAGGGAAGCGAAAAGATCGACTTCCGTCTTGGCTCGTCGGACGGCGATTTGTGGGCGGTTGCGTCCATCTTCGGCAAGGACTATGAACTGCTGGAAACCAAGGCAGTGAAGATTGCCAAGGGCTCTCTGGAGCATGTCGCGATGTCTTACAAGAGCGCCTATCCGGACGCTGTGGCAATGCAGACGTTCTTCTTCAAGGATGGCAAGCAGTATTGCCTCACTGAGGATTACGCCCGCAAGTACGACCGCCTTTCCATGCCGCTGGAATTCACCTCCTTCAAGGATATGACACGTCCCGGTACGGAATACACCTTCAAGCTGCGCACTCAGGCCGGCGTAGAGGCCCTTGCCGCAGTGTACGACAAGAGCATCGACACAATCCAGCCCAATAGCTGGGATGTGCTTGTTCCGCCCGTATTCATGGCCTATGCGCCTTACGTGAACTACCAGTGCGGCGCCATTACCGACATGGACTACAGAAGACCCATAAGGTATTATCACTCCCGTTCACCCTTTGCTGCCGGAGGTTCGATAATAAACGCCCAGGCCATGGATATGACAGACTCCATGGTCATGGAAGCTCCGTACGCCATGGCAGAAAAGGCATCGGCCGATGAAGAATCCGTGAGCGAGGAAGAGGCGGACCGGGAGACTGCGGATGTGTCCCTGCGCGAACTCTTCTCCACGTCTCTCACCTTCCAGCCCCATCTTGTTTCCGACGCATCCGGCAACCTCAGCTTCACCTTCACCACGTCGGACAAACTGTCCACCTACTACGTGGCGGTGTATGCCCACGACAAGAAGATGCACAACGCCTTTGTGCGCAAGGAAACCGTTGTAACAATCCCCGTGAAGGTGGCCGTTGTTCAGCCCACGAAGCTTTATGGCGGCGACAGTTACGTGCTGTCGTCCACCATCTCCAGCATATCGGACGAGCCGGTGAAGGGCTCTCTGTACCTCTATACTTATCCTGCCGATAATTACACCTCCGCGGAGCCCCTGAAAGTAACCCGCGTTGCCATGGAAGTTGCTCCGCGCGACGTGGTGAACCACCGCTTCAACGTTGAGGTTCCTGCCGATGTAGACGCCCTTGGCTTCAAGCTCGTTTTCGTTGCCGATGGCTTCTCCGACGGCCTCTTCGTGAGCGTCCCCGTGGAAAGGGCGGAGCAGACGCTTGTTGAGGCGCATTCCGCAGTGTATCACTCCGGAGCCTCCAAGGATGCCCTTATCGGCAGCCTCCGCAGCCAGTTCGTCAATGCCGACGGCTCCAAGGCCGAGGTTAAGGAAGTCTCCCTGCTTGACATGGTGAAGGAAGCGATTCCCACCAAGGCGGATCCTTCCGGAAACGACCTTATCTCGCTTTCCGAAGCATGGTACGTGCGGGTTGTTTCCGCTACTATCGGCGCAGATTTCAGCGGCTCTTCGATGAGCACGTCGGAGATTCTGGAGAAGATCATGGCATGCCGCAACTCGGACGGCGGCTTCGGCTGGTTCGAGGGAATGAACTCTTCGCCCGTTCTCACCGCTGTGGTGCTGGAGCGCTTCGCTTCCGCAGCCGCGCGCGGCGTCTCCGTGCCGGATGTTACTTCCTCCGTGAAGTACCTGGACGACAAGCATTTCATCAATACCTTCGACTACTGGCGCGGCGGCCTCAGCGACGCTCAGTACATGTACGTGCGTTCCCTGTACGCAAGCGTTCCCTTCGAAGTCAAGGCAGAGAGCAAGGAGCAGAAGAAAGTGATTGCGGAGTTCAAGAAGTATGCGAAGAACTATCTCGTTCCTAATGGCGACCGCGGTCTCAAGGGCCAGATCCTTGCGAAAGCACGCCGTGTTCTCACTCTGGAGAACCTTGTGGAAAGCAAGGTCGGCATCGCCCTCGCGAAAGACTGGGGCGTAACCCTTGCGGCGAAGAGCAAGCTGGAGAAATCCCTCAAGGCCGATGTGGTCTCGCTCCTGGAATACGCAGTTGAGCACCGCGACGGCGGCTGGTACTATCCCAACGCCGTGATGCCGTGGAGAGGCCTCCTGGAAAGCGAAGCCTACGCCCACGCAATGCTCTGCAACCTCCTTTCCGGCTTCGAAGGCACTGATGGGCCGAAGATTGCCGACGGCATCCGCATCTGGCTCATGCTCCAGAAGGAAAGCCAGAAGTGGGGCGAGGATCCCGGCTTCGTGGAAGCCCTGGCAGCTATCATGAGCGGCTCTTCCGATGTGCTGGCCACTTCCGTGATTGCCCTCAGCGCAGAGTTCACCAAGCCCTTCAGGGAGATCCAGGCTAGCGGCAACGGCTTCACCATCGAGCGCCACTTCTACCGCGCTGCCGATCAGGGCCGTGACCGCGTTGAAATCCAGCCCGGCGAAACCGTTACGGTTGGCGAAAAGATAATCGCGAGCTACAAGATCTGGAACCAGGAGAACCGCAGCTTCGTCAAGCTCACCGCAGCCCGTGAAGGCTCCCTGCGCCCGGAGAACCAGCTTTCCGGCCACTACGGCTGGTGGAACATCTACCGCTACAGCGGCCGCTTCGGCTACACCCCTCAGGGCTACCGCCACGTGAAGTCCGCCGAAACGGTGTACTACTTCGACATCTTCCCTGAAGAGAATACCGTCGTCGAAGAAACCTTCTTCGTCACCCAGGCCGGCAGTTTCACTGCCCCGGTCGTGAGCATCGAATCCACCTACGCCCCCGCCTACCGCGCCAACGACTCCTTCCGCGGCCCTCTGGTGAGCGAGTACAAATAGTCCCGGTTTTCGGGTTCTTTCTGTGAAACACACGAAAGTGCTCTTTCGTGTGTTTCGCTTACATATTTGGCACGGAAAAAGTCAGAAATGGGCCGCGAAATACATGAATCGACCATCTCATGCGTTTCGCAAATGTTGTGTTTATACAGATTAATACGTATATTTGCCGATGTAATACACAAGATTACATAAAGGGCGTTTGCCCTTAGACATATTGCGAAGCACTATTAAGCTTTATTCGGGTTTCCTAAATCTGGCATTTTTTATTTGACAAAACCGAATAAGCCACTGGTGCCTGCGCGTAAGCGCGGGCCCAGCTTATTCTCTTTTTGTCTTGGTTTGCCAGAACCTAGGAATGGGAGAGTTTGCTGGACCCGTTTGTCGTTCAACGTCAGCAGGCAAGAAATGGTTTTCAACTTTGTTTTTCATTTGTTTTGTTCTTGCCTGCCGGCGTTTTTACTTCCAGCATTTCAAGAAAGAAATCGGCATCTTTGGCCGCAGACTTCATGATAGATGTCTTTACCCGATTCTTCAGAACCCTTAAGCTGTTAACAGACGGAGACTGCGTTATTATTGCAATCGTCTCATATGATAGTCCCGCAAAGAATAGCATGGTGATATTGAGACTCCTTCCTCTGATTGAGGTTACTTGTTCTCTCAATCGGCTAACAATGCTATGATTATATTTGTTGAGATCCTTTTCGAGAGAATCATAGAAATCTTGTTTGTTCAATTCTTTCAGTGAGTCCTTGAACTGTTTGAATACAATCTCTTTCTGATGTTCGCTGTCAGACATATAATAATCATTTGACAATCTGTCAATGCGTCGAATTTTCTCACTGTAGTAGGAGGATATAAGGCTTAGCCGGTCATTACGTAAGCGATAAATGTCCCTTTCGGAAATGGCTTGTTGTGCCATTAGTTCTTTAAGTCGGTGGTCTTTCTCCTTATTGACTCTGGTAACCTTGGCGTAGACCAGAGCCATCAACAACAGGAAGAGAGCCATTAAACAGTAAATCCGAATTCTGGCGGAATGTGCTCTTTGCTTTTGGAATGCTGCCTCAGACATAAAGAAATCTCTTTGAGCCGAGCTAACTGATTCGCTGAGAGTTGCACGAGTCAAAGAATCCTGTATCTTGGTCGAATGCGACAAAAGAAGATAGGCATTCTTAAATTCACCCCTGTCAAATAGGACTCTTGACTTAGAATAATCAAGCGTCGCAGAGTCTGCTTCATCATAGCACGCTTTATACCCTTCAGAATACATAAGGTCAGAGGAATCTGTTTGCCCAATCAGTTCATAAGCCATACCGCAGCATCCATAGTCAAACATATTCCAATACTCTTCTGGAACCCTTTTGTACATATTGATGCAGGCTCTAGGATTATCGTTCAAACGAAGCTCAATATCAGCCATAAGTGCATGACGATAATCTTTGATTAAGCTGTTCAGAGAATCTTTCATTTCTTCCAAGGTGGCATGTGCTTTTTGGTATTCTTTATTAGTGTTGTACTCAACGGCAAGTGAATACTGAGCACATAAGTGAAATAAAGAGTCTGATGGGTCAATACTAAAGTGCTGAAGTTCCTTTTCTCTATAATGAATAGCTGATTGGATATTGTTGGACATGCTGAAGGAATTAGCCATATTCCTATATATGAGGCCCAAATAATGGGTGTCATTCAAAGAATTTGCTAATTCTGCTGCTTTCTCAAACGTAACGATGGCCTTCGAATACTCATAGTTATTGTTTTGAAAAAGGCCATAATGGTACAAAGCAAGCATTCGCTCTTCCTTTGAACCCCGGTTGGAGAAAAACTTAACTGCCGGAGTAATGACAGAATCAGGAATCTCAAATAGATTCTTGTCCAGGGCAACACTCAGGTAAAGATTATACCTTGCCTTGTCCTTATGGAGGTAAAAAGATGATGGATTAATCGACTCAAGAAGGATGAGCGAACTGTCCGGTTTATTATCGAGATATGCTATCGCTTGTTCGATAATCCTGTTCTCATAATTATTGCAACAAGAACAAAAGAAGAACAATAAAAAGACAAGGCAGTTTTGTTTTATTCTCATATGACGTTCACTTTGCTCAAATTTACCAAAAAAGCCTCAAAAAACTGAAGAAATAGTGAGTAAGTAATGCTATGTAAACTATAAATAGTTGATTATCAAGATAATATCTTGTAAAAATGTAATGCCGATAATTGGGTTTTGTTAGGAATAATGCCGATAATTGCAAACGAAAACCAAACAAATCACATTATGAAAAACAATTCAATTATCAAGCTCCTTCTGAGCGTCGTGGCGATTCTTTGCCTTTCATCTTTTACGAATGAAAAATCAATTAAGAATGGCTACCGCGACAATGACGAAATTCTTATTCGACACAGGCCCTCGACACCTCCAACGTTCCCTCATTCCCCATCTGTGGTAAGCATCAGTGCTTACTATGATTCCGACAATACTTGTATCTATGCGAGCCTTTCTAACGCCGGGGTGTCGGTTGATGTGGATATTTGCAATCTTATCACTGGCGAGACAGACTCTTATGCGGTGCCAGGATCAGGACCGTCGGCCTTTCCAATCAGTGGTAACTCCGGCATTTGGACGATTACCTTTACCCTGTCATCCGGAGATGTATACGAAGGATCGTTCGTAATCTAATGATTGATAGTGCGGGCCGAATCAAATACCAGATATCGGCCCGCACGTTAAAAGGTATTTTTATTATTTACGCAACTAAACTATATTTGCGTTATGATGCACGCAAGGTCTCTACTATACACTATTTCCAGAGAAATCGCCTCATTCTTGTCGGTTGCCTTTTTGTTAATTCCCGGCAGGATGTCTGGGCAAAATACCCGCGCTTTAATGCCACCGTGTGACAGTGTGGTGGTGGACGACGGGCAGGGGCATCGTTCGGTTACTTTGATACCTCAGGTTATACCTCCGGAGAAGGCTGCGTCCCGCCAGGATAACGTTATTAATGAAAAGCAGTTGAATTCCCCGGAAGATATAATGAAGGAGCATGAACGCCGCAGCCTGGAACAGGGTCTCAAATATCGTTCATTGCCTTCCAGGGACCTTGCATCATACGCAACGGGCTCTATTCCCATAGAGGAGTCCGTGAGCCCTTTTGGGGGAAGAGTTTATAGAATTCCCATCGCCACGGCATCCGGATGGAGCATGGCACCAAACATTTCACTGGTATACAACAGCCAGGGCGGCAACAACGTGGCAGGATATGGATGGGGATTATCAGGGCTGTCGTTAATTACCGTCCGAAATTCCAATATGTATTACGACGGTGTGGCAGAGGCCTATTCATACAGTTCCCCATCATCCAAATATGCCCTTGACGGCGAGCCGATAGTCCAATCCGAGATGGGCATTACGGGTTATTCTTACACCACGGCAAAAGGCAATATCCAGATAAAGATTAACCACAATCAGCAGAGCGGACGTGCAGAGTCGTTCAATGCTCTTTACCCGGATGGTTCCTCTGCTGTTTTTGGATGCCCTGGCGGTTCTTCTCCCCGGCCGACATACCCAATGACGGAGTTCACGGATAAGGATGGCAATACCATCTCGTTTACGTACGGATATACGGGAAATACATATTACATCACGGCGATAAACTATGGAGACGACGCCTCTATCAATTTTGTATACACCACACGTACTGATACTGCACCATACCAGAATGCTTATTTCGGAGCCTTTTCGAACTTCCCCTTCTATCTTCTCAAGAGCGTTACGAGTTGTGACGGCAATAATACCATCTGTCAGTACTCGCTTACCCACGAGGAACAGGACGGCGTGAATCTTCTTAAAGAGGTACATTGCACCTCCGGAACAAGCGAGCTGCCGCCGCTGGTTTTTACATATGGTATTGATTCTGATCCAGGTCCCTCAATTCCGCGATTCGGTTATCCTTCAACGTATATTAACAATAATAGTTATTACGTAAAATCAAGCACTTTACCCCTGATGCATCTTCGGGGGAAAATGATTCCATGCCGACCTGATGATGGCATAGTCATCCTGCCCAGTTACTCGACATATGCCTTGTTGGAAAGGACATGGCTTTTCGGTTGGTGTGAAAAGTATGGAAGCTCATATAATGCCAATCAGTCTATTATTTGCAATTTCACGGGACTCTTTTCTTCGACTCAAAGGATTATTCCAGTTGGTGAAGGTTTTCAAAAGATAGAAGTTGTCGATGTGGACGGTGATGGTGTGGACGAAATAGTCAAGATTAACAACTGGTCTTCATCAAATGACATAACCACCTATCAGATTACCATTTATTCTTTCGACACAAGTGCAAATGTCACTGGTACGAGTTTCAGTATTACCGTGAACGACGGTTCACATAATGCTCTGTACAAGAATCCGGCGAAGAGTTATTACCATTTTGGCGATTTCCGAGGAAACGGAAAAACGATGCTCCTTATTATGACAGAGAACTCATCAAAATTTGCCCTGGTGGATTTATACGCCAGAAGCAAGTTGAGCGAGTCGTCTCTTTATACTTTAAATGAAGAGGAAGTAAACCTGACACTTGTGGCAGATTTTGAAGGAGACGGGAAAGCAGATCTCTGTCATATTACTGATGATGGAATGAAGGCGTATAGCCTATTATATGAATCGAGTACATCCTTTTCTTTGCGGAAAACATACTCGGGCGTTTCAAAGTCAATTTTATATAATGACTTTTCACCTGATTTCACTAACACCGAGGAGGCTTTCATTCAAGTCCTGGATTTTAATGGCGATGGCTATCAAGATATTGCCGCGGCTCCTGGATATGACTCCAGTATCGGCAAATTTAGTAATGGATCCAGTAGTTGGAATATTGCACGCTTTAATGGGATATACTTCTCAATTGAGGCATGTACTCAGCAGTTCAGGGATTCAGACGACACGATAATGTTCCTTGATTTGGACAAGGATGGATTGCCGGAAATGATTCATCAGAATGATACTACCGTAAGGATATCCCCAAATGCGAAAGGGAAGTATATCGGTTTCTTTTCTGTATCAGGCTTATCTTTGGATTCTACTACAGACATTATCCCGGGCTGCGGTTCGGCGTTTGGGAGAATTGGCGATTTCATTGTCATGTCGGGCCCGATAACCAAAGTCTACCGATACAGCCTGAATCATTCTATCTTGAGGAGTTTGGAGACGATGACCGACAGTTTCGGAATAGTCCAAACCAATATGTATGGGAATACTGGAGAATCTGACGGGCCATACATGATGGACAGTTCACGAACCTACTCTGCTGTCAATGGTTTTAAGCGTATTCATAATCCGTTGTCAGTCTTATGTGGAAGCACAAAGTTCATGAGCGAGGATTATATCAGTTCGGTAGACTACTACTATTATGATGAGGTGTATCATTGCATGGGGCTGGGTTTTTGCGGTTTTGGTAAGATTATTAAGCTTGATTATACCGACCCGCTTGGTTTTCAATATACTACAACACTACTGAATCCGGAGAAATTTGGTGTTGTGGAACAGATTTCTTTATCGAAGTCATTCAACGGTACTCCTTTTTCATCTGTTATCAACACTTACGATAGCCATAGCACCGCATACGGCAAGTTGAACCCCCGCCTGACTGGCAGCGTTTCCACTAATTCGCTCACCGGAGTTGTAACCACAACCGCTTGTTCATACGGCAGGTACGATTTTCCTAAAACCATTATCACAAGACGCCGCATCGGGAACGGCACTCCTCAGACCGACACTTTGAGACGAGTATATGTGCATAGTATAACGGCAAGCAAGTTCGTTCTGGGTGCTGTTACGGAAGAATCTATAACCACTGAGAGAGACGGAGCCGATAACATATCATGGAAAGAGAAGACTGTATTCACCTATGACAGTTGTTACCGGCCTCTGACCAGCAAGAAATATGTCGGTTATTACGGAATAAACGATTTAAGTCCGTTAAATGGTCTCCGACATCATTTTGACTCATTGTCGATAATCGGTCCGGAACTTCCCGGAAGATTTTTGGACGCGACAAACCTTGTATCCGAGACCCATTGGCAGTATGACTCCCACGGCCATGTGATATCCGAAACTACTGCTCCTTACGGAGCGACAGAATATACCGGGAACGCATACACTTATGACAGTAATGGCCGATATCTTCTCACAAGCACGGATGCCCTTGGTCATACGACAACCTATTCCGGCTATAACAAGTTTGGCAAGCCCGCAACGGTTACCGACTATCGCGGCCGTATCACAACCTACACCTATGACAGTTGGGGTAATGTCGTAAGTGTAAGCCACCCTGATAACTCCGTTGAACAGACAACTGTCGCCTGGGGTGGTGTTGGACTTTACACTGTTACAATTACGGCAACCGGACAGCCTGAATCTGTTACTCACTATGACGCCCTCGCTCGTGAGATCCGCAGCGGCGTGAAACGCTTCAACGGCCAGTGGCAGTGGGTGGACAGGGAGTATAATGGGAAAGGCCTCCTGAAAAGGATATCGCTTCCATACCGGGGGCCGTCTGCTACATATTGGAACGATTATACCTACGATATCTATAACAGGCCGGACTCGATAAAATATGCATCCGGGAAAGTGACGGCATGGTCATACAGTGGTACCGGCATTACAACCGTAAAAGACGGTATCACGTCCACGCAGACCACCGACGCCAGCGGTAATGTGGTGAGCGTTACCGATGCGGGAGGTACAATCACATATACTCTTCGTGATGATGGCCAGCCATCTTCCATAACCGCTCCTGGGAACGTATCCACAACGTTTGCCTATGATGACTACGGCAGACGCACAAGGATAGTCGACCCCAGCGCAGGCACCCAGACCGACGAATACCTTTGGAACAGCAACGGCACCTCAAGGGTAACCCATACCAATCCTAACGGGACAGTCAAGACTTATCGTGACAAGTATGGCAGGATAACGCTGATCGAGCGCCCAGGAGAGTACAATACCGCGTATACCTATGACGCCTATGGCCGATTGAGTACGGAGTCGTCGACCAACGGGACCGGGAAGGAATACACATACGACGGTTATGACCGAGTCATATACGCCAAAGAATCTGTTCCTGACAACAAATGGCTGGAGAAGGAGTATACGTACAGCCCGGGCGGCGTTCTGTCAAGCGTTGAATACACTTCACAGGCGGGTTATATAACAACGGAGAATTTTAGTTATTCCAACGGCTATAACACTGGTATTACACTTCCGGGAGGTGCGGTCGTTTTGAACTTATTGAGTGAGAATGATCTTGGAATGCCCACGTATTTGTTCACAGGTACCATCAACCGTGCATATGGGTACACGCCTTTCGGCCTTCCCATATATCGTGAGATGTATGATGCGGACATCCTGAACTTCTCGTATCAGTTCGACCCTCTGACCGGCAACCTCCTTGTCCGTGGCGATGGCAATAATAACCAGACTGAGACCTTTGGCTACGACAACCTCAACCGTCTGACTTCCATCGGCAGCCGCCAGATTACCTATGCCGCGAACGGTAACATCCTTTCGATGGACGGCGTCGGCACGATGGCATATTCGGCCACGGGTCGCCCGTATCAGATAACCTCGCTGACGCCTGCCTCAAGCGGTCTTGTCCAAGGCCGCCAGCAGAATGTTTCATATACCTCTTACAACAGACCTTCACTTCTTACCGAAGGCGGCAGGAGCGCTACATTCACATACAACGGCGATGGAGATAGGGTGAAGATGAACGTAGCGGACAGTACCGGCAATGTGCTTACCCGCTACTATATAGGTGGCAGTTATGAATGCGATCTGACGACGAGCGGCACAAAAGAGCGTCTGTATCTTGGTGGGGATGCATACTCTGCGCCGATGGTATATCAGCGAGAGAATAACGGCAGTTGGACCCTATACAACATTGGACGCGATTATCTTGGCAGTATTACGCACATAGCCACGGCGGACGGCACACTGGTAGCCGAGTATAGCTATGACCCTTGGGGCAGGCTCCGTAACCCGTCAACCCTGCAAATCTACGCTGCGGGAAGCGAACCGGAACTCTTTCTCGGCCGCGGCTACACCGGTCACGAGCACCTCACCTGGTTCGGCCTCATCAACATGAACGCCCGCCTGTACGACCCTCTCCTTGGCCGCTTCCTCAGCCCGGACCCCTACGTCCAGGACCCGGACTTTACCCAGAACTTCAACCGCTACTCCTATGCGCTGAATAATCCGCTGAAATATAGTGATGAGAGTGGAGAAGCATTTTTCTTTACATATCGGATTACCTCAAATGGGCTTCGGATAGGATTAAATAATGGCCTCTATGGTGGGGGCATAGCTGTCTCCTGGGATAATAAGGAATTATGGGTTGGTGGATATGCCGAACTGGGTCCTCGAATAGAGAGAGGCACAACCTCACTTGCTGCGACGATGGAAGTTCAGTGGATGTATGGCACTAATAGCAGAGTTACGAAAACAACGCTTTCTGCAAATCTTGAAGCAAAGTTGGGCTCTTTCTCTGCTACTGCGCAGGCTTCATACATATTTACATACAATAAGGATGGAGAACTTGATGATATTACCTCGCAAATGGGTATAAATGTGTCATACTTATTGTTTGGGAATCAATTTGGGCCAAGTATTGGGTATACTCAAATACATAGTTATAAAACCGGAATAACAACGCATACTGTTTCAGCGGGTTTTTCTATTGCTCCTTCTTCTCGCTACTCAATGAATCAGTATTCAACCGGTATAAAGGTTGTTGGTAATCTGGGCTATTCTTTTCGAGAATTAGAGGAAGGAGAAGATTGGACAGATTTATTGTCCTTCAATTTATCAATAAGTGGGAATTATAAAAAACAATCTAACATTCTTGATAGTACGTTAAAACAAATGTCAAGTTTTAGTTGGAGGCCTAAACCCATGAAATCTTCAAACAGTTTTTCTTTTTTGTCACCAGTAAACTCTGCGACCATGCGTTCTTTACACAAACTATTTGGTGATTGGTGGTGTAATGGGGATGAGAAGGAAGATATGGAAAGAGACGAGAATGCTACGAGCACTTTAAAGCCTTAGTTATGTATTATAAAGAAAAGTGGAAAATAATGCATTTTAACATATATTTTGTGCTATGTTTATGAAAAAAATACTTTTTTTGATTCTCCTTTATTCGGTTCCTTTTACCGCTTTCCCCCAAACAAATATGTGGAATGAGTTAAATATTAAGAGCATTTCCAAATGGTGTTTTGGCGTAGATGGAGGAGTGGCATATTTCATAGAGCCGATAGGTGGAATTAGTGGAGACATTAACACGGGACATGCGCAGAAGTTAAGATTGGGTACATCATACGGCACAAAAATTTGTTATTATTTCATGGGTAGTGACGATAACGATTGTGATGTTGGTGCTGGTCTCATGATTAGGAATACACATACCTCACACACGACAGTTTATAAGATTACAGAAGAAAACGGCAATGAGACTTTAGGTAGTTTAACTGACAACATTAACTTATTATTCATTGCTCCCATGTTTTCTATCCATCCGTATTTTGATAACCGAAACAGTATTTGTTTTAATATGGCTCCTTATGCATTTGTTTCTTATTCAAACAATGCGATGCTTATTGAAAGGTATAAATTGAGTAATAGGACTCGGGGAATTGGAACGACGGGAATGATATTGGACTTGGAGTACATCAGGTCAATAACTAATCACTTGTCACTCGAAACTGGTTGCTATTTCAATGCTTTTCATTTTTCCGAATACACAAAAAAAAGTTCAAAAGGGATAGAAGAGACAATAAAAATGGATGAATCTGAAGGACTGGCTCATATTTCTCTTTCATTAGGATTAAGTTACTTTTTTTAGGTGGCTCACTATGCTAATCGGAGCATGGGGATTAACTTGAAGTGTCAACTACTTTAGTAAGGATTGTAAACTATAATTAATCATATGAAAAGCACGAAATATGCAATAATTACACTGCCTCTGCTTCTTTTGTTCTTCCAGTTGTCTGGACAGAACGTGATACATTACTCCTACGACTCTGCCGGTAACAGAACACAAAGAGACACCACGTCCACATATGTTGCAATGCTGTCCACTGTTGACTGGAATGTAGTGCTTGAGGCA
>JAEEUZ010000003.1 GCA_016290725.1 Bacteroidales bacterium | reverse complement strand
CCTCAGGAAGCTAGAAGTAGAAGTACACTTCCATGCGACGGTCGTGCGTGTGGGCTGGCATGGTGTTCCAGGTGCTGCCCGGGGCAAGTTCCGTCATACCCATCTGGAGCTGGCAGCAAGGCACAACTTCCTTCACCAGCAGACGGTTGATTGTGCGCTCGTTGCTTTCCTCCAGCGAGCCCAAATGCATCACAACCGCATCCTTCTTGCTCACTTTCTTAACGCCCGTTTCACTGTGGGCAGTTGCGGAATTGAAGTAGAAATGTGCGGGCTTGGAAGGGTCTGCGCTGCGGAAACTGACATGGCGGTTGCCTCGGCCAACATAGATGGCTTCCTTGTAGGGAATCTCGTATTCATCGTCCCCCACCTTCACATAACCGGTGCCGCCCACGTTGATGATTCCAAGCTCGCGGCGCTGGGTGAAATAATCGGCCCTCAAAATCTCCGGGGCCTCAAGGACAAGTTCCTCTTTAAGCGGAACGGCGCCTCCGGCGATGATGCGGTCGAACATGGAATACACCATGTTGATTTCGCCGGGAACCATCACATTTTCAACAAGATACTCTTTACGGATACGTTCTGTATCGTAATGCTTGGCGTCTACATTGCTGGACGCCTGACGCACTGTGCAATTGATTTTTGCCATATTATTTGGGTTGTTTTCCGATATAGGCGAGGATACCGCCATCGACATAGAGGATATGTCCGTTCACGGCGTCCGATGCGTGGGAAGCCAGGAACACTGCGGGGCCACCGAGCTCTTCGGGTTCAAGCCAGCGGCCGGCTGGAGTCTTTGCGCAGATGAAGCTGTCGAAGGGATGACGGGAGCCGTCCGGCTGCTTTTCGCGTAGTGGAGCGGTCTGGGGCGTTGCGATATAGCCGGGGCCGATTCCGTTGCACTGGATATTGTACTCGCCGTACTCCGAGCAGATGTTGCGGGTGAGCATCTTCAGGCCGCCCTTTGCCGCGGCATAGGCCGATACGGTCTCGCGCCCGAGCTCGCTCATCATCGAGCAGATATTGATGATCTTGCCCTCGCGGCGCTCCATCATCTCCGGAAGCACGGCCGATGACACGATGAACGGTGCCACCAGGTCCACGTCGATCACCTGCTGGAACTCCTTGCGCTCCATCTCGTGCATGGGGATGCGCTTGATGATGCCGGCGTTGTTCACCAAAATGTCAATCTGGCCAACTTCCGCGTGGATCTTCTGCACCAGTTCCTTTACGGCGACTTCATTTGTTACATCGCACACATAGCCGTGCACGTTAGTGATTCCGGCTTCCTTGTAATTATCCAGACCTCTCTGAAGCGCTGCCTCATTGATGTCGTTGAAAATGATGTTCTTGATGCCCGCGGCAACGAATGCCTTGGCAATGTTGAAGCCGATACCGTAAGACGCTCCGGTAATCCATGCGTTTTTGCCTTCCAGCGAGAATAGATTTGCCATATTATAGAAGTTTAAGTTTTGTCCAAGTACAAATTTACAAACGTTTGCACGAATATCCAAATCTTTTTTGGCTCTGCCGGATATCCACGCAGACCGCACTGGGAGGCCGATTTGTTGGATATCCGGCAGTGGAAACGGCGCCCACTGCCAAAAACGCTACCGGATATCCGCGCAGACCGCACTGGGAGGCCGATTTGTTGGATATCCGGCAGGGGAAACGCCGCCCAGGCGCAGGGGAAACGGCACCCACTGCCAAAATCGCAACCGGATATCCACACAGAGCCCACTGGAAGGCCGATTTGCTGGATATCCGGCAGGAGGGGGCCGCCGGGCTGCAAGGCCGTGTTTCATTATTCGGAGATAATCACTATATTTGTAAGTTGTATAGAACAGCGAACCTGAACCTGCAATGAACAAGAAATCCGTCATAGTGGCAGTAGTGGCCATTGCGCTTATGCTTGCGGGCATAGCGTGGGCCGTGTACAGGCTGTACAGCAAGCCACAGGGGGCGGAGATTCCCGTAAAGAGCGACTATTCGCTTCTAAAGGCTGTGCCTTCGGATGCGGCTGCCGTGTTCGTGTTCGACGGTTCAAGGGAAGCGCGCAACGTGATTGCGGATTCTTGCGGGGTTCTCACCTCGTTCCTGCAGAAAGGTCCTTTCATGGAGTATCTCTCTGCTGTGGGCGGCCGTAAGACCGTTATTTCCCTGCACAACAGCGGTGCGCTGGTGCCGCTCATTATTGCGGAAGAGGCAAAGCAGGATTCCCTGAGCCGCTCGCAATTGGAGGCCCTTGCCAGGAACGCATCCTTCAAACTCGAGTTCACGGAAGGCCTTGTGCTGGCTTCCCGTTCAGAAACCCTTCTGGCTGCGTCTGTTAGGCATCTGGAGAGCGGGCTCAGCGTTTTGTCGGCCCCCGGAATGAAGGAGGCATGCGCGTCCATATCGGGCCCCGCGCTGGTGTTCCTGAATAACTCCCAGGCATCGAAACTCATGCAGACATACGGCGGAGCGGCGGTGGCCCCCAAGAGCGGGTTCGTACGCCGTTTTGCCGATTGGACCGCCTTCCGCATGGAATCCGGCCCGGAGCAGATAGCCCTCAAAGGCACGGCAACCGTGCTTCCTCGCACTGCCGGATATCTCACCGCCTTCTCCGGATATCAGGGTGGAACCACCACCTTTGCGAGTATACTTCCCGGCTCGGTGGCTTCGGTCCTGGCTATTCCCGTGGCCGATGCGGAAGACTACCTTTCCCGCTACCGCGATTTCCGCGACAGCGAAGGCACTCTCCGCGCATATGATGCCGACATTGAAAACGGCAAGGGCCACGACATTAACCCCCTCAAGTGGTACAATTCCCTCAATCTGAAGGAAATCGCACTTGCCGGTTTCCGCAGCGGTAGCACCGTTTTCAAGGTGCTCATGCTTCGCTGCGCCCAGGATGGCGGAAAGAAAGGCACCATAGAGGCAAACAAATACGCCGGCTATCCCGCACGTGTTCTGGGAACGGAATTCAAGACCGATGACTCTCTGTGCCTGCACCTTGGCGGCGGCTGGCGCGCCTATGGCTGCAAAGAGGCTTTGGATATGTTCACGGATCCGGAATTCCTCACCTATACGCTCAAAGACCGTCTGGGAGAGGCTGGATTGCAGGTTCCCGCCGGCATGCTGGCATACGCTTCGCTGGGAGATGCGCCGGAACTGGTCTCACGATATCTGCAAGAGATCCCTTCAAAGGCCGTGCTCCTTTACACCACAGGCGCCTCGTATGCCCCGCTTTTCGCATCACTCAAACCCGGCACGAAGCCGGAACTCTGCATAACGCTAAGCCGCCGCATGGAGGCCCAGGCCAATAGGGGCGGCAGTTTCCTCAAGGATACCACCGTGGTTGTTCCCACCGGCCCCTATGACGTGGAAAACTTCACAACCGGCAAAACCAACAGCCTGTACCAGAACAAGAATCTGGCAATTTGCCTTAACGACGAAAAAGGCAAGGGCGTTTGGGGAATTCCCTTCAAGGAGAAGATCTGTGGCAGGGTGGAATGCATCGACTACTACAATAACGGCCGCAAGCAATTCCTGTTCGCCGCCGGCTCGTCGCTATACCTTCTGGATGTGAAAGGCCGGTTCGTACAGGGCTTCCCCGTGGACCTTGGCCGCGATGTGCGCCTTGGCCCCGCCGCCTATGACTTCACCGGCGCAGGCGGCTACACCGTTATGGTTCTGCATAAGAACAACACCCTGCAGATGTACAACCTGCATGGCCAGAAACCTAAAGATTGGAAGGGCATCGCCCCTGAAGAAAAGATCCGCGCCCTGCCGGAACTCTATGAGCATGAAGGCAAGCGCTACTGGATAGTTACCACCTCCGGAACAACCGCCGTGTATCCATTCAACGGGGGAGAGCCCCTCACCAGAAGGGAAACCGAAAAACTGCTGAAAAGAAAATAACACGATATATGGAATTCAAATCTGTAAACAAGATTCTACAAAAGAGCATCGCCGAGAACTGGGACCGTCCCGCCCTGTCCAACTATCAGGGAGTAACCCTTTGTTACCGGGATGTGGCCCGCCGCATAGCCAAACTGCATATTGCATTTGAGCAGTGCGGCCTGCACAAAGGCGACAAAGTGGCCATCTGTTCCCGCAACCAGGCGAACTGGGGCGTGAGCTTCCTGGCCGCCATCACCTATGGCGCGGTTGCAGTTCCCATCCTTCACGAGTTCAAAGCCGGCAGCATCCACTGGCTGGTGAATCACTCGGAAGCCCGCGTGCTTTTCGTGGACGACGTAATCTGGGAAGGCCTCAGTGCCGATGAAATGCCCGGCCTGGCGGTTGTGGTGCAAATCAACACCTTCAAGTTCCTCTACACCTCGAAGGACGCCTATGCCGATGTTCGCGCGCACCTGAACGAGTCCTACGGCAAGAAGTACCCCAACGAAGTGGATCCGGAAGACCTGGACTACTGGGAAGACGGCCCGGAAGACCTTGCCCTCATCAACTACACCTCCGGAACATCCGGTTTCTCCAAGGGCGTAATGATTCCCTACAGGGCCCTGTATTCCAATATCGAGTTCGCGGCAAAGGACGCCTGCCCCATGCTTAAGGCGGGCATGAGCGTGGTTTCCATGCTGCCCACGGCCCACATGTACGGCATGATGTTCGAGTTCCTCTTCGAGATGACAATCGGCATGCACGTGCACTTCCTCACCCGTGTCCCCAGCCCCAAGATCATCATGAAGGCCTTCGGCGACATCCATCCGGATATCATCATCGCCGTGCCTCTGGTAATCGAAAAAGTGTACAAGACCAAGCTTAAACCCGTGGTGGACCGCACCAAGTACTACATGCGCATTCCTATCCTTAACAACGTGATAGCCAATCGTATTAACCGCGAACTCACGGAAGCTTTCGGAGGAAAGTTCGAGGAAGTCATTCTGGGCGGTGCCGCCTTCAACCCGGAGGTGGAGCGCTTCCTGCACAAGATCGGCTTCCATTACACGGTTGGCTATGGCATGACCGAGTGCGCCCCCATCATCGGCTATGCCCATTGGGATAAGGTGAAGGTTGGCTCGGCCGGCCGAGCCGCCCTGAACATGAAGATCAGGATAGACTCCCCGGATCCCCACCGCATTCCCGGCGAAGTGCAGATTTCCGGCCCCAATGTGTGCCTGGGCTATTATAAGAACGAGGAAGCTACAAACGCATCCTTCACTGAAGACGGCTGGTTCCGCTCCGGCGACATGGGTATCATCGACAATGACGGATACCTCTTCCTCAAGGGCCGCTCAAAGTGCATGGTCCTCGGCCCTTCCGGTCAGAACATCTATCCGGAAGAGTTGGAAGCCGTAATCAACAACTACAATTACGTTGTGGATTCACTGGTGATAGAGGACGACGGCGGCCTCACCGCCCTCATTTATCCGGACTGGCACCAGGGCGAACTGGACGGAATGAACCGCGAAGCCCTTGAGCAGCGCATCCGCGAAGCTCTTCCTTCAATCAACAAGGAAATCCCCAACTACGCCCAGATCAAGAAACTGGAGTTCATGCCCGAAGACTTCGAGCGCACTCCCAAGAAGAGCATCAAGAGATATCTCTACCAGAGAACGTAATGGATAAGTACGACAAGAGTTATATGGAAATGGCCTCCGTTTGGGCCCGCAATTCCTATTGCAAGCGCCTCCAGGTGGGCGCGCTCATCGTGAGGGACAAGATGATCATTTCCGACGGATACAACGGCACCCCTTCCGGCTTCGAGAACATCTGCGAGGATGAAAACGGCGTCACAAAGCCGTATGTCCTTCACGCTGAAGCCAATGCCATAACCAAAGTTGCCAAGAGCGGCAACAGTTCGGAAGGTTCAACGCTATATGTAACGGCATCTCCCTGCCTGGAGTGCTCTAAACTCATAATCCAGTCCGGCATCCGCCGCGTTGTTTTCAGGGATGCATACAGGCTCACGGACGGAATAGACCTTCTTCGCCGCGCAGGCATCGAGGTTGAACAGGTGGAACAGTGATGCAGAACAAATACGTCCATCAGATTATCCAACTGCTTCTGGCACTGCTCATCGGCGTGCTGGGAACCCTCACCGTAATCCGTGTCCGGGAGAACAACAAACTCATCAGAACCCGTTATCAGGACTGGGCCAAACTGAACGTAATCCTTAACATGATTGAGGAGAATTACGTGGATACGCTCAACCGCACGGGTATGACGGATGCCGCCGTAACGGCCGCCCTGGCGCAGTTGGACCCTCATTCGATGTATCTTCCTCCGGTGGACCACGAGGCTTCGGTCCAGGAACTAGCCGGAAATTTCGAGGGAATCGGCATCCAGTTCAATGTCCCTGCCGATACAGCCATCGTGCTGGAAGTTATCGCCGGCGGGCCTTCGGAAAAAGTGGGCCTCCAGATTGGGGATCGCATTCTGAAGGTCGATGACGTGGTGATCGCGGGCGTGAACTTCCCGCAGGACAGCATCGTTGCTCATATCAAGGGCCCCGCAGGCACGAAAGTGCTCATCACGGTTAAGCGTGGCAAGGAAATCATCCCCTTCGAAATAATCCGCGCAAAGATTCCACTCCACAGCGTGGACGCATGGTTCATGCTGGACGATACCACTGGCTATATCCGCCTTTCAAAGTTCTCCCGTACCACATACGAAGAGGTGAAGGAGGCATCGGCAAAACTGCTTCAGGAAGGCATGACAAGGCTCGTTTTCGACCTCAGAGACAATTCCGGCGGCTATCTGGACCAGGCGCTGTATCTCACCAACGAATTCCTTCAGCGAGGCGATACCATAGTATATATGGAAGGGCGTTCCCGCTCCCGTGAGGTGTATAGGGCGGATGGCCACGGCAAGCTGCAGGATATCGGCCTAAGTGTTCTGATAAGCGAGAATTCCGCATCCTCCAGCGAAATCTTCGCCGGAGCAATCCAGGACAACGACAGGGGAGTGCTGGTGGGGCGCCGCTCCTACGGCAAGGGCCTCGTCCAGGAGGATTTCCCCTTCCGTGACGGCTCCGGCCTCCGGCTCACCGTAGCCCGCTATTACACTCCTGCGGGCCGATGCATCCAGAAGCCATACGCCGATTACGAGTACGACATCTATAACCGCTACATGGATGGCGAAATCTTCTCCGCCGATGCCGTGAAGCTGGATTCTTCCGATGTCCACACCACCCGCGGCGGCAGAACCGTCTTTGGCGGTGGCGGAATAATGCCGGATGTCTATGTGCCGATGGATTCAACCCTGGCCACCAAGTACTTCACGGCTTGCAACCGCAAAGCCACGATGATGCGTTTTGCATCGTACCTTTTCGACAATTATTCGCGTGAGATCCGCGCCATAGACAGTTACAAGGCCATGGACGCCTTCTTCGCAAGGATAGGAATAGACAACCGCTTCCGCTCCTATGCGGGCTCCGTGGACGGCATTAAGCCGGAATCCGAGGCGGAATGGCGGGAAACCCTGCCGTATCTCGCCCCGCAGATCCGCGCACTCACCGCGCGATATTCCCTGCTTGGAGAAAACGCATTCTACAAGTACTATCTTCCTGTGGATGATATGGTGGAAGAGGCGCTGAAAGCGCCGTTCGATCCTACTGGGCTATGAACTGGTAGGTGATGGTTCCCATCTGTTTTGCCGGCGCGGTCTGAGAGGCGTTGAACCTTGACGACCGCGCTGCCCTTACTGCATGGTTGCGAAGGCAACTGTCGCCGGAGGAGGAGCCGTCGTCCACTTTCGCGTTCACAACCCTTCCAGCATTGTCCACCGTAATGATTACGGTAACTTCACCTGAGCCGTAGCAGCGATATGCGGGAACGGGAAGGTGCGTGGCTTTGCGGCCGTCCAGCTGCCATGAAAGCACTGTGGCTCCGGAGTATGCCTGTGGTGGGGCGGAGGGGCCGGGATCGCTCTGTGCGGATGGATCTGTCATGGACGCGAAATCGTCCTTTTCCGGCGGGGTTTGCTGCTGGCCTGCGCGGAGTTCATCCGCAAGGCGCTGGGCGTCGCGGTACAGCTGGTCTGCGTCTGTGTTCCTGTCGTCTTTGAGCTGGCTGCGGTTAACCGCGATGTTCCTCACTGGCACGCCGGAGGCGGCGATCATTTCGTTCAGCTTCTGGGCTGCGCTGCGGGTGAGCTCCTGCTGCTCCTGACGTTCCTGTTCCTCTTCCTGCAGCCTTTCCATCTCTTCCTGCTTGGTGAAGTCCAGGACGAAGGACTGTTCCCTCTGAATCTCATATCCGAGCTGCAATGCAAGCACCGGGATAGCCACCGCAAAATGGATAGATACGGTGACAACTATCCCTGCTATCTTCTCGGATTTGAGCTTCATTGTTTACTGAGCCTGGACAACCTTTTTCCGCCCCACGCGCCTGCGCTTTTTGAGCGCTTCCTGCACCGTTGTGGTGAGAACGTCGATTGCAACCTTGTTGTGGCCGCCCTGGGGGACGATTATATCGGCATACCTCTTCGAAGGTTCGATGAACTGGAGGTGCATGGGCTTCACGGTTTCGCAGTAGTGTTCGATGGCCGTCTGGATGGTGCGGCCGCGCTCTGCGACGTCGCGGACGATGATGCGGAGAACACGGTCGTCGTCATCGGCATCAACGAAGATCTTGATGTTCATCTGGTCCCGGAGCTCTTTGCAGGTGAAGATGAGAATGCCCTCGATGATAATCACTTCCGCAGGTTCCACGGTTACGGTTTCCGTTGTGGAGCGGGAGCAAGTGATATAAGAATACACAGGCTGCTCGATGGTTTTTCCTGCCTTGAGTTCGCGGATTTGCTGGCACATGAGTTTCCAGTCGATGGCGTCCGGATGGTCGAAGTTGATGTTCTTGCGCTCCTCCGGCGGCACATGGCTGGAGTCTTTGTAATACGAGTCCTGGGGAATAACCACCACCTTGCCGTTAAGTTGCTCGGTGATAGCCCTTACTACTGTGGTCTTGCCTGAACCGGATCCTCCGGCGATACCGATAACTAGCATATCTTAGAATTCTGCGTTTTTGGGTGTTCTGGGGAAAGGAATGACGTCACGGATGTTCTGCATGCCGGTAACGAACAGAAGAAGGCGCTCGAAGCCCAGGCCGAAGCCGCTGTGGGGAACAGTGCCGAAGCGCCTTGTGTCGATATACCATTCGAGGTTCTTGCGGGACATTCCCAGCTCGGAAATCCTCTGCTCCAGTTTCTCCAGGGATGCCTCACGCTCGCTTCCGCCGATGATTTCTCCAATCTTCGGGAAGAGGACGTCCATGCCGCGAACCGTGCGGCCGTCTTCGTTCTGCTTCATATAGAAGGCCTTGATATCCTTGGGGAAATCTGTGAGGATAACGGGCTTGTTGAAGAATTTCTCCACCAGATAGCGTTCGTGCTCGCTTTGGAAGTCCGTGCCCCAATGTACGGGGAACTCGAACTTGTGACCGCCTGCGACTGCGGCCTCCAGAATTTCAACGGCACGGGTGTAGGTGACTCTCTCGAACTCTATTCCAAGTACGCTGCGAAGGCGGTCGATTAGGCCTTCATCGTATTTGCTGTTAAGGAACTGAAGGTCGTCCATGCAATTGTCAAGGGCGTACTGCACAAGGTATTTCACGAACTCTTCCGCAAGGTCCATATTGTCCTGGATATCGTAGAAGGCCATTTCCGGCTCTATCATCCAGAACTCTGCGAGGTGGCGGGGAGTGTTGGAGTTTTCCGCCCTGAAGGTGGGGCCGAAGGTGTAGATTTCGCCAACCGCAGTTGCTCCCAGTTCGCCTTCCAACTGGCCGGATACCGTGAGGGAAGTCTTCTTGCCGAAGAAATCGCGGCTGAAATCCACGTTGCCTTTCTTGTCCAGAGGGATGTTCTTAAGGTCCAGAGTTGTAACCTGGAACATGTCTCCAGCGCCCTCTGCATCCGATTCCGTGATGAGCGGGGTGTGCAGATACACAAAGCCCTTGTCGTTAAAGAACTTGTGGATTGCGAAGGCCATGGCGTGACGGATCCTCAGCACGGCACCGAAGGTATTGGTGCGGGGCCTCAGATGGGCGATGGTGCGAAGGTACTCCATCGTGGTGTCCTTCTTCTGCAGGGGATAGCGCATGGGGTCGCATTCTCCCAGCACTTCTATTTCTTCCGCCTTGATTTCAACGGCCTGGCCGCTGCCGATGGAGGGCACTAGAAGGCCTCTCACTGCCAGGGATGCGCCAGTTGTGACGTTCTTGAGCAGTTCTTCGCTGAACTGCTCCGCCTCCGCCACAATCTGTACGTTATTGATGGTTGAGCCGTCGTTGAGGGCGATGAATTTTACCTGTTTGTTTCCACGTTTGGTCCTCACCCAGCCTTTCACCAGCACCTGGGCGCCCGGAGCCATGGCAAGGAGGGCCTTGATCTTAGTTCTTTTAACAGTAGTTTCCATAAGTATGCACTAAATCATACAAAAATAACACTTTTTTTCCACTTTCGCAGCGCCGGGGCCACAAAAAAGCAGCCCCGAGAGGCTGCTTTTGAGTTGAGTGATGTTTGCAGAGATTAATCTCCGCCCGGTTTTCTTGATGCGTACATGATCTTAAGCGCGGAACAGCGCCTGAGTTCCTGCTTCACATCGGATACGATACCCATACGTACGTCTTCGTCTACGCGCAGGTTAACCGTCATCAGGGACCTTTCGGCCTCCGACATGGCGTCGCGCTCTGCGGCGATGAAGTCACGGATATCTGCGATGGTCTTGAAAGAGTCGTTCAGCTGGATACGGGCATCGGTTCCGTACATGCTCTGAAGGTGACGTACGGGAGTACCGATGTTGATGTTTGCCGAAAGGTCTTTTCTTTCAAGCTTTGCAGACTCGGATGCTTCAGGAAGTTTCACGATAACCTTGTTCTCCGTTTCGCGGAGCTGGGTGGTAACCATGAAGAAGAACAGAAGCATGAACACGATATCGGAAAGCGAACCCGAGGAAATGCCGGGAACGTTCTTCTTGTTGTTTGAACCTCCGAATTTTGACATAATTCTATTCTCCTACTTTTTTCCTGTGTCTTTAGGCTCTGCCTCCGAAATGTTCTGAGGCACGGCTTTCTTGACAATTTCCTGCTGATCCTCCGAAAGGAAGGCGAATTTGCGGCCGAATTCCCGCATGGAGAATTCGTCACGGAGTTCGTTCACCGCTTTCACCAGCTCGTTCTGAACGGCGATATAAGCCTGATAGCTTGTACCACGGTCGTTCTGAAGGGAGATGATACCCTTGGAGACCATATAGGTCTTGCCTTCGATGTCCTTGGGTTCCTTTTCAGGAAGGTTGGGATCATCTGCGGGGTTTGCGAGGAACTCCTTCATCTTATCCTTGAGGAGGGAAATATCCATGGGCTCACTACCGGCAAACAGCTTATCTGCAGAGTTGATTCTCACAATCACGATGTTACGACGGTTGGCCTTCTGGTTTTCCACCTTCTGGTCTTTGTCGGGAATCGGGGGGAGACGGCGCTGCAGACCTGACTGATCACCCATAGTGGTGGTCATCAGGAAGTAGCACAACAGCAGGAACGCGATGTCCGCAGTTGAACTCGAATTGATTTCCGGTGTTTTTTTCTTTGCCATGGTTTACGCTTTTTTACCGCGGAAGATGCCTGCGACCTCTGCCACAATGATGGAAAGGACTGCAGCACCGCCGAGGATGTATGCAAGGTTGATAACCGTTTCAGTGAGTGCGAGATCCTTTGGACTGACCGCCGGACCGTTGTAGGCAATGGGCTGCTGGCCGGGGGCGAGCAGGTATGCTACACCCACGACAATGGCCACGCCTACTGCCACAAGCAGGATCTTGATAAGGCTCTTGGGGCTGTTGAAAGCCGTAATCACGAGGCCAACGAGGAGTACGCTCACGAGGGCGAGGCCCAGCATGATGTACGCCCAGTTGAGCAACAGGGCAACTGCTCCATCTTCACCCGGTCCGTTGAATTTCGGGAAGGAGACCAGGAGCAGAACCACACTCGTAACCAAGAGCAGGATGGATGCCCACTTGAATATCTTGGCGTATAATTGTTCTTTCATTTAGAAAAAGGATTACAGGGTCCTGGATCTTACTTGTTGTACTTGGTGATGGCGTCTACGAAGCGGATCGAAGCGTCTTCCATGTCGATGGTGATGGTGTCGATCTTGTTGAGGATGTAGTTGTAGAACACCTGGAGAATCATAGCGACAATGAGACCGCCCACGGTGGTGATAAGGGCAACCTTCATACCGCCAGCAACAACGTTCGGGGAGATATCACCTGCCGCCTGGATAGCATCGAATGCCTGGATCATACCGATAACGGTTCCAAGGAATCCCAGTGAAGGGGCCAGGGCGATGAACAGGGAAATCCAGCTGAGGCCTTTTTCCATGAGGCTCATCTGCACGCTGCCATAGGAAACGATGGTCTTTTCAACCACGTCCACTCCCTGGTCCATGCGGAGGAGACCCTGATAGAAGATGCTGGCCACAGGACCGCGTGTATTGCGGCAAACCTCTTTGGCTTTCTCCACGCCGCCTTCCTCGAGGGCTTTCTCCACCTTTGCAAGAAGCTTCTGGGTGTTGGTCCTTGAGAAGAGCAGATAGAGGATACGCTCGATGGAAAGTGCAAGACCGAGGATGAGGCAGATGAGAACGAGGCTCATGAAGCCTGCACCACCTTCGATGAATTTGGTCTTGAGGGCCTGGTGGAGGGGAACTTCCTCACCTGAGCCGGCGAACAGATCCTGGGGAGAAGGTTCTGCTGCGGCTTGATCTTCGGCTACAACTTCCTCAGCGGGAGCTGCATCCGGAGCTGCTGCGCCTTCCTCCTGTGCGTAAGCGAGATTTGCAGAGAGGGTCATAAGGCCTGCTACTGCCAAAAACATGAAAAACTTTTTCATAGTAGTTTTTGTGTTGGTTATAAAAATTTGTTGAATTAGTAAATAATTTCAGTTTTGTCGTGCAATATAGCAATAATAATTCAAAAGCGCAAGGTTTATTTACTTATTTCTCCTCGCATGTTCTCTTCGAGAACCTTTTTCACCCAGGCGTTGTTGTCGCTTTTGCCCATGAGAACGAACAACTTGGCAAGCATGGCTTCCGTTGTGGAGTCGTATCCGGAAACCACGCCGGATTTCTTCAGGGCCTTGCCAGTGGCGTACAGGTCCATGTTCACGGAGCCCTCGTTGCACTGGGTAACGTTCACCAGGATCTTGCCCATGTGGTCTGCCTCCTTCACGATGTCCAGGAACCAGGGGCTGGAGGGTGCGTTGCCGGAGCCATAGGTTTCCATTATCACGGCGCGGGTTTCAGGGCCGCAAAGGACGGCTCGCATAACCTGCTCGGTAATTCCCGGGTGCACTTTCAGGATGGATACCCTTGTATCCAGATGGGTTTGTACGCCGATAGAGACGCCATCGCCCATCGGCCTCCGGATAACATCGGTGTCGTAGCGGATGAGGATTCCGGCCTGGGCCAGGGGAGGGCAGTTGGGGGAGCGGAAAGCGCTGAACTGTTCTGCGCTCACCTTGATTGCGCGGCATCCCCTCAGGAGCTTCGAATCGAAGTAAACGGCCACTTCCGGCACCATCGGCCCGCCGACGGGATTTTTCGCCGCGGCGATTTCCACTGCCGAAACGAAATTCTCCTTTCCGTCGGTGCGGGGCGTGCCGATGGGAAGCTGGCTCCCCGTGAAAATCACCGGTTTTGCCAGCCCTTCCAGCATGAAGGACAGGGCCGATGCCGAATACGCCATGGTATCCGTGCCGTGCAGCACCACGAAGCCGTCGTAGAAGGGATACTTTTCCCGGATAAGCTCCGCCAGGCGTATCCACATGCCGGGTTCCACGTCCGACGAGTCGATAAGCGGGTCGAATGTGTACGTATCCAGCTGCACCTTGAACTTCCTCAGTTCGGGGACTTCTTCCAGTATCTGGCTGAAGTCGAAGGGCTTGAGGGTAAGGTCCAGCGGATCCTCTTTCATGCCGATGGTGCCACCGGTGTAAATCACAAGGATGTTTGCGTTCATTTCAGTGAGAACAGGTTTAGTGCGTTTGCGGTGGTTGCGGTTTCCACTTCCTCTGTGGAAATGCCTTTGATCTGTGCAACCTTTTCCGCTATTAAAGGTATATATGAACTTTCATTCCGTTTGCCGCGGTACGGGACCGGAGCCAGGTACGGGGCGTCCGTTTCCAGGACTATCCGCTCCAGGGGAAGCCGGGCCACAACGTCCTGCAGGCCGGCATTCTTGAAGGTGACAACGCCTCCAACCCCGATAAGGAAATCCCCGTATCGATTTGCCTCGTTATAGGTCTCAATGCTGCCGGAAAAGCAGTGAAGGTTTCCCCTTAAGTGCAGGTGGGCGCAGTCTTTAAGAACCGCAAGGAAATCCCCCCAGGCATCCCTCAGGTGTATGTTCACTGGCATGTCCCACTGGGCGGCGAGTTCCAGCTGGAGGCGCAGTGCCTCTTTCTGCTCTTTCTCGAATTCCTTCCCCTCATGATAGTCCAGCCCAATCTCTCCCACTGCCACGGGGCCCTTCTCTTTAAAGGGAAGCATCCTGTCTATTTCATCTCTCCACGTATCAGTTACGCTTCCGGGATACAGGCCTATCATCCCATACACCACGCCCGGGTGGGCGTCGCACACCTTCCACATGGAATCCCGCTCGGTGCTGTCCACATCGGCCTGAATCATTTTGCCCACTCCGGCCTCCAGAGCACGCGCTATGGCCGGCTCCGCCTCCGCAATCAGCGCCTCGTCGTTAAAGTGCGTATGAGTGTCCACAAACATAACTCACAAATATACAAAAAATCATGGCTTGATGCTGCAACGCTGGAGGAAATCGGTGATAATAATTCCGTCGGTCTCGAGGGTGGCTGTGGCCGATGTGACTTCGCTCCAGGAAAGGCCGGACATGGCGGCCAGAGTCTCATAGTCGATGCCGCGGTTTTGTTTTATGAGCATGCCGATGACAGCAGGGGCGGATCCAGAGCCGTATTTCGAGGCCAGAAAAGAGCCGAGATTCTGCCTTTTCATGGCTTTGATTCCGCCGAGTCCCAGTTTATCCACAAGCTCGTCGGGATCTGCGATAATGCTTGCCATTCCGCTGGCGATAAGTGAGTTGCATCCGGCCGAGCGAGGATCGTCTATTCGCCCCGGCAGGGCGAAAAGATCCCGGTTATAGTCGGTGGCGTACCTGGCTGTTAGAAGGGACCCGCCTTTGCGCTTGGATTCAATCACGATGGTTGCCCTGCACAGCCCGGCGATGATTCTGTTCCTTCGGATGAAATTCAGCGCCACCGGCGAAGTTCCCGACGGATAGTCTGTTACAAGCGCCCCGCGGGGGTCCGCTACAATCCGGTCCGCCAGGGCCTTGTGGGAATACGGGTATACTTTTTCCGGCCCTGTTGCCATCACCCCAACGGTTCCCAAACCGCATTCAAGGGCCGTGGCATGAGCTACCCCGTCCGTTCCAAGGGCCAGGCCGCTCACAATCACCGGCGGCGTTTTGGTGTTTGCCATAGCCCTTACTAGCCTCACGCACCATTCCCTTCCGTATGCGGAAATATCCCTGGTTCCAACCACGGCAACGCATGGCCTCATTTCAAAGATTCCCGCGGGCGGGCCGCCACATTTAATATATATGCCCAGCGGATAGTCCGGGCATTCCAGAAGCAAGGACGGGTAGTCTTCGTCCAAGTATCCCAGGAATCGGCCTCCCTTGCCTTCAAGCCTTCGGAGTTCCGCCGCACTTTCCTCCAATACTTTTAGGCCGATGGCAGGGGCAAGTTCCTCCCTGCTTCCCAGCGCTTCCCGAAGTTCCGCCTCAGTGGCGCCGAACACGGCCGAAGCACTGCCAAACCGTTCAACAAGCCCCCGCCCCTCCATGGGCCAGTTCCCGAACACCCTGTTGAGTGCGCAAAGGCACACGTTTTCGTCAAAATCAATCATGCCGTTTTTGCCACAAAAATAAAAATGGCATCTGAGAGAGACACCATTTTTACTCGAATCGGGAAAAACTATTTTTGTTTTTTAATAAAACCCGCGATTTTTCTTAATTTTATTAAAAAATAATTTACAGGATCAGGAGGGCGTCGCCGTAGGGGCCGAAGCGGTAATCCATCTCCAGAGCCGTCTTGTAGGCGTTCATCACCTTCTCATATCCGCCGAAGGCCGCCACGCACATGAGCATGGTGGACTGGGGGAGGTGGAAGTTGGAAACGGCAGCATCCGGAACCGAATACTGGTAGGGAGGGAAGATGAACTTGTTGGTCCAGCCGTCGTAGGGATTCACCTCGTTGGTGGTGGTAACATAGGTTTCCAGGCCCCTCATCACGGTGATGCCAACCGCCACGACCTTCTTGCCGCCGCGTTTTGCGCGGTTGATGTCATTGGCTGCCTGCTCCGAAATAATCAGGCGTTCGGAGTCCATCCTGTGCTTGGAAAGGTCTTCCACATCCACGCGGCGGAAGTGGCCGATGCCCATGTGAACGGTGATGAAAGTCTTCTGGATATCCTTGAGAATCATCCTGTTGAACAGCTCGCGGCTGAAGTGGAGGCCTGCAGCGGGAGCGGATACGGCACCTTCGTGCGCGGCGAAAATCGTCTGGAAATCTTCCGCGTCCTGGGGCGTGACCTTATCTTTCACCCATCCGGGAACGGGAGTTTCGCCAAGAGCGAAGAGGGCCTTTTTGAAATCCTCGTACGGGCCGTCGTACAGGAAACGCAGGGTTCGCCCGCGGGAGGTTGTATTGTCGATAACTTCCGCCACCAGCGAATCATCTTCACCGAAGTAGAGCTTGTTGCCTATCCTTATCTTACGGGCGGGATCCACGATTACGTCCCACAGCCTCTGCTCGCGGTTGAGTTCGCGAAGCAGGAACACCATGATGTCGGCCCCTGTCTTTTCCTTCTTACCATACATGCGCGCGGGAAAGACCTTGGTGTCGTTGAGAACGAAAATGTCCCCTTTGCCGAAATAGTCTACGATATCCTTGAAAAGGCGGTGCTCAATCTCGCCTGTGTCTTTGTGGAGAACCATGAGTTTAGCCTCGTCACGCCAGTATGCGGGGGTTTGGGCTATCTTCTCCTGGGGAAGTTCGAATGCAAATTGTGATAGTTTCATCTAAAATAGGGTATCCTGCGTTTGGCCGATACTCTAACAATACGCCCGCCGGAGGAAAAAAGTTTCAAACATCCTTCCGGATACGCCTTTCTTTCGGGAAAAGATTGTTGCAGCGGGTGCCGATACTTTTCGCAGCCCCGAGCGGATGGCCCTGATAGCAGATATTCACAAGGCCGATGGGAGCCCCAGTGAGCCTCAGCGCTTCGCCGTGGAGGTATGCCAGAGCCGTGGGCCTGTCCACATCGACCTTCGGATAATCCGGTATGCCGATGAAGGGGAATTCCGCGTGTAGGATCCTTGCTGCATCGGGGGCAGGAACCGCGCTTCTGGGGCCGTCTTTACGGAGGACTCCAACCCACTGGCCCTCTCCGGGAACGAATCCGGGAAGAAGCGCATAACCGCACCGGCTCTTGAGCACACCTTCCGGCACAGGGCCGATATCTACGATCTCCGCCCCGAATTCGCGGGCCGCCCACTGGAGATTGTCGTCGTTTTCCAGATGGTTGAAAGTGCAGGTGGAGTATATCAAAACGCCGCCCGGCCGCAGCGAAGGCCAGATATCGGCCAGAATCTTCCTCTGCCTGGAGGCGCAGAATTCCACATTCTCGGGTGACCATTCGTCCCGGGCCACGCTGTCTTTGCGGAACATGCCCTCGCCGGAGCAGGGGACATCGGCAAGTATGATATCGAAGAGTTCGCGGGCCCCGAACTGCGACGGATCCATAGACACCACGGCGGTGCGGGGCTCTCCCCAGGTTTCCACATTGCTTCGGAGCACCTGGAAGCGCTTTCGCACCACTTCGTTGGCTATTAGCCGGAACTTGTCTGAGAAGCGCTCCCTCAGGGATGCACTAAGGTCCGTGGTTTTGCCTCCCGGGGCGGCGCAGAGGTCCAGCACCTGCACGCCTTCGCCGAATCCGTCCAGCATGCGGCGGAAAACTTCACCGGGGAACATGGCCGACGAATCCTGCACATAATAGCACCCGGCGTGCATGAGCGGGTCCATTATGAAGGCCGGCCTTTCCTTTAATATATATCCGTAAGGACTCCATGGAACCGGGACGGCATCCGGGAACGGGCACTCCTGAAGTTTTGAGGGATTGAGCCTCACCGATACGGACGCATCTTTTTCCAGGGCGTCAAGCAGGGCGGCGGAGCGCTCCGGCCCCACCGATTCCTCCAATAACTTTATGAATGCGGGATCAAACATTCATCCCGAATGCCGATGGATCGAAGCCTTCAGGCATCTTGCCGTTGGAGGCGTCCACAAGGCCGTCCACAATCTTGTCCAGGACATCTTTCACCTTGCCGCCTATCATCATGCGCATCATGATGTTGAGGTCTGCATCCACGTGGATGTGAAAATCCGTCTTGAAGGGATCTTCGGCCGCGGCATCGAAATAAACCACCACATGGAAGGCGAGAGGGGCGCCGTAGTCCACCAGTTCAATGCGGCTGTAGGGAACTCTCTCATGCACCTTTACCCCTATGTTGAAACCCTGGACCGTGGCGGTGAGTGTGTCGAAATCCGCCTCCACCATGGCCTGTTTGTCGGGGGGAAGCATCTTCTTGAAATTGCTGAGGTCCGTGAAGGCCATGTATAATTCGTGGGGCTGGCGGGAAACTATTCCGTGTTTGCTTTCGAATTCGGTCATAATAGTGTATCTTTGTGCTGCAAATATAATAATTTTTTATGCACAAGATCTATTTCGGGAAGCGCTGCATCATCATCTGCTCGCCGCAGGAAGAGATGCTGTCGGATCCAAATTCCGTGGAATTCCATGTTGGAGAAGTGCTGGACATAAGCGCCCTGGTCCGTATGTTCGAGGTCCAGGATACCCTCCAGCGGATATATATTCCATCGGCCGATATAGAAAAGACCTACCGCCGCATCTGCGCGGAGTTCCTGGAGGTGAATGCCGCCGGGGGGCTGGTGTCGAACCGAAGGGGAGACTATCTGCTGATTAACCGCCTTGGCCTGTGGGACCTTCCGAAAGGCCATCAGGAAGCGGGGGAGGATATCGAAGTGTGCGCCCTTCGTGAGGTGCAGGAAGAAACCGGCGTGGACCAGTTGGAAGTGCGCCGCCTCATCTGCATCACGGACCATGTATATCTGCGTAACAACATCTGGCACCTCAAGCACACCTGGTGGTACGACATGCTGTACACTGATCCCACCAACCTCACTCCCCAGAGGGAAGAGGATATCACCAAGGCCGCATGGGTGGCCAAATCCTCGCTCCCTCCATTCCTCAAGAATACCTACCCTTCAATAGTTGAGGTGTTCCGTGAGGCCCGTATCTGAAAAAAGATTAACTTTGCATCCAAATATCTATAAAACAATATGAAAAAGCTAGGTATCATCATGATTTCACTGCTCACTTTTGCAGCATGTAACCAAAGTCCCCGGGTTCCCGCACTGGATCTCGGTTATCTGGACACGACAGTCAGCCCCAAGGTGGATTTCTATGCATATTCCACCGGCGGCTGGCAGAAAAACAATCCCCTCAGACCCGAATTCTCCCGCTATGGCAGTTTCGATGCAATCCGCGAGCGCACCCAGGAGAACCTGAACGCCCTTTTCGAGAGCATGACCACCATGAAAGCCGCACCCGGCAGCGTGGAGCAGAAGATATCGGACCTTTACAAGATGGCCCTGGATTCCACCACCCGCAATGAGCTGGGCGCGCAGCCTATCCAGAAGTACATCGCCGAGATTCAGGAGGTGGAAGACCTTGAAGGCCTTGCACGCCTGCTTGGCCGCATGAACCGTTACGGCGAAGGCGGCTTCTTCGGCAGTTATGTGACCGCAGACTTCCTTGACAGCGACTCCCAGATACTGTACATCGGCCAGGGCGGCCTTGGCATGGGAGACCGCGATTACTATCTGCTCGAAACCAATAAAGAGCTCAAGGCAGGCTACGTGGCATATCTTCAGAAGGTGCTGCAGCTCAGCGGTCTGGAGAATGCGGAAGAACTTGCCGCAAAGGATATGGAGGTTGAGGATGCACTTGCCGCCGCTTCATGGACCCGCGAGAAGAACCGCGACATGCAGGCCATCTACAATCCCATGAGTTCCGAACAGATCAAGGCGGAATATCCCGGCCTGTGCTTCGAACTCATCTGCGAGGAAGCCGGCGTGGCTCCCCAGGAAAAGGTCGTCGTCCAGCAGCCTTCATACTTCAAGGCCCTGAGCGATCTTCTTCAGAAGACCGATATCGAAACCCTCAAGGCGTATCTTGTCTGCCAGTTCGTAAGCAGCAGCGCAGGCGCCCTCAGCGACGATTTCTATACCGCCCAGTGGGAGTTCTTCTCCCATCAGATGGCCGGTGCCCAGGAACAGAGGCCCCGCTGGAAGAGGGCTATGGAGGTTCCCAACGGCATCCTTGGCGAGGCCGTGGGCAAGATGTATGTGGAGCGCTATTTCCCGGAGTCTTCCAAGCGCAAGATGGTTACCCTTGTGGAGAACCTTCGCACCGCCCTCGGCCAGCACATCGACTCGCTGGAATGGATGAGTGACACAACCAAGGTCATGGCCCGCGAGAAACTTGCCTCGTTTACAGTGAAGATTGGCTATCCGGACAAGTGGAAAGACTACAGCACCATGGATATCAACCCGGCCAATACTTATTATGAGAACCTTCGCAACGCCAGCGCATGGTATGTGGCCGACAATCTGTCCAAGCTGGGTAAGCCCACGGACAAGACCGAATGGGGCATGACCCCCCAGACGGTGAACGCCTACTATGACCCCACCACCAACGAAATCTGCTTCCCCGCAGCCATCCTGCAGAAGCCGTTCTTCGACCCGGATGCCGATGATCCCGTGAACTACGGCGGTATCGGCGTTGTCATCGGCCATGAGATGTCCCACGGTTTCGACGACCAGGGTTCCATGTTCGATGCGAAAGGCAATATGGTGAACTGGTGGACCGCAGAAGATAAGGCCCGCTTCGACGCTCTGGGCGACAAACTCGTGGCCCAGTACGACGAGATGGAGGTCCTCCCCGGCGTACACGCAAACGGCCGTTACACCCTGGGTGAGAATATCGGCGACCACGGCGGAGTCTCCATCGCTTTCAGCGCTATGCAGAACGCAATTGCGGGACAGAAGGTTAAACTTATCGACGGCTTCACTCCCGCCCAGCGCTTCTATCTGTCCTTCGGCGCAATCTGGGCTCAGAACATCACCGACCAGGAGAAGGCCCGCCTCACCAACATGGATCCCCATTCCCTTGCAGTGAACAGGGTTAATGTAACAATCCGCAACTTCCAGTCCTTCTTCGATGCCTTCGACATCCACGAGGGAGACCCGATGTTCCGTCCCGTAGAGGAGCGCGTCCACATCTGGTAAATGAGCGGCGAACGCTTCATATCCCGCAAACTACGTTTCAGGGGAGGCATCACGGTGGCTTCGGTTGCCGTGAGCTTCCTTGTGATGATACTTGCCGTGTGCATTTCAGCGGGATTCAGAAGCAGTATCCGCTCCGGCGTTCGCTCCATTACGGGCGACGTGCGGATTATTCCGCAGGCCTATAACTTTTCCGGGGAAGCGGAGCCCATCAGCCTTCCGCTTCCCTCGGGAAAGGATATTCTTGCCATCCCCGGAGTTGCAGGGATGGAGCCGGTGGTTGAGCGTGCGGGCATCGTCCGTAACGGAGACATCATCCACGGCGTAATGGTAAAGGGCTGCTCCCAGGCCCCGGATTCGTCGCTTTGCGTTTCCATCCCGAAGAGGCTGTCGGCCATCACCGGGCTGGGGGTTGGCGACGACATGCCCACCTATTTCGTGGGCGAAAAAGTTAAGGTTCGCAAGTTCCATATCACCGAGGTCCATACGGACATCATGGAGATGGACAACAACCTTCTTGTGTATGCTCCTCTTGCCGATATGCAGCGCCTGCAGGGCTGGAATGAGGGGCAGGCATCGGCAATCGACATAACAATTTCTCCTGCAATTACTTCCGATGCGGCGATGGGGGAGATTGCCGGCCACATCGGCTCAATTATCATGGGCAGCCCGTATGAGGAGGAAGAGGATCTGGTGGCGTTTTCATCGGCCCGGAAATATGCGCAGGTGTTCGACTGGCTGCGCCTTCTGGATTTCAATGTGGTGGTGATCCTTATCCTGATGACGGTTGTGGCGGGCTTCAATATGCTCTCCGGGGTGCTCATCCATCTTCTTAGGAACATCCCCGTCATCGGCACGCTGAAAACCATGGGTATGGCGGACAGGAGCATCGTGAGGGTGTTTCTAAGGGTTTCCTCCCGCGCCGTTCTGCTGGGAATGGCTATCGGCAACGCCCTGGCGCTTCTTTTCTGCGCTATTCAGGGAAGCACGCATCTGATTAAGCTGGATCCGGCGAATTATTTCGTCTCCTTCGTGCCCGTGCACGTGAATCTGCCCCTTATCATCGGGGCCGATATTATCGCCTATCTGGCGATGATGGCTATGCTAATGCTGTCGGTGAGATTCATCTCGCGGGTGGATCCCGCCCTCACCGTAAAGGCCGACTAATCGTTGTACAGGATCTGATATTCCCCGTACTTGGCCAGCACCTTGTCCACGTATTTCACCATTTGTTCTCCTGCATGGAAAGTCACTTGAGGCAGAATCGTGGCGATATTGTCCCATTTGGTGGGGTCGATGTCGTTCTGCTCGGCGTATTCGATGCATTGTTTCAGACGGCCCTGGCCCCCGTTATACGCGGCCAGAGTCATTTTTATGCAGTCCAGGGAATCCGCCCCCAGTTCGATGTAGGTGCGCTGGTAATTGTACAGTTTGAACGTTCCCACGGCAATGTTCACGGCCGGGTCCCAGAGGGTGTCCGCGCTGTATTCGCCGGGTTTAACCTGCATCAGGCCGGTAGCTCCTGCCGACGACTGCGCCCACTCGTGGAAATTGGATTCGCAGGCGATGATGGCCGACACCAGTTTCCAGTCCCAGCCTATCCTGGCTGCGTTTTTCTTGATGAGATAGTCGTACGGGCTTATCGATTTTCCGCCCATTCCCCTCATAAGGGCTTTCCGGGTGCGGTCGTAGTATGAGGAGCCTTCCAGGTCGTTTATCCACAAATTAACCGTTTGCATGTTGTATGGCTTGTCGCTGCGGGCAAGCCATGCCGTGCTGTCCATGAAAAGGCGCGATGCCATCACTCCGCCGCCCCATTCCAGGGAGTCGTTGTATTTGAGAACCACCAGGTCCACGCTTCCTTCCCGCAGGGAATCCAGATAATTGCCATTCTTGTCCACGGGAACAATCCGGGCATCCACCGATATGTCATCGGCAAATTTCTGAAGCAGGGCACGGTTCAGGGTGTAGTGGCATTCCGGGTAGATTGCGCAGCGAAGCACCTTGCCGATTTCCGGATCCTCGGTCTCCCTGTATGGCGCCGACGGCGTCAGCATAAGCGCTGCCGCCGCTAGGATAATGTACGGAAGTATGTGCTTCAGTTTCATCGGTTACCTCCCCTTAGGCCGCCAAGTGCTCCGCCCAGGCCACCGCCAAGACCGCCACCGCTGTCGCCGCCCATTCCGGAGCCGGCCCTGTCGGACAGAGTCCTGTTCACGCCGCTGAGCGGAGGATGGAACGGCCAGTAGATGCCGATCTTGAACGAACGGGTTGTGTGGATATAATTGGCAGCACTGAAGTAGTCGTGCCTTTCCATTGGCCAGCCCTGACCCACATTCTCAAACTTCAGGAACACGCATGCCGTCTTCCACTGCATGTTCACGAAGGCGTCGAAGCGCGGGCAGTTGCCATATTGGTAAGTATCCTGGTTCATGAACACACCTGCAACAGGATTATATGCAGGTGCGTACCATGCCGTATTGTAATGCGTGTTCACGCCGATCTGCATCTTCATCACATCCGCACTCACGATGGGGAACTGGATGTAGTAGCGCAGGTTCGCGGCCAGAAGCGGCAGCGGCACCACGGTCTGGTCCGAGCTGTACTGCAGCAGGAAGCGGTTCTCCAGATGCACCAGGTCCGATGCGAATACGAAATCCTTCCTCAGATACACCGAAGCCACGCTCATGGGTGTGGTGTTCTGCTGGGCAATGCCATTGGTGTCGTACCAGATATTGCCGGCAAGCAGGCCATACGAGGCCGATGCCTGCAGCCTCCAGCGCGGGATATCCAGCTGAGCCTCCAACTTGGTTGTTGAAATCTTGGAGAAATCGTTGCTCCAGCGATAGTGGTTGGAGAAGAAGTTCTGCTGGAAATAGTCCGGCTCCAGGAGCGTCTGCTCGAAACGCGCGGTGAGCGACAGGGGACTGTTCGGATGGCGCCTGAAGGGGAACAGGCTCAGCTTTCCGTTGGCATTGATTGTGAAGTCTCCGGCTTCGGTACCTGCGAAATCGAACTGTCCCAGCGCATCCCACTGGAAGTAACGGTTGATGCGTCCTTCCGCTCCGGCATAGGCATAAACTGTGTTCCAGTTACTACTTGCCGATGCCCTCAGATAATCTCCGGGCTGCATCATGTAGTGGCTGCGGAATCGGTCGCCGAGACCACCCTCCACCCTGGAGATGAAGAAATCCTCCTTCCACGGCTGCAGGCGGATGAAGACTTTGTTGTCCAGCTGTGCCATGCGAAGGGAATCCGCGCTCTTGGACGGATTGATGTAGTAGTGCCCTCCGTAGAAAGCGTTTCCAGTAGCGTTGGATGAGGAAACGGCATCCGTGTAGTATTTGCTCCAAACCGTATATTCATGGGACGAGCCGATGAACGCGGTTGTTACGTCTTCGCCTGTGGGGACATAAGTGCTGTCGCCCCGGTGCTTAATTCTTTCGATGAAAGTGAAGGGGATACGGAGAGTCTGGTCCAGGAATAGGGTGTTCTTCTTGTATTTGTTAGCGGCATCGCTAAGCACGACGGAGATTTCACGCACCTCCACGGTGGTATCCCTGATCATAGTGAGGTCTGTGAGACCGCCGTTCTCTTCCCTTGTGGAAGCATTATGGATGAAGCCGAAATGTGCCAGGTAACGCTTTCCAAGCCAGTTTCCCGCCACATAGGAAGTCTTGTTGATGGTTTTCTCGTGCTGAAGGATACCCTCGCCTCCGTAGCGCTTGAATTCCAGGGCAATGTTCAGCGCCGGAAGTATGTTCTGCGTGGTGAACAGCCTTATGTTGTCCGACTCCTTGGATGCCGTGGCGAACTGCGTACCATTGTACTCCAGCTCCGTGTACGGCGTCTTGGTGTTGAACATGGGTATGCTCTCCGGCGAGTATGTCCAGCTTTCTATAGGCCGATAGAAACTCACCGAGCTCCGCCCTTCGTCTCGTTTGAAGAAGTTGTATGTCTGCACTGCTGATCCGGCCACGCCCAGGAAGCTTCCTCCCAGATCCTCCCGCATGTAGGGATAGTCTTCGAAATGGTAGTTGAATGTGGTATCCCAGGGGAAGATTTCCATTTCGTTGAATTCCTGATTGTGCTTCCAGACTACCAGCCGTTGGTAGTACAGTGAATCCGGCAGGTACGGGGTTTCCAGGATACGGGGCGTGTTCTGGATGATGCTGTCGCGCCTGTGCTTCAGGCTGTCTTTGCGGTGCAGTATGGAATCCTGCCTGTGAAGTATTGCGGGCAGTTTCTGCTCATACTCCCAGCGCTTGCGCTCCGCTTTTGTGAGGCCTGCCCACCAGAGGTCGAACTTCTCTTTGGCTATCCTTGTGGAGTCTGCCAGATACAGGGAGTCGATCACCGGCCACATGATGCTGTCGCCTGCTTCCCTAAGGGAGTCCACCACGATCCTGTGGGTGAGGGAGTCTTTCACGGCGACGTACCACTGGTACAGGAAAGGGTCCGTAGTCTTGAGGCTGTCCGGCACCTTCATCGTATCCCTTGCCGTGATTTTGGGCATGGTGTCTTCCGGCATGAATTCGCCGAAAAGGAAGTCGTCGTCGGCAGTGTACCCGCTGTCTCCCGTCATGATTGTGTCCCTGGGGGACTCTGCACGATAGCCCGCGGAAGCCCCTGTGCACTGGCTTTCGACAGCCTCCGAGCGCTTTCCTGCAAACACTTCCGCACGCTCGCCGGCCCTGTAGGCTTCAACGCCCAGGGTCTGCGCAAGTGTGGCCCCCACAATCACGGCCGGCACCAGTATTTCACTCCATACGCTCTTCATATAGCCTACAAATATACGAAAAATAACTTTATTGCTACGGGCCTAACTCTTTTTCTGCGTCCCCACCCCTGTTGACATTTCGGGTTTTCCTCTTATGTCATTTCGAGCGTAGTCGAGAAATCTTTCTACTATCCATGGTCTTTATTGCGAAGGGAGTAACTCTTTTTCTGCGGGCTCTCGAAAAAGAGTTCTCCCTTCTTTTTTGGCCCACGCCACTGGCCACCGCACTATTTTCCCGCCGCAGGGCGCCTAACCGTGCTCGGGTGTGGATGGTTGGGCGCAAAATGGGCCGTTTTTGCGCCTAAAGGTGCCGGGCGATGGATGGTTAGGCGCAGTGTGCAAAACGGGCAATTTGGGAAAGAACTGATTTTTTCGTACTTTTGGGGTATGGATGTGTTGAGAGAGTTGTTTCAGCAGGTGTTCGGCGCGGCGCCGGAGCGGGTGGAGCCCATGAGCGGTTCTGCCAGCCATAGGCGTTACTTCCGTTTGAGTGGCGGTGGGTGCAGTGCCATTGGCGTGGAGGGGACGGATGAAGATGAGAATCGCGCTTTCATAACGTTGGCGGCTCACTTCAAATCCAAAGGCATAAATGTCCCGGAGGTGTATGCTTCTGATGGCCTTTGCTATCTGCAGCAGGATCTTGGGAACACGGTGCTGTACGATGTGGCAGTTGCCGGTGGGCAATTCGATAAAGACCTGCTCGGGCGCACTCTGCAGGCACTGGCAAAGATTCAGGTGGAAGGAGCCAAAGGGCTTCCCTGGGAGGTCTGCTATCCGCAGGAATCGTTCGACGGCCGAATGGTGGATTTCGACCTTAACTATTTCAAGTACGATTATCTGAAACTCACCGGTGCGGAATTCAACGAGGCGCGTTTGCAGGACGATTTCGACCACCTCAAGGCGGATTTGCTCGCCGAGAGTGCCGATACCTTCCTGTACCGCGATTTCAATGCCCGGAATGTGATGGTTCATGGCGGCGAACCCTGGTTCATCGACTTCCAGGGCGGGCGTCGCGGCCCCGTGTACTACGACGTCGCTTCTTTCCTATGGCAGGCTCGGGCCCGGTTCCCGGAAGAGCTTCGGCAGGAACTCATCGGCAAGTATCTGGAGGCCCTCAGCCAATACAAGGATGTCGATGAAGTCCGGTTCCGCGAGAGATTGCGCCTGTTTGTGCTGTTCCGCCAGTTGCAGGTTTTGGGATGCTATGGTTTCCGCGGTATGTGGGAGGGTAAGCAATCGTTCAAGGACAGTATTCCCCTGGCGCTTGAAAACGTGCGCTCCCTGTTGCCGCTAACAGATTATCCTTACCTTAGCCAAGTGTTGTCATGCTTACGGTAACCATATACAGTTTCTCCTTCAAGAAAGGTATCCCGGAGGACACTTCCGGTAACGGCGGCGGATACGTGTTCGACTGCCGCAGCACCCACAATCCCGGCAAGTACGAGCGCTTCAAACCCTATACGGGTATGGACGCGCCGGTGATTGAGTTCCTGGAGCAGGACGGGGAGATCCTTACCTTTCTGGAGCATGTGGATGCGCTTGTGGATCATCATGTGCAGCGCTTTCTGGAAAGGGATTTCACCAATCTTCAGGTGAGTTTCGGCTGCACCGGCGGGCAGCACCGTTCCGTTTATTGCGCGGAGCATCTGGCAGCGCGTCTCGCGGCGGTTCCAGGCGTGAAAGTGCATCTGGTTCACCGCGAAAGGGGCATCGACAAGTGGCTATGAAAGCAATGATATTCGCCGCGGGCCTTGGCACCCGCCTCAAACCTCTTACCGACACGATGCCCAAGGCGCTGGTCCCCGTCGGGGACAAGCCGCTGCTGGCCCATGTGATGGAGAAGTTGGTGGGAGCAGGCTACGACGACATTGTGGTGAATGTGCACCACTTTCCTGATCAGATAATAAAGTATCTGGCCGATAATGACTTCGGCGCCCGCGTTAGCATCTCCGACGAGCGGGACCTCCTCCGTGAAACCGGCGGCGGAATCAAGTTCGCCAAACCGCTTCTCCAGGGCACCGAACCCTTCCTGGTGCACAACGTGGATATCTTTAGTAATCTGGATCTGAAGTGGTTCCGGGGGCAGCATCGTCCGGACTCTCTGGCCACGCTGCTCGTAAGCGAGCGCAAAACCCAGCGCTACCTCCTTTTTGATAACGACGGCCTTCTCCGAGGCTGGACAAACATCGCTACGGGTGAGGTGCGGAGTCCCCTCGGCGCTATCGACCCATCGAAATACCGGATGCTGGCATTCAGCGGCATACACTACATCTCCCAAGGCATCTTCGCCGCCTTCGACCGCTATGGTTTCCCCGAGCGCTTCTCCATTATGGACTTCTACCTCCGCGCCTGCGCCGATTACCCCATCCGCGCCGCCGTCTTCCCCGGCCTTAACCTCCTAGACGTGGGCAAACCCGAATCCCTGGAGCTCGCCCGTAAAGTGTAATGCGCTGATAATCTGCGGAATATACAAAGTGCCTGGAGCAAAAACGCCCCAGGCAAAATCGGTAAACCTCTGAAAGTCACCAAGTTGCACTTTACGGCTCATAGGCCGTTGAAGATTGCGACGGTGCGGGAGGCTTCGGCTACGTCGTGGACGCGGAGAACGGAGGCGCCCTGCTGAAGGGCGATTATATGTGCGGCCGATGTGGCGGGGAGCGCCTCCTCTGGGGTTATGCCGAAGCGCTTCCAGAGCATGCTCTTGCGCGAGATGCCCACGAGAACAGGCCTCCCAAAGCATTGAAGTTCGGAAAGCTGGTGCAGGAGCTCCCAGTTCTGGTCCAGGGTTTTGGAGAAGCCGAAGCCCGGGTCCAGGTACCACTGTGAAATGCCTGCATAAGAAGCGCGTAAGGAAAACTCCTGAAAATACGCCAGCACGTCTTCCACAATGTCACCGGGCGTCTCCGAGGGCGCAAAAGGGCTCCCGTGCATGTGCATTGCAATGTACGGAAGACCGAGCCGGCCCACAACAGAAAGCATCCCGGGATCATAGGCCCCTGCCGTGATGTCGTTCACGATAAACTGCCCCACGGTGTCGTACACGCGGGAAACGATTTCACTTCTGAACGTGTCCACGGAAAGTACGCAGCCCAAATCCCGAAGCGCCTCAAGGGCGGGCCGCAGCCGTGCCCATTCTTCCTCAAGGGTAACCGGTGTGCTCCCGGGCCGGGTGGACACGGCACCCAAATCAACGCCCCATGCGCCATCGGCAAGCATCCCCCGGGCAACCGATACAACATCCCCCGGAGCCGTCCGCGAAGGTGCGTAGAACGAATCCGGGGTGAGGTTCAGAATGCCAAGGATGCGGATCATACCTGCGGCTCCACAGGGTCTATATTACCCCAGGGATGCTCCACGGGTATCTTTTTCACCAGGGCGATACAGCCCACGATGACGACCAGCGCCACCGCAAAGGCAACGTAGTACCAGGTGTTGCCCAGCATGTCGATCCAGTACTCGTAATCCTTCAAAGAGTCTATCTGGCCAAGGATTACCGCCGTGCCGTTATTCACGAAATGGATGAGCATCGTGAGCCAAAGACTCCCGGTCCGGTAATAGATCCAGCCCATAAGAAGACCCAGGATAAAGGCGTTGAGCGCCTGCCAGGGATTCATGTGAATAAGGGCAAAGAACAGTGCCGATATCACAATTGCCCAAACCGGCTTCATCTTCCTTCCGGCCAGAAGGCCTCGCAGAATCATGCCCCTGCACAGCCATTCCTCAAAGAACGGGGCCATGAGTGCAGTTACCAGGAACGACGACCACAGGGGGCCTCCTGTCATCTGCTTCATGGTTTCCATCACCATGTCGTACAACTTCTTTAGCCAGGGAATGCTTTCCGTTAATTTTGCATTCAGATAGTTCGGAAGGTCTGCCGCAAGCATAACGGAATACGTAAATACAACCGTGAGCAAAACAGCCCCTCCAACGCCCAAAGCACCGAAATGCTTGCTGGACAGAGAATAGCCGGGATCGAAAAGAGCGTTCTTCCGGCTCTTTGCTGCGGCATACATCATGGCAGGAAGGAACTGCACGGGATACATGACGATCATCCCATAGTCGGCAATCTCCTGCTGCGTCATGAAGAGCATCATGATGGCCATGAAGATACCGCTGAGAATAGCACCCAGGATGAAGAATCCAAGAAGGGCAAACATGCCGCTCACGCCCGGCACATACCAGGCGTGAGTGGAAAAGAGGTCGTAATTCTTGACTTTATGCATAAAGGGGGCTGGGATAAACGCCATCAGCAACCAGTTTGGCGAATTTTTCAACCACGCCGGGACGGTCTTCCTTATAAGTTACGCCGAACCACTTGGACGGGGTGGAGAGAACCTCGCACATTCCCTTTCCGCCCTTGACGATGTTGTCTACTGCGTAGGGGATGTAGAATTCTTTCTTGAGTTCCATGCCGTACTCTCCCAGGAAGATGCGGAAGGATTCTTCGCTGAGGGCGAAATAATCCGGAGTGAAGCCCCACATGTTCATGGAGCAGAGAGCCTTGGCGGCCAGCTCAACGTGCTTTTCACCGTTTGCGGAATTGTCTCCGTAAACTTTTCCATCGGCCTCCTTGGCGATGTTCAGGTGCTCCGTAACATCCTTGAGGATACCCTTTGCATCGTAGCTGCAGATACCGCGGGAGACGCTGCCGTTCTCGGAGAGGGTGTTCTCCAGTTCAAAGCCGATGATGCAGTACTGGCCCTTGGTGTTTTCGTGGGCGCGGCACCAGTCGCCAAGGATTTTGAAGGATTCCTTGCCATAATAGTCGTCTCCATTGATAACTGCAAACGGCTCGTGGATCACGTCCTTTGCCATGAGCATGGCGTGGGCGGTGCCCCAGGGTTTCTCCCTGTCCGGATTCACGTTGAAGCCTGCGGGAATCTTGTTCAGCTCCTGGGTTACGAAAACGAACTCCAGGGGTTTGCCGTCGATTGTTTTCACGTTGCCGTAGCGGGCCTTGACGTGTTTTTCCATATCGGCCTTGAAATATTCGCGGACGATATAAACTACTTTGCCGAATCCGGCTTCAACCGCGTCGTGGATGGAATAGTCGATGATGGTTTCCCCGTTGGGGCCCAGGCCGTCCATCTGCTTGAGACCGCCGTAGCGGCTGCCCATTCCGGCTGCAAGAACAAGAAGTGTAGGTTTCATAATAAATTGGATAAATAGTTTTCGTTTTGTTTTGCAAATTTAGTAAATTCGCACCAAATAAGAAACACCAAAATGGAGGAGAAGAAAAACAGATGGGCCGCACTCAAGAGGAAAGACAACAACTATTTCCTCCCGTTCGTGATCGTGGTCACCGCGCTGGTGCTTCTGTGGGTGGTTTTCCTCTCCAAGAGCAGTGTTGTGAACTGGGTGAAAGGGGCCGCGGAAAAGTCGCGCCAGGAGAAACTCATCAACCGCTATGAGACGGAAATCCGGCAGATGGACGAGGAAATAGCCGCTCTTGAGGCAAATCAGGATTCTCTGGAGAAGTTCGGCCGGGAAAACTTCCATCTGGCCGCTCCCGGGGACGATGTTTACGTGATTCAGTAGCTTATGCTTATAGTGCTCGAAGGCCTGGACGGGGCAGGGAAGTCCACCCAGGTAAAGATGCTCCGGGAGTACCTCCAGCAGCAGTGCTCCAGTTTGGAATACATCCATTTCCCAAGATATGAGGCTCCTGTGTACGGCTCCCTCATAAGCCGTTTTCTAAGGGGAGAGTTCGGCGCCATCGACATGGTTCATCCTCAGCTCGTGGCCCTTCTTTTCGCGGAAGACCGTCACGGCGCTGCCCCGCAACTTCACAAAGCCCTGGAAGAAGGTAAAACCGTGCTTCTGGACCGATATGTATATTCCAACATAGCATATCAGTGCTCCAAACTCAAGGACGAGGCGGAGCGGGAGGCCCTCCGGAACTGGATATTCGAAACCGAATACGGCCCCTTCGGCCTTCCCAAGCCGGATCTTAACCTGTATCTGGACGTCCCAATCTCCTTCGTGGAAAAGAACCTCAGCCATAGCCGCAAAGGAGAAGACCGCTCATATCTTGGCGGCTCAAGCGACATTCACGAAGGCAGCATCCTCTTCCAGAAAACGGTTCGCAGCCTGTATCTCGCGGAAACCGAGAGGGATCCCTCCTTCCTTCGCGTGGACTGCTCAGACACGAGCGGCAACATGCTTCCGCCGGACCGCATCTTCGGCCGTATCCGCAGCATCGTAGACCTGTATCTGAAATGAAACACAACGCACTGCGCCGCACCGCCGCTTCCCTCATCGGCCTTGTTTTCGTAGCCTCCGGCCTCCTGAAGATGCTGGATGTAACGGGCACGGGCTTAATCGTTAGCGAATACTTCAAATTCTTCCATCTGGGCGGTCTTGTCGGCATTTCCAAGGCATCGGCAGTTATCCTCTGCCTCGTGGAAACCCTCACCGGAGCGGCTCTGCTAACGGGTGTTTTCCGGAAGCTCACGGCCATCGTTACATCGGCCCTCACGCTGGGATTCACCGTCATCACCCTGATCCTTCTGATTAAGAATCCTCAGATGGACTGCGGCTGCTTCGGGGAAGCGGTACATCTTACCCACCTTCAGAGTTTCCTCAAGAACATCGTACTGCTGTTGTTGTGCCTCCTGGCGTTCCTGCCTTTCAAGGAGTTCGGAGAGCCCAAAAACCACAGGAAAGTGGCATTCTGGATAGGCGCGGCGTCAATAGTTTTTGCCTCAATCTACAGCGCCACCCATCTCCCCGCGGTGGATTTCACGGACTTCCGTCCCGGCGCCCAGCTCTATGCTTCGCTGGACAATGACTATCAGGCCATGGACGGATTCTACGCCGCATATATCTACGAAAAAGACGGCCAAAGGGGCTCCTTCACGCTGGACCGCCTTCCGGACAGCACCTGGACCTTCGTGAAAGTGGATACCGTATACCGCAACTCCACTCCTCTGGACAGGCCCGCCCCCATCCTCTCTTTCACGGACGAAGAAGGCAATTACCGGGACGAAGACGCCGTCATCGGCAAGGTTATGCTCATATCGGTGTATAATCCCGAAAAATGCGATTGGATGCGTCTGAACGTGATGCTCAACACTTTGTCGGAGACGGATATCCGCCCTCTTATCCTCATCAACATCGCTCCGGGAAGCAACATCTACATCCCCTCCAACGTGGCCTTTTTCTATGCCGATTATAAAACCCTGATTACCCTGAACAGGGCCAACGGTGGAGCCACCTTCCTTGCCGATGGGGAAATCGCCCGCAAATGGCGCCCTGCGGATTTCCCTTCAATCCAGAAACTGAACCGGATTTCCCGGGCCGATGTCACCGACACCCAGATAAAAAGCGTAACCCCCGGCCGGATAAGGGCCGAGGGCTTCGCACTTTATCTTCTCGCTGTACTTATATTCCTATAAGGTACGCTTGATTTCAACCACCTGGAAGGCTTCGATAACATCGCCGATGTGGATGTCGTTGAAGCGCTCCAGCGAGCAGCCGCACTCGAATCCCGATGCAACCTCCTTGGCGTCGTCCTTGCCTCTCTGCAGGGATGCAAGAGCGCCGGTGTACACCACGATACCGTCGCGGATAAGGCGAACCTGTGCCTTCTGGGTGAGCTTTCCTTCCTTCACCTGGCAGCCTGCAACGGTGCCCACCTTGGAGATCTTGAAGGTCTGCTTCACCTCTGCAGTAGCGGTTACCTCTTCCTTCTTCTCCGGCTCCAGCATACCCTCGATACCTTCCTTCACCTCGTTGATACAGTCGTAGATAACCGAGTAGAGGCGGATTTCGATACCCTCCTTCTCCGCAGCCTTGCGGGCCTCGGAGGAAGGACGCACCTGGAAGCCGATGATAACGGCGTCGGAGGCTTCTGCCAGAAGGACATCGCTCTCTGAGATGGCACCCACGGCCTTGTGGATCACGTTCACCCTCACTTCCTCGGTGGAAAGCTTGATGAGAGAATCCGACAGGGCTTCCACGGAGCCGTCCACATCGCCCTTCACAATCACGTTCAGTTCCTTGAAGTTGCCGATGGCTATGCGGCGTCCGATCTCTTCCAGTGTAAGGTGCTTCTGCGTCTTGATGCCCTGGATGCGGATGAGCTGCTCGCGGCGGTTGGCAATGCTCTTGGCCTCTTTTTCATCGGCCATAACATTGAACTTTTCACCCGCGGCAGGAGCGCCGTTGAGGCCAAGAAGTGAAACGGGGGTTGAAGGACCGGCCTCGTCCACTTTCTGGCCGCGCTCGTTGAACATAGCCTTTACGCGTCCATAGTAGCTTCCGGAAATGATAACGTCGCCAACCTTCACGGTGCCGTCCTGGACCAGAATGGTGGCCAGGTAGCCGCGGCCCTTGTCCAGCGAAGATTCGATAACCGCGCCGCTTCCCAGCTTGTTTGGATTGGCCTTGAGCTCAAGAAGGTCGGTCTCGAAGAGAACTTTCTCAAGGAGTTTGTCCACGTTGATTCCCTTCTTTGCCGATATCTCCTGGCACTGGTACTTACCGCCCCAGTCTTCCACCAGGATGTTCATCTCGGAGAGCTGACGGCGGATAGTATCTGGATTTGCGCCGGGCTTATCTATCTTGTTGATTGCGAACACCATAGGAACACCCGCAGCCTGTGCGTGGGCGATTGCTTCCTTGGTCTGGGGCATCACGGCGTCGTCGGCCGCAACGATGATAATCGCAAGGTCCGTCATCTGGGCGCCTCGGGCACGCATGGCCGTGAAGGCCTCATGACCAGGGGTGTCCAGGAAGGTGATGCGGCGGCCGCTGTCCAGCTTCACGCTGTATGCGCCGATGTGCTGGGTAATGCCGCCGGCCTCACCGGCGATGACGTTGGTGTTGCGGATATTATCCAGGAGGGAAGTTTTACCGTGGTCTACGTGACCCATGACGGTAATCACCGGAGGACGCTCCACGAGATCTTCCTCCTTGTCCGGCTCCTGCTGGGCGATTTCCTCGCTGAGCTCGGCAGTGACGAATTCCACCTTGTAGCCGAATTCCTCTGCAACCAGAACCAGCGTTTCTGCATCTAGCCTCTGGTTGATGGACACCATCATACCAAGCGACATGCATGCGCCGATAACCTTCACAACGGGGGTGTTGTTCATGAGGGTGGCGAGGTCGTTCACGGTAACGAACTCGGTGACTTTCAGCACCTTGTTCTCCGCTGCAGCCGCTTCCATCTCTTCCTGGCTGCGGAGTGCCGCGAGCTCCCTCTTGTCCTTGCGGTGCTTTGCGCCGAAGGTGTTGCGGGTGCTCTCGTTCATCTTCGCATAGGTTTCCTTCACCTGCTTCTGGATTTCCTTCTGCAGTTCTTCCTGCTCGGCCTCCGTCATTGCGGGTTTGAAGCGGTCCTGGCCCTTCTTGCGGCCCTTTCCGGCATCGGCCTTCTTGCCTTGGCCCTTGAGTTCTTCCTTCTTGCGGGGCTGCTGCTTGTCGGCCTGGATCTTATTCACGTCCACCTTCTGAGAACCGCTCTTGATACGCTCGCGCTTGGTCTTGGATTTCTTGGGATCGAACTGGGAAAGGTCGATTTTGCCAAGAACCTTAAGTTCCGGAGCTGCGGGTTTCTCAGGGGCGGGAGCCTCTTCTTCCTCTTCCTCCTGAGGGGCTTCTTCTTCCGGTTCCGCCGGGGTTTCTGCGGAAATTTCCGGCTCTTCAGCCACCTCTTCAGGCACTTCTTCCACGACTTCAGGCTCTTCCACAGGAGATTCCTCGACTTCGCTCGGAATGACAGAATTGTCATCTCGACCAAGCGTAGCGCCATTCTTGTCATCTCGACCAAGCGTAGCGCGCGGAGAGATCTCCTCTTCCTTGGCAACCGGTTCCGGTTCAATCACGGGCTCCGGTTCCACAGGTGCGGGCTCTTCCTCCACCGGCGCAGGCTCCGCCTTCTTCTTGCGGGCCTCGTGGGTGAAGTTGTTGCTCTTGATAACCGTCACCTTCTCGGGCTCGTAGTCGTCATCGGCCTCATCCTTGCGGCTGGATGCCTTGTCCAGGATTTCGGTGAGCTTCACGTCCACCTTCTCTGCCTGCTCCTTCAGCTCCAGATCCTTTCCGAACTGCTTGTGCAGCACGTCCAGGTACTCGTCCGAAATCTTCAGGTTGGGATTGGGCGAGTCGATGCCGGCTCCCTTCGAGTTGAGGAAATCGACAAGAGTGTCCAGTCCGATATTGAACTGCTTTATAAGTTTCGATAATCTGATTTCTGCCATATATAACCCCCTATACTTTTAATTATTCAAATTCTGCACGCAGGATCGAGAGAACCTCTTCCACGGTCTCGTCTTCCAGATCTGCGCGATTGGCGATATCGTCGGCACTCAGGGCAAGAACGCTCTTTGCGGTGTCGCAGCCGATAGCCTGCAGCCTTTCGATGATCCAAGGGTCGATTTCGTTCTCGAAATCCTTCAGGAGCACGTCTTCCTCCTCCATTTCCTCGTCCTTTCCGCTTTCTCTCCAGACCTCGATTTCGCGGCCCACCAGCATGCCGGCGAGCTTGATGTTAACGCCGCCCTTGCCGATACCTTTCTTCACCTCGTCGGAGTGCATGTAGACCTTGATCTTGTCTTCAGGGCTCTGTCCAAGGTCGATATTGGAGATGTGAGCCGGGTTCAGCGCCCTCTGGATGAGGAGCTGGGTGTTGGTGGTCCACTGCAGCACGTCGATGTTCTCGTTGCGGAGCTCGCGGACGATACCCATGATGCGGGAACCCTTTACGCCGATGCAGGCGCCGATGGGGTCGATGCGGTCGTCATAGGACTCAACGGCCACCTTCGCGCGCTCACCGGGGATACGCACAACCTTCTTGATGGTGATGAGGCCGTCGTAGATTTCGGGCACTTCCATCTCGAAGAGTTTCTCCAGGAACTCGTTGCTGGTGCGGGAAAGGGTGATGTACGGAGTGGTGTTGTTGCGCATCTCCACGCTCTTGATGATAGCGCGGATGTTGTCGCCCTTCTTGAAGCGCTCGCCGGGAATCTGCTCGGGGCGGGGCATACGGAGTTCGTTGCCTTCCTCGTCCAGGATGAGCACCTCGTTCTTCCAGGTCTGGTAAACCTCGCCCGTGAAGATTTCGCCCACTCTCTCGGAATAACGCTTGTACACGTTTGCCTTCTCGATATCCATGATGCGGCCCTGCAGGTTCTGACGGATGTTCAGGATGCCGCGGCGGCCGAAGGATGCGAGGGAGAGTTTACGGGTGTAGGTGTCGCCGATCTCGTAGTCGTCGTCGCCGGTTTCAGCGGCGATTTCATCCACGGTAATCTCCGTTGCAGGATTCTCAACCTCTTCCACAACCTCGAAGTTCTGGTAGATTTCGCAGTCTCCCTTGTCCACGTTGATGATAACGTCGAAGTTGTCGGAACTGCCGTAGGTCTTTGCGAGCTGGGTGAGGAACACGTCCTTCAGAACACCGAGCATCACCGGACGGTCGATGCTTTTCTCTTCCTTGAAATCCTTGAATGCGTCAATCAAGGTGATTTCCTTTTCTTTTTCTTTTGCCATTGTATATTGTTTTATTCTTTTGTCATTTCGAGCGTAGTCGAGAAATCTATTTAAAATCAATGTGGGGTTTCACGCTGTGCACTTCCGCCATGGGGTACTGTTCCTCGTTAACGGTGATCTCGTTCTCACTTGCTCCTTCCAGCTTGCCGATGAATTTCTTTCCGTCCTTGAGCTTCACTTCCACCATGGTTCCCAAGGCCTTGAGGTACTGGGGCAGCACCTTGAAAGGCCTGTCCAGCCCGGCCGACGATACGGTGAGGGAGTAGTCCTCTTCGTCCTGATTGAAGCACTCGTGCACTTTATGGTCGATTGCCGCGCAGTCGTCCCAGTCCACGGCTCCATCGGCCTTCTCGATAACGATCTCGATGTCGTTGTACGCGTTAAGGCTCACTTCCACCAGGAAGCAGCGCCTCTCCTCCAATGTGCCTTCAATGGCCTTTGCAATAGCGATTTTATCCATACCTATTTATAAATAAAAATAGAGGACCTCGCGGCCTCTATCTCAAACACGGGTGCAAAGATACTACATTATTGTTTAATATGCAAATTAACCTGTTCCGGTTCGCCTTTGTCATTTCGACCAAGCGAAGCGCGTGGAGAAATCTCACACAAGCCGTGAAATGTAAATCGTTGATGGATAACGAGTTATATGATTTAAGGTGGGAAATTTTCCCACCTTAAATTGCGTTATTGTCTGATAATCAGAGAGTTACATTTCACGCTCTCATTTTGCCTTGGGGCAGTGTTTGCGTAAAAAGTCAAGTACCAGGTCAAAGTCCTCTGCCGGAACATACACCTGATTGTGGTTCAGGGTTTCGTTCAGTTTGATGAGGTTGATTCCGCGACGAACCTTGATGCGGCGCACACTGGACAGGTCCGTTGTGGACGTGGTACGGGTTGCCGCCATACCGGCACTGATGGTACCGGCGCGACCGGACAGCACCCCGGCTCCTATCGTAACCAGGCCCATCCTGCGGGCCTTCTTGGATTGCGCCCCGTCGGTGGCGTGCACGAGGGTTTTCTCGTCCATGGTGAAATGGACGATGTACTTTCCCCCATACATCCCCGCCACAATCAGATATGCCAGCAGGGTTATGCCGATGAACAGCACCAGCACAAAAAGCAGTATCTTAATGCTGCTGTCCCACATCTTCTCCCCCCAGGCATTCGCCCAGTCATTGCTGATAGCAGTGCGCACAAGAACGAAAATGAGCGGAATACTGAACAATATGACGATAATCTTCAGAACCGTAAGCAGTATGGCCGGGTTCTTATACATATTCAGCGCATAAGTCCAGCGGTACTTCCCGTCCTCGCCAAGTTCCACACGAGTGGTGGTTTTAGGATACTTCTTCCTCATAACTATGCAAAGTTATCAGTTTTTACCATACTCTCCAGGCAGTTCGCTTTTGCTACGATGATACCCCTGAGATGGCTCTCCTGAATAGTAGTAACCAAAACCAAAGTTTTGATACCATATTTTGTAATCAGTCCACCATCTGTGCCCTTCTTCATCCCACCACTTCAGACTCTTTACATAAGTGAGACGTGGAACATAATCCGGGAAGGGATTCTTATTTGTCGTTTCCCAATCATCATAATCCTGCCCGGCTTGATACCTATCCTGATAATAGTAAGAATAACGAACATCGTACGCAACATCTTTCCCGTTTTTCTCCATTTGGGCAAGAACGGATGGTAATTCTCCTCCCAATCCTTTTTGGCCGCAAATGTGTAATTTGCTTATGGCAGGCACATTAGAGATGCTGAATACGCTCAAACTGCCATCGTAGTCATAATCTGTGCTGACATCCAGGGTCTCTAATTTCGGACAATCGGAAACAGTCAGGGAAGTTGCCCGATGGCCCCATTCAAGATACAGGCTTTTCAGGTCAGAGGCACCGGTAGCTGACACGGATCTGACATTCGGAGAATACAGATGAACGATAGTGGGACCGGGGCCTAATGATAAAGAGCCCATATTGGAATCATCACATATGTATAAATACCTATTAGGGCGCTTAATGTCGCCCATTCCCTTGATAGCGTTATCCGAGATTTTTCCATGTACATTTATACTGAACGAACTGTATACGTTGGTGTTCTTGTCCATTCCGGTGTTCTTGGCCGACAAAGTTTTCAACTCCTTTCCCTTGGGAACGCTAATTTCAAGTCCGCCAACATTAGGGCAATTATCCAGAATAATCTCGGACGGACAAATGTATCCTCCGTCAGCCCCCTCGCCGAAAACAATGATGTCGTTGATTTCAGAATTGCTGATATCAAACTTATCTGTCACATTAAGATAACTACTGGGATAACCGTCATAAACATACATACCCCTGAATATAAAGTTCTTCGTTTCAAGTTTTTTACTAAGGTTTAATGAACACTTCTTATCCTCAATGTCGATGGTATTAAAGCTTCGCTCGCCCTCCAGAATCAAATTCCATTTGAAATGATTGGACGGGGAATAATTGCCTATGGTAAGATTACTGCCCAGTTGCCATTCCTTGGGGATTGTAATATCTATGTCCAAATCACCCGATTCTATGTCAGAATCCAAGCCAAACCAGACATTCTTATATCGTTCTACGAAAATTCCTTCTTCTCCCCAGTTGCATTCTTCCCAATAACCTGATGAACATGATTGAATGGCGCCAAGAATCGAGCGCAGTGCGTTATAGTCCTGGCTTCTCATGGTCCTGACATGGTAGACCGAATTCAGAGGGATTAATCCGGTGCCGATCTTCCAGCAAACGTCAAAATCATAAAAACGGTTGGCCACGAGCCCGTCTGCTTTGGCCTCAATCAGTTGAGGCCGGTCCGGATTTTCCCATAACGCGGCGGCCTTGGCTTCCGTTAGATCGAATGGAATGATTTTATGCTCTGCGAGAGCATTGCCCTCATCCTTGTAGGCCAGAACCAGTTCGCCGAACTTGGACCCCGGGACTCCGGAGAAAAGAGAAGGGGCTTCCACATAAGTTCTGACTGTGAACACATCGCCGCCATCCTGAACGCATTCAAGATCCTTGTTGAGTTTTGGGAATATATTCCATTCAGCCAACTTGCGATTGTAAGTAGGAGATATTTGAACCGAGTCGTAATTACCTATGCCACCGTCTCCCAGGCCGGGATAAGAATAATACAGTGAGCCGTAAACCTTTAAGGTAGCTGTAACTTTTGCCTCTGAAACGGCTGCGCCAATCCAATTCCCGGGATCACAGGTGCGCCATGTGTCCAGATCGATAGAGGTGCTAAGGGCAAGGTTTACGACGGCATCAATGGAAACGCCCGCTTTGAAAATATCAGTGAATATGCCGATTCCAACACCGATACTGATGCCGGCGCTGGCGCTTACCTCTGCTGAGGTTCCTACCTCACATGTGGTTGGCCCCACTTCCGGTTTGGAGGTGTTGGAATAGCTGTTTGTGCCATTTATACAATCATATTGCAACCATGCCGATGAAGAAACAGTTGTTCTTACCTGGGCAGTGAGGCTTATTTTTCCACCCACATCAGCGATGGCAAAGACATCGACCGATGGTGTGAGCAGAATGGGCCCCACGGGGATAGCTGCCAGATAAAAACTCATTATCTTTTTCCTCCAGCTCATAGTGACGTCTGCGGCCAATTCAAAATCCGCCCCCCATACTATTGTCGCATCGGCCTTTACATTCAGGGTAGAAAGCACGTAGTCATCCACGTTCAACTGCAACTTGAGCAATATGTCGGCTCCCATCTGGGGCGTAACAAAGAACCCCTTGGCGATTTCCCACTGGACCTCGGGAATGTCTATATGGAAGTTTTTGGATGCGTATGCCTTCGTGACAGAATACTGAATGGGATTGCCGTACTCATCTTCAATACCTGTAACATATTCTCCCATATCCAGGTCTTCAATATTGACATTCAGGCTTTGGAAAACATCCGTCAGACCCAGGGGAGTGTATATCGCTTTATATCCGTCGGCAGTTTCAGTAACAGAGATGACATTGGCGAGGAGACCCTGCGGCAGCACTTTTGTGGGTGTGTTGATGATGAGTTTTCCTTTTGTGGGTATTAACTCTTCCGGAACGTCCTTGCTGATATAGAAGGTTTGTTCGTTTGTATTGACGGATGTAATATACTGCGAAAGAGACTTGGGCGCAATTGTAGTACCTTCTGCCAGAGCATATTCAATGGTCGTTCCTTGTCCGTTTGCAGCATCCTCGCCCAAGCCGTCCTGAGTTACCGTGAGAGTAACCGTATTCCCTCCGGCCTTGACCAAAACTACTCCCTGGCGCTCCGATGCTCCTGGATTATCAGTAACCGAGACCTTGATGGTTTTGTCTTCCGTGTCGATGCTCAGCCATTCGCTGCTTTCCTGGGCGACATCGGCCGTCCAGCTCTGCTGATTTGTGGACACTTCTACTACCTGTTCGCCACAGAAAGACGAGAAGGCCATCTTGGAGGCCGACAGGGTGAGTTCCACGCCGGGCTGGTTGTTATTGCCTCCTCCGCCGCCGGGGCCATCTCCGCCTCCGTCGTCGATAACCGGCTCTTCCTGACAGGAGCAGAGCATTGCTAAAGCTGCAAGAATGGACAAGTACTTTTTCATATCACGTTTTGTTTTGATTGTCTTCGATTCCTTCCTTTTGTTTCCACTCGGTGGGGGGGATGCCGGTCTGGGCCTTGCAGGGGCGAAGG